>NZ_JBQEPU010000026.1:0-99619 GCF_052045835.1 Paraburkholderia sp. 22099 | reverse complement strand
GCGTGCCTTGCGTGCCTTGCGTGCCTTGCGTGCCTTGCGTGCCTTGCGTGCCTTGCGTGCCTTGCGTGCCTTGCGTGCCTTGCGTGCCTTGCGTGCCTTGCGTGCCTTGCGTGCCTTGCGTGCCTTGCGTGCCTTGTGTGGCTTGCGTGCCTTGTTCAACCAGCGCCGCTTGTCCGACTTGCGCAGCCCGCGTGGCTTGGGCGACTTGTCCAACTTGTGCAGATGGCGCAGCAGCTACAGCAGCGTCAGCGTTCGCGATAACCGCGGCAGTACCCGCACCAACAGCAGCACCACTAGCGTCGCGAGCACCGACAGTGGCAGCGGAATCAGCAGTAGCAACAGACACGCAGGACTCCGGCACACGCGCACCACCAGCAGCCGATTGCGCCCCACGCAACAACGCCGCGAAGTCTTCGAGCAGCGGATGTTCGAACACCGCGCGCAGCCCGGGCGCGTCGCCGAAAACCGTCCGCACGGCTGACATCACCCGCACCGCCAGGAGCGAATGACCGCCCAGCAGGAAGAAATCGTCGCGTGCGCCGACACGTTCGACGCCGAGCACGTCTTGCCAGATCGTCGCGAGCCGGGTCTCGAATTCATCGCGCGGGGCAACGTAGGCCGCGCGGCCCGATGCATTGGCCACGGCTTCAGGCGCGGGCAACGCGCGACGGTCGAGCTTGCCGTTCGGCGTCAGCGGAAAACGCGCGAGTTCCACATACGACGACGGCACCATGTGACCCGGCAGCCGCGCGCTGAGCCAGCTCTGCCAGCGGGCCGCGTCGCCGGCATCCGCTTCGCCCCGCGGCACCACGTAGGCCACGAGCCGCCGGTCGCCGCTGTCGCTATCCGACACCAGCACCGCCGCATCGCGCACCTCGGGATGACCCAGCAGCGCCGCCCGGATCTCGCCCAGTTCGATGCGGAAACCGCGGATCTTCACCTGATCGTCGTTGCGGCCCAGGTATTCGAGGTCACCGTCCTTCAGCCGTCGCGCGAGATCGCCCGAGCGGTACAGGCGCGCGCCCGGCGCGCCGTACGGGTCCGGCACGAAGCGTTGCGCCGTGAGAGCCGGGCGTCCCAGATACCCGCGCGCGAGACCCGCGCCGCCGACATACAGCTCACCCACCGCGCCCACCGGCACGCGGTTCAGGTCCGCGTCCAGCACATGCAGCGTGAGGTCGTCGAGCGGCGCGCCGATCACGCTGCGCGCATCGCGCAGCGCGGCTTCATCGAGTGCGCGATGCGTCACGTGGACGGTCGTTTCGGTGATGCCGTACATGTTCACCAGCGCCGGCAACACGCCCCTGCGGCGCGCGCCGTCCGCCCATCGGGCAAGCGACGCCGGCTCCAGCCGTTCGCCGCCGAAGATCACCGCACGCAGCGCGTCGAGCGTGTTCTCGCCATCGGCCTGCGTGAGCTGCGCGAACGCCGAGGGTGTCTGGTTCAGCACCGTCACGCGTTCGTCGCGCAATAGCGCATGAAAAGCCAATGGTTCGCGCGCGGTCCAGTGCGGCACGATCACGAGCCGTGCGCCATGCACCAGCGCACCGAAGATTTCCCATACCGAGAAGTCGAATGCGTAGGAGTGGAACAGCGTCCAGACGTCGCTTGTACCGAACGCAAAGCGCGACCGGGTCGCATCGAACAGCCGCGCGACGTTCTCATGCGTGACGCCGACGCCCTTCGGCGTTCCCGTCGAACCGGACGTATAGATCACGTAGGCAAGCTGCCGCGGATGCGGTTGTTGCACGTCCGCATCGTTCGCCGCGGCGGGCACGGTGTCACGCAACGCAGCAGCATCCAGCGTGGTCCGCGATCCGAACAGCGCCGCATGCTGCGCGACGCTTGCCGCATCCGTCACGATCAGACCAAGCTGCGAATCCTCGACGATATGTTCAAGGCGTTCCGCCGGATACGACGGATCGAGCGGCACGTACGCCGCGCCCGCGCGCAGCACGCCGACGAGCGACGCAACCAGCGCCGCCGAGCGCTGCATCGCGACGCCGACCCGCATTTCCGCCGTCGCGCCGAGCCGTCGCAGTTCATGCGCGATCGCACGCGACCACGCATCCAGTTGCGCATACGTCACCTGCTCCTCGCCATCGACCAGCGCGATCGCGTCAGGACGCGCATTCGCCTGCGCGGCGATGCGCGCTGTCACCGGCTCATAGGCAAACGCCGCCACGGCCGTCGCCGCATCTTCCGCGGCGTCGTCGCCTGCAATCTCACGCAAGCTCACGTCCGCATCGCCCGCTTCCACCAGCGCCCTCGCGAGACGATCCAGCGTCCGCTCGAAATAGTCGGCGACGCACGCCACGCCATCCGCGGACACCCGCGCCGCATGCCGATGCCACTCCAGCCTGAGCCTGTCGCCGCCGCCCACATGGCGCGGCGCGACCACCAGCATCAGCGGCAAGTGACTCCGGTTATAAGCCTCGACGGCGCGCACGCGCGGCACGCCGCCGAGCGCGCCCAGCGCATCGTCGAGCGGATAGTTCTCGAACACGATGAGACTGTCGAACAGCGCGTCGACGCTCGAATTCGCCCATTGCTGCAAGTTCGCGAGCGGCGTGTGCTCGACCTCGCGCAACTCGGCGTTATGCCGCTGCAACGCGGCGAGCCACGCGCGCACCGTGGCGGCGGATTCGACATCGACCCACAGCGGCAGGCTGTTGATGAACAGACCGACGATCGATTCCGCGTCGGGCAGATCGACCGGCCGGCCCGACACCGTCATGCCGAACGCCACCTGCGAGCGCCCGGAAAAACGCGCGAGCACGAGCGCCCACGCGCCTTGCACGAGCGTGTTCAGCGTGACTTGCGCGCGCTGCGCGGCGTGTCGCAGCCGCGCGTGCGACGCGCCGTCGAGTTCGCGGACCATCACGTGCGCCGGCCCGCTATCGGCAGCGTTCGCGGACGACGGCCGGAACGCGTTGCCGAGCGCATCGGCGAGGCGCGCCGGCTGATCGAGCGTTGCGAGGCGCGCGCGCCAGAACGCGCCCGTGTCGGGTTGATGCCGCAGCCAGCGGACGTAATCCGCGTAGCGCGCGCCCGGCGTCGTCTCGGGCATGCCGCCGGCCGCGAGCGCCGCATACGCGCGCGTCACTTCGGTCACGACCCGCGCGGTGCTCCAACCATCGGTGAGCGCGTGATGGTGGGTCCACAGCAGATCGTGCGCGCCATCGGGACGCTCGAAAACATCGACGCGCATCAGCGGCGCGACGCCTGCATCGAAGCCGCGCGCAACGAGCGCTTCGCACGCGGCTTCGTAGGCCGCTGCATATTCGTCGTGCGTGTCCTGCGCGTCCTGCGCATCCTGCGCCGAGGCGATGCGCGCATGCGACTCGAACGGCATCCGCACCTGCCGCTCGACGATCTGCAACGGCTCGCCGCCGGCCGGCCACACGAAGCGCGTGCGCAAAACCGGATGCCGCGCGATGACCGCGTCCCACGCCGCGCGCATCGTCTCGACGTGCAGCGCGTCGATCGTGAGGCGCAATTGCGAAACGTACATGCCGGGCTCGCCGTCGAGCATGCCGTGAAACAGCAGGCCCTGCTGCATCGGCGTCGCTGGATAAACTGCTTCGACGGTGTCGCGCGAGATATTGGCTTGGGCGAACCATCGATCGTCGTCGGTGGTTTGCGTTGCCGCTGCTGTTCCCGCTGCTGATGCCGTTGCCGGTTCTGTGGTCGCTGGTGTGGTCGCTGGTGTTGTCGCTGGTGTTGTCGCTGGTGTTGTCGCTGGTGTTGTCGCTGGTGTTGTCGCTGGTGTCGTCGCTGCTGCTGTCGCTGTCGCTGTCGTCGCCGCTGCCATCGCCGCGCTGACGCTCGTCGCTCGCTGAATCGCGCTCGCGCCCGCACGCGCCGGTGATGCCGCCACTGCCACCGCCACCGCGACCCGCGCCGCCGCCTCGATCGTCGGGTAGTCGAACATCTGCTTCGGCGTGAGCTTGAGCCCCGCGCCGCGCGCCTTCGCGATGATCTGCAAGCTAAGGATCGAATCCCCGCCGATTTCGAAATAGTTGTCCGTCACGCCGATGTCGTCGCGCTTGAGCACCCGCTTCCAGATTTCCGCGAGCGCGCGCTCGGTGTCGTCGCGCGGCTCGACGCGCGTCGCGTGCGCCACGTCGTCCTGGCGCGGCGCGGGCAGCGCCGCGCGGTCGATCTTGCCGTTCGGCGTGAGCGGCAGCGCGGCCAGCACCTGCAACGACGACGGCACCATGTAGTCCGGCAGTTCCGCGGCAAGATGCGCGCGGATCGCGTCGACGTCGAGCGGTTCGGCGGCCGTCAGATAAGCGGCGAGGCGCAGCGCGGCGCCCTCGCCGTCCGCATGCGCGATCACCACCGCGTCGCGCACGCCGTGCTCGGCGCGCAGGCGCGCGGCGATTTCCTCCGGCTCGACGCGAAAGCCGCGAATCTTCACCTGGTCGTCGAGACGGCCAAGGAACGCGAACTCGCCGTCCGGCAGACGGCGGCTCTTGTCGCCCGTCCGGTAGAGCCGCGCGCCGTGACCGTCGGGATCGGGCACGAAGCGCTCGGCCGTGAGCGAGGGCCGGTTCAGATAGCCATTCGCGACGCTCGGGCCGCCGATGCACAACTCGCCCGCCGCGCCCTTGGGCACGGCGTTGCCATCGGCGTCGACGATGCGCGCGTCCACATGCGCGAGCGGCTGGCCGAGCGGCAGCGTCGCGGCGCGGCTTTGCGCGCCGGCGCGCGTGAGCACGCCGACTGCCGTCTCGGTCGGGCCGTAGTGGTTGATCAACCGGCACTCGGGCCGCAGCGCCGCGATACGCTCGGCCAGCCGCGTCGGCGCGGGCTCGCCGCCCATCAGCAGGCAGCGGCGCGGCAGCACCCGTTCGGGCGACTGCGCCTGCAAGAGCGCATCGAGATGGCTCGGCACGATCTTCAGCAAATCGACCGAATGGTCGTGCATGTAGGCGGCGAATGCGTCGGGGTCGGCGGCGATCTGCGCGTCGATCAGATGCAGCGTCCAGCCGTGCCACAGCGCGCCGAACAGCGACGTGTGGCCGAGGTCGGCGGCGGGCGTCGACAGATACGCGGCGCTCGCGACGCCTTCGGACAGCCGTTCGGATACGCCGCGCAGATACGCGGCGAGCGCCATGTGGCTGAGGACGACGCCCTTGGGTCTGCCGGTCGAGCCGGACGTGTAGATCACATAGGCGGGCCACGCGAAGATGCGGTCGTCGGGTTGCGGTGTCGGGCCGGCGTTAGGGATGCCGTCGATGTTGTCGGCGGCATCTAGCGCTGCGCGCGACGCGTAGGGATCGAGGGTGGATACGCCGTGGGGGAGCCAGGGCGTGGATGATTCGGTTGTTGCATTGGACGCCGCGTCGACCCGCACACCGCTCCACACATTGGACGCCGTGTCCGCGACCGCGCTGCCCACCCCTCCCCCCATCACCACCACACGCGCCCCGCAGTCCTCTGCCTGCCAGCGCAGCCGCGCGACGGGCAACGCCGGGTCGAGCGGCACGTAACACGCGCGCAGCCGCCAAACGGCGAGGATCGTCGCGACGAGCGCCGCGGAGCGCGGCAACGCGAGCACCACGTGATCGCCGGGCCGCACGCCCTCGGCGGCGAGCGCCGCCGCGAGGCGGCCGGACCATGCCCACAGTTCGCGCCAGGCGAGCGGCCCCGTGCTGTCGACGAGCGCAACGGCGTCCGGCCGTTCGATGGCAAACCGCGCGACGCGGGCAGGCAGAAAATCGGTGTCGAAATGAATGGCTTGCATGGTGTCCGTGATCTGATCCGGGTGTCGGGCGCCCGCGCGGCAAGCGCGGGCTCGATGCATCTGGTGGATGAAGTCAGGTGAAGGAAGGCGCTGTGCTCAAAGCGCGTAGGCGCTCGCGACGGGCGCTATTCCGTCCACCGTTTCGTCGTCGTCGAGGATGAATTCGCCGAGCGCGCGTTGCGGGGTGTCGGCGAGCTGTTCGAGCAGATCCACGTAGTGCCGCGCGAATTGCGCGACGAATGCATCGTCGTAGAGTTCAGCGGCGTACGCGAACACGCAGCGCAGTCCGTGCGCGCCTTCGCGCCATACGTCGAGCGCGAGTTCGAAACGCGCGTCGCTGGCGTCGGCGTCGATCAGCGCGCAACGCACGCTGTCGATATCGAGCGCGCTGTCGAATTCGTCGTGCAGCACGAACTTGAGCTGCGCGAGCGGCGTGCCGCCCGCGCGGCGCGCGGACGGCAACGCGGCCACGACGCGCTCGAACGGCACATCGGCGTTCGCCTGTGCGTCGATGCTGTCGTCGCGCACTTCGCGCAGCAGCGCCGCGAACGGCTTCGCGCCCTTCACGGACGCGCGCATCGCCAGCGTGTTGACGAAAAAGCCGATGAGCTCTTCGGTCTCGAGCCGGTCGCGGCCCGCGACGGGCACCGCGATCACCACATCCTGCGCGCCGCTGTAGCGGGACAGCAGCGCGGCGAACGCAGCGAGCAACACCATGAAAAGCGTGGCGTTTTCCGAGCGCGCGAGCGTCTCCAATCGAACAGCGAGCGCGGCGGGAATTTGCGCGGCGATGCGCGCGGCGCGCGGGTCGCAGGGACGGCCGCGCTCGTGCAGGGTCGGCAGATCGAGCGGCGTGTCGTAGCCCGCGAGACGGCTGCGCCAGTAGTCGAGTTGCGCATCGAGTTGCGCGGCGCCGTCGCCGCTGAACCGCTCGCGCTGCCAGGCGGCGTAGTCGGCGTATTGGACGGCCGGCGCGGGCAGCGTGGGTCGCGATGAAGTGCCGCTGCGCAGCGCCGCGCGATAACCCGCCGCGAAATCGCGCAGCAACACGTTGATCGACCAACCGTCGGAGACGATGTGATGCATGACGAAATGCAGCACATGACGTCTGGTGTCATGTTTATCGCATTCACCGCGTGCGCCATGTTCGCCACGTGCATCGCGTTCACCGCGCGCACCATGTTCACCGTGTGCATCGTATTCACCGCGCGCGCCATGTTCACCGTGTGCATCGTATTCACCACGTTCACCGCGTGCATCGCGTTCACCACGCTCACCACGTGCATCGCATTCACCACGCTCACCGCATTCAAACAGCGTCGCTCGAAACAGCGGGCCGCGCGTCAGATCGAAGGGTTCCCGAGCGCGTCGGCGCAACTGCGCATCGAATTCCGCGGGGGTGGCGTCGCGCGCGTCCACGGTTTCCCAACGCCATGCATCGGCGGCCTGCGCAGCAGGCGCGATGATCTGGCGCGGCGCGTCACCCATATCGTCGAAGCGCGTGCGCAGCATCTCGTGACGACGCACCAGCGCATCCAGCGCGCTTTTCGCGGCGGCGGCGTCGAGCGAGCCGGTCAACGAGAGCGCGGCGGAAATGTTGTAGGCCGGGCTGTCCGGTTCGAGTTGCCAGAGCACCCACAGACGTTCTTGCGGCAGTGAGAGCGGCGCGGCGCTTTCCTCACGCCGCGTCAGCGCCGCGACCGGCCCGGCGGCATGCGACGGCGCGGCCCACCAGGCATCGAGCGCGGCGGCGAGACTCGCGAGCGTCGGGTGGCTGAACAGCAGGCCGACCGGCACGTCGCGCCCCAAACGCGCGCGTAAGCGCGACGCGACCTTCAGCGCCAGCAGCGAACGGCCGCCGAGCGCGAAAAAGTCGTCCGACGCGCGCGGCGCGGGCACGTCGAGCACTTCGCTCCACACTTGCGCGATGGCTTGCGCGGTCGGCGTCGAGGTGTCCCCGGAAGCGGCCGTCGCCGGTGCGTTCGTAACGCGGGCTTGCGGCTGCGCCGATCTTGCGTCGCATATCGCGAACGGCACGATCGCGCCGCTTTGCCACGCGCTCACGCAGGCGCTGCGCTGCAATTTTCCACTCGACGTGCGCGGCAGATCGCCGGGCTCCAGCAACAGGATCAACGCCGCTTCGTATTGAAACGCCTCGCCTAGCGCCGCGGCGATCGCGGCGAAAATCGTTTCGGGCGCCACCTGGCGCGCCCTGCCGCGCGGCACTTCAGCGGCCACGCCGATTGCCTCGGCGCCATCGGCGGTCTCCACCGCGAACGCGGTGACGCGGCCACGGCGCAGCCATTCGACGCGATCCGCCAGCACCGTTTCGAGATCCTGCGGATACACGTTCTCGCCGCGCAGCACGATCATGTCCTTGCGGCGTCCGCAGAAGAACAACTGGCCGCCGTCGACAAAAGCCAGGTCGCCGGTACGCAGCCAGCGCCCCGGAAAACCGGGCGCGTCGTCGAGAAACACGGCGGCCGTCGCCTCGGGGTTGCGCCAGTAGCCTTGCGTGATGCTCGGGCCGCCGCACCAGACCTCGCCGACGCGGCGCTCCGGCAAACGCTCGCACGTGTCGGGGTCGACGACGGCGAGCGCATGGCCCAACGCAATCGCGCCGCAACCGACCACGGCCTTGCCGTCGTCATCGCCATCGTTGGCAGGCCGCGCGACAGGCGAGCGCTGCGCGAGCGCCGCTGCCGAAAAGCGTGTTTCGGGCGCGCCCGCGCCGACCTCGACGCCCGTGAGGAACAGCGTCGCCTCGGCCAGCCCGTAGCACGCGTACATCGCGCGCGGATCGAGGCCGTGCTTGCCAAAGCGCGTGGCGAATCCATCGAGCGTGGTCTGCCGGATCGGCTCGGAACCGCAGAACGCCACGCGCAACGAGGAGAGATCGAGTCCCGCGAGTTGCGCGTCGCGCACGCGGTCGGTGCAGAGGCGATAAGCGAAGTCCGGGCCGCCCGTCACGGTCGCGCGTTCGCGTGCGATGCCCGCGAGCCAGCGCGCCGGGCGTTCGAGAAAATGCAGCGGCGACATCAGCGTGACCGGAAAGCCGCACAGCACCGGCATCAGCACGCTGCCGATCAGCCCCATGTCGTGATAGAGCGGCAGCCAGGAAAACATACGGCCGCCGATGCGGCAATCCATGCCGCGCGACATCGCGCTGACGTTCGCGCACACGTTCTCGTGGCTCACCATCACGCCCTTCGGCGACGAGGTCGAACCGGAGGTGTATTGCAGAAATGAAATCGCGCCGGGGTCCGCGTGGTCGATGCAAAAACCGGCGGCGTCGCTGGCCTCGTCGGGCGACACGAGCGTCGCGCCGTTGAGCGGCAACTCGGATCCGGCATCGGCATCGGCATCGGCATCGCCGCAAAAAGCGTGCGACGCCTGGTCGAGCACCGCGATGCGCGCCATGCAATCCTGCGACATGCGCCGCAACCGTTCGACGTGCCCGCTTTGCAGCGCTTCCGGTGGATAAGCGGGGACCGCGATCATCCCCGCGTATTGGCAAGCGAAGAACGACACGATGTAATCGAGCCCGCTCGGCAGCATCAGCAATACGCGGTCGTTCGGCGCGCCGTGCCGGCGCAGCACGGCTGCGAAGCGGCGCGCGCGCGCGTCGAGCGCCGCATACGTCAGCTCGCGCGCGTCGGCGTCGCCGTCGGCCAGGAAACGCACCGCCAGTTGATGCGGGCGCTGGGCGACATGCAGCTTCATCACCGACACGAGGTCGGTCGCGGGCGCCACGGCGATGTTGGCCGCGTTGGCCGTCCGCGCGTTGCTTGCGGCACGGGCCGTCGCATCGTCCTGAGCAACCCGGTTCGCCGCATGTGACTCCGCGCCATCGTGGCGCGGCGTATTGATAACAGACATCCTCGCCTCCCGAGATTTGCCGCGCGCCGCGCGGCTATCATCGCCGTGCGACGCCTTTGAACGCGGCGCACGGCAAGCCGTCGCCGTCGCATGCGCTGCGCCGGCGGCGTGAATTTCGTCATTGCGGGGAAAGCAAGGCGTCTCTTGGGAACGCCGTTAGGTCTGTGTCGTATCGATCGCGGCGCGCCGCCGGCCTTGCATCGTGTGGATGCCAAGCGCCCGACGACGCCTGCCGGTCAATACGCGAAGCTGATCGGCGTGCCGCCGCGCGGATGCGCGACGGTGCCCATCGGCACGCCGTAGATCGCGCCCAGCATCTTTTCCTCGATCAGTTCCGGCGCGGCGCCGCTTGCGAGCAGGCGGCCGCCCTTCAGCGCGATCAGGTCGTCGCAGAAACGCGCCGCCATGTTGACGTCGTGCAGCACCACCACGACGCCCAGACCGCGCCGCTGACTCAGGCCGCGCACGAGATCCAGCACTTCGATCTGATGCGCGATATCGAGCGCGGAGATGGGCTCGTCGAGCAGCAGGCACTGGCTGTCCTGCGCGACGAGCATCGCGATCCACGCGCGTTGCCGCTCGCCGCCCGACAGGCTGTCCACGGCGCGGTCCGCGAAACGCGTGATGTCGGTCAACTGCATCGCCTCGTGAACCTTTTCAGCGTCGACGCCGGTGAAGCGGCCCAGCGCGCCGTGCCACGGATAGCGGCCGAGCGCGACCAGCTCGCGCACCGTCATGCCGCTCGCGGCGGGCTGCTGCTGCGGCAGATAGGCGACCTGACGGGCGAACTCGCGGTTCTCCCAGTCGCGCAACGGGCGGCCCGCGAAACGCAGCGTGCCGGCCGTGGGCGGCTGTTGACGCGCGAGCAGTTTGAGCAGCGTCGACTTGCCCGAGCCGTTGTGGCCGATCAGGCCGCATACGCGCCCCTTCGGGAGCGTGAGCGCGAGCGGATGCAGCAGCACGCGCTCGCCGATGCTAAACGACACGCCGTCGAGTTCGTACATGGGTTCGCCGTGCGCGACGTGAGCGGAAAAAACGGACGGGTTGGCGTTCATGTGAGGTGAAATCCTGATCAGGAATAAGCGGACGTGAGGCTGGCCACATGCGCGGCGCCGGAGCCGTCCTCGACGATCTGGCCGACATCGAGCTTGATGAAGCGCTCGGCAAGATGGAAATAGCGGTCGTCGTGCGTGATGACGAGCACGGTCTTGCCCTTCGCCCTCAGTTCGGGCAAGAGGCGCTTGTAGAACACGTCCTTGAAGAGCGGGTCCTGGTCGGCGGCCCATTCGTCGAACACGTAGAACGGCCGGTCCTCCAGATACGCGACGACGAGCGCGAGCCGCTTGCGCTGCCCTTGCGAGAGATCCAGCGTCGAAAACGCGCCGTCCTTCACGGTGACCTTGTGGTCGAGGTGGAGGTCGACGAGCAACTGCTGCGCGAGCGCGTCGAGTCCGTCGCCGTGCATGCCGAGCAGCGTGTCGAACAGGAAGAAATCGCTGAACACGACCGAGAAATGCTGGCGGTAGGCGTCGCGCCGCGCCTCGTCGACGGGTTCGCCGTTCAGCAGCACGCGGCCGCTCTCCGGCACGTACAGGCCGACCAGCATCTTCGCGAGCGTGGTCTTGCCGCTGCCGTTGCCGCCGATCAGATAGACGAGCTCGCCGCGCCGGAACGTGAGGTCGATCGGCCCGAGCGTGAACACCTCGTTTTCCTTCTCGCGGAAATAACGGTGCGTGGCGCCGTCGAGCGCGATGGTGTCGAACGACGCCGCGACGGGCGGCTCGAGCATGACTTCCGGCGGCAACTCCGCGTTGACCTGCTCGATGCGCTCGAGCGCGACGCGCGCCGAACTGAGGCCCGGAATCGCGGACAGCACCGCTTCGATCGGCATGATCATGTAGACGAACACGATCGCATAGCCCGACATCACGTGCGAATCGACCTTGATGTAGCGCGCGAATACGAACAGCGTGAGGCCGATGAACGCGAACAGAATGAAGTTGCCCCAGCTCGTCGCCGCCGCGTACAGCATGTAGCCGCGCGTGCGCTGCACGCGCACCGCCTCGACGTTGGTGGCGAGCGTGTCCTCGACGAACGCGCGCCTGCGGGCGCGATGCAGCTTGAGTTCCTTCGCGCCGTCGAAGAGCGCGCGGAAGTGCTTGACCAGATCGTCCTCGCGCTTGCGGGACGCGCGCAGATGAAACATCGCGCGACTGTGAGCGTAGCGAAAGCCCGTCATGCCGAGCACGATGGTGACGATCGCGACCGCGAGAATCGGCCACGACATATAGCCGAGATACGCGAGGCAGCCGACGATCACCGCGCTTTGCATCGCGAGCGACGGCAGGCTGACGAAGAACACGACGATCGTGTCGAGGTCCTGGGTCAGCACCGCGAGCGACCTGGCCGCGCCCTGCTTTTCCAGATGCGCAAACGCCGCGTCGCCGATGCGGCGGATCGTGCGCATGCGCAGCGTCGCCTTCGCCTGCTGGCCGAGCCACATGAAGAGCGACTGCGCGAGAGCGCGCATCGCGAGCACGGCGAGGCCGACCATGAGGAACCGCCAGCCGAGCCGCGCGAGTTCCGCCGACGACGCGACCAGCGCCTGATTGATGAGGGCCAGCAGCGCGGCATTGCCGAGGCCGCCGAGCACGCTTGCAACGAGCGCGGCGGCGAGCATCCAGCGGGACTTGCTGACCAGTTGCAAAAGTACGGACATGAAGCTCCTTTCGTTGCGGCGTCGGTGCGGGAGGACCGCGGGCCGGCTCATGGTAGCGAATGCCACCGGCGCCAGCAAACATCCTCGCGCGCCGGCCGCGTCAGTTATCGTCGCCTCGCGCGGCGCCCGCATGCGCGAAGGGTCTTTCGTGTTCGTTGCGCCCGTCGTGCGGCGGGTGCGGCACGTGCGGCTCATGCGGCCTGTGCGCGACAGGCGCCATGTGCGCGCCCGAAGCCTCGTCCCGCGACGCATGCCGCCAGGCTGTCTGCGCCGGCTGTGCGTCGGCGGGCGACGCCTGCTGTGCCTGCCTGCGCCGTTTCAGGAACGGGCAGCGGTCGTCGATGGGCGCGTTGGCGTCGTCGAGGAAATACTGCTTCCATTCGAGATTGCCGGGGTCGCCGTAAAAGCCGAGATCGGGATGCGCGGGAATCTCGTCCCACGTTTCCAGACGCTTGCGCACCTGATTGCGCGCCTCGCGGCCGATGACCTTGTTCGTGATCGTATCGACGAACACGGAGCGCGGCTGAAACAGCAGCACCATGCCGGGGCCAAGGTTGCGGCTATGGCGCGCGCGAAACGACGGGCACGCGCACACCACGAACACCTGCACGCCGGCATATGAAAACTCCCAGGCTTCGTCCATCGGGTCCGGCTGCTGGTCCGCCGCCGGGTCCGGGTCGACGTCGTGCAACCGCTGCAGGATGCCCCAGAAAAGCGCCTGGTACGCCTCGTGCGCAAGCGGCTCGGGATCGGGCTCGAAGAATACGGCGATGTTGTTTCTCCTGTATTCCGGTTGCAGCGCGAGCTCCGCGAAGGTTTGCATCGTCGCGGGCAGATCGCGCAGGTCGCGGCCGTTGACGAACGAGTAGAACATCTCGCCGCGCCGCTCGGCCATCGTGCCGAAGAAGCACGGATAAGCCGGATCGAGCACCTGCTCGCGCAGCGTTGCATATGAAGCGTCCAGCCACGCGGGCGCGGACACCGCCGCACCCGTCGCCCTGCCGGCGATGATCCGGCTTTTCCAGTCGCTGACCTCGAATCGATCGGCCTGCGCGATAGCACTATTGCCTGCTTCCATCGTTCGCTCTCTCTTCCTGACCCACTGTTGCGCGCGTCGAACGCGCGAGGCATCCCAGGCCGATCGGCCGGGACGTCGATACTGCTGTCGTGGGGAAGAGGCGCCTTTGTTGTCGATCTCCGTCGGGAGCGCCCGCGTTGTGCCGCGTTGTGCAACTTGCATCTAAATCGTGCCGGCTATCAGGTCGAATCAGGTCGAGGCTGCCACCGGTTCGTCCAGCTCGGCGACGAGCGCCTCGATCCAGTCGTCGGGAATGATCGGCTGGTGATACGTGCATTCGCCCGAGACCACCGTCGAGCCGTGCAGACGACCATCGGGAATCAGCACCATGTCGCCTTTGTGCATCGCGAGCTGCATGCCGACGTTGCCCCAGAAGAGCATGTCGCCCTCCTCGATCGTCACGAGACGGTGATCGTTGTGAACGTGCGTCGTCGAGCACATCTCGTGCGGCTCGACGAAGGTCTCGCGGTCGATGCCGGGACACTCCGCGTCGATGCGCGAGCTGATGCGGTGCGCGAAAGCCACGTAGTCGCGAATCGACGAGAGCCAGCGCAGTTGCTCGCCGAGATCCCAGCGCCCGCGTTCGGCAAGCCGCTCGCCGGCGACGATGCCTTGCACGCACTGAGCGCGCGCGGCGTCGCCGGAACCGTCGGCAATGCGCCGCAACGCGCGCGCACAGCGCTGTTCGAGCGCGGCTTTCAGTGCTGACGGATCAGCCGGGGCTCGGCCGGCCGGTTGCAGATGCGCGCAGGCGCGCTCCAGCGCGAGGCCGAACGCGAGCCACTCGGCCTCGGCCGCGAAGGCCGCGCCGATCAGGCCGAACGCGCGATCCGGACGGCGCGCGAGCGCATACAGCAGGTTGCACTTCGCGGTGCTGGTCGGCAGATAGAACTGCCAGTAGGCGTGCTGCCGGCGCGTGACGCCGACCGCCGCCGCGACGCGTTCGAGCAGCGCGTCGTCCGGCGCCTCGCGATGCAGGCTCGGGCGTTCGTCCGGCGCGAGCATGTCGAAAAAACCGCTCGCAGCGGCGCGTGCGAGCGCGCGCCGCTTGGAGACGGCGAGCGACCAGCGCTGCACCATGCCGAAGCGCAGCCCTTCCTCGAGGTAGTCGTTGCGCATCAGCCGCTCGAATGTGGCGGACCAGAAAGCGAGTTCCTCGTCGACGATGTGCGCGAGACGCGCGCTCACCGCATCGACGCTTTCGTTCGTGTCGATGTCGTTCGTCAGATATTCGAACGCGTAGGCTTCGAAGAACGGCGCGATCTGCGCGCCGAGCACGCGCGTCTCTTCACGATAGAAATCGGCGAAGCGTTGCCATTCGGCCGGCTCGCCGCTCGCGGGGGCACGCGCGACGTCGAGCTCGTAGATCGACATCAGCGTGCGGCCCGACGCGAGCGCCGGAAGACGGCTCACGTTGTGCCGGCGCACGGGCTTCATGAACTTGAGGAACTCGAAGTCCTCGGGACGCAGCGGGCGGCGATGGAAATCGTCGTCGAGCAGCAGTTCGTCGACGGTCGCGCTGCGGAACGGCTCCGCGGCGGCGAACTGCTTGATGAGCGCCACGTAGCGCTCGCTCTGGCCAACGAACGGTGAGAAATCGAAGATCGGCAGCGAAGCCTGGCTCATGGTGCTCATGGTCATTCGGTCCTTATCCGGGTTGCCTCGATACTGCGAGTGATGGTTGCGAAGCGGCTCGCGCGAGGAACTCACGCGCATGCGCCGGTCAACGGTTTCGTCATGATGACGGCGCTCGGCGTATGTCGTACATGTTGCGCAAGCGCGTTCGCAACGACGGCGAGTACGGCTTCGCGCGCTGTGTCGATGAAGAAATGCCCGCCGCCGAACTCGTGCACCGCGCATGCGCCGCGCGTCTGTTGCGCCCATGCGCCGACGTCTTCGGCGTTGGACGTGGCGGGGTCGTCGCGGCCAACGAATACGTCGATGGGACAGTCGAGCGCGGCTGATGCGCAGGCCTCTGCGACGACGCGCCCGGCGAGCCGCGCCGGATGCGCGCCGCACAAGTGAAAGTCGGCGCGCAGCAGCGGCAGCATGAAGTCGATGAAATCGGCGTCGTCGAGCAGTTCGGCGGGCGTGCCGCCACGCTCGCGCAGGCAGTCGATCATTTCGGTTCGCGAACAGGTGAGCCAGTGTGTTTCGTGCTTGCGCCGCGCCGGCGATACGGTGGCCGATGCGCCGAACCAGACGGGAGCACGCGCGCCGCGTTGCCGCAGCGCATGCATCAATTCGAGTCCGACGAGCGCGCCCATGCTGTGACCGAACAATGCAAACGGCGCGCCGCCGGCCACGAGCGCGAGCTGTTCATCCGCGAGTTCGGCGATGAGCGCGGGCCATTCGGTATGCGGCGGCGCCGAACGGCGCATGCCGTGGCCGGGCAATTCGAGCGTGCGCACCTGCACGAACGGCGGCAGCCGACGCTGCCAGTCCCGATACAGCGCCACGCTGCCGCCGGCGTGCGCGAGGCACACCAGGTTTAGCGCGCTCGGCGCGTGCGTTGGACGATTCGGCGTGGTCATCGACTGGATGCCCGCGGCTCACGCATTGGTGACGCCTTGCGCCGCGCTGTCGGCCAGCGCCTCGCGCAAACTCAGCGGACGCATATCCGTCCATACCTCGTCGATCCATTGCAGGCAT
Organism: Paraburkholderia sp. 22099; assembly: GCF_052045835.1. NCBI lineage: Bacteria > Pseudomonadati > Pseudomonadota > Betaproteobacteria > Burkholderiales > Burkholderiaceae > Paraburkholderia > Paraburkholderia sp. 22099. The sequence continues at coordinate 83,539 of NZ_JBQEPU010000026.1, read as the reverse complement.
TCGTCCTTCTTGCCGGACTTCCCCGCCTCGCGCCAGCCGGCAGGAATGGCCTTGTAGTCCGGCCAGATCGAATACTGTTCTTCATGATTTACAACGACAACGAAATTGCTGTTTTCGTCACCCCAGCTCATTGCGCCTCCGAGTGGAAATTGTCTGCGTCTGGTTGATGGATGAAGCCACTTCAGCCGCCTTTTTGCCGCTCCGCTTTGCGCAAGCGCCACCGATTCGCCACCGGTTCGCGTTGATTCACGCGTCATTCAACACGCATGCAAATGCGGATCTTTTGTGCCTGCCGCAATCGAAAACGAAGCTTAAGACAAAATCTTTCGTCAGACAAGCAAATAAGAATCATTTGCATTATCGCGGGTTTGTCGTCATGATTTCGCTGATCGAAACTCGGAGCCGACCGTTATGGATACCTCGCAGATCCGCCCTAGCGGCGACACCGCTTCACCATCGCAGCAAGCTTTCTTCGACACCTTGCTCTCGCGCCAGTCGTACTGGCCGCTGGCCGAACCGGGCCCGAACGATACCGAACTGGATCTGATCTTCGATGCCGCGATGCGCGCCCCGGATCATGGCGCGCTGCGTCCGTGGCGCTTCGCGCTGATACGCGACGACGCGCGCGCCGAGTTCGGCGATGTGCTCGTCGATGTGGCGGCACGCCGCGAGCCCGGCAAACCCCGCGCGGAGCACGAGCATCGTCGGCAACTCGCTTATACCGCGCCGCTCGTGATCGTTATTGCCGCGGCGCCTTCGGCGCACTCGCACATTCCGGAAACGGAGCAGTTGCTTTCGGTCGGCGCGGCCGCGATGAACATGCTCAACGCTATCCATGCGCTCGGCTATGGAGGCTTCTGGGCAACGGGCGCCGATGCTTACGACGCGAACTTGCAGGCCGCGCTCGACTTCGAACCGTCGGAGCGCGTGCTGGGCTTTCTATTCGTCGGCAAGCCGAAGTCTCGCGAGCACTCGGCGGTGCGGCCGCCGCACTCCCGCTACGTCCGCGAGTGGCTTGGACGCATGTCAGTCTGAACGCCTATACGATTTTTTGTCGGCTCAGAAGGTCGCAAACAAACCTTGAGCGATCGCTCAGGTTTCACTCCAGGCCCGCAAAAGATTGTGATAGCAACCGACGAGACTGCGGCGCGCAATGTCGTCGGCCTGAGTGGCATTCAGGCGTTGAATCGCCGTGTCCATATCGAACAGCAACGCGCGCTGCGTATCGCTGCGCACGAGGCTCTGCACCCAGAAAAAGCTCGCGACGCGCACTCCGCGCGTCACTGGCGTGACCTGATGCAGGCTCGTGGCCGGATAGACGATCATGTCGCCGGCCGGCAATTTCACTTGCTGCACACCGTAGGTATCCTCGATCACCAGTTCGCCGCCGTCGTATTCATCGGGTGAGGAAATGAAGAGCGTGGCCGACACGTCGGTGCGCAGCTTCACGCCGTTGGGCAGCACTCGCACCGCACCGTCGACGTGGCTGCCGAACTGCATGCCGCCTTCGTAACGGTTAAAGAGCGGCGGGTACACCTGGTTCGGCAGCACCGCGCTGATGAATAGCGGATTGCGCTCGATCGACGCGACGATCACGTCGCCAAGTTCGCGCGCCACCGGCGAGTGCTCGGCGATCTGCTGGTTGCGCTTGACCGGCGCGCCCTGGTAGCCCGCCGTCGCGCGGCCGTCGACCCACGCGTCGCCCGCCGTGTCGAGCCGCTCGCGCAGAAAGCGCAATTGCCCGGCATCCAGCACATTCGGTATATGCAGCAGCATCTTGAGTGTCCTGTATGCGGGCTTGCCCGTACGGAGGCGCAAGCCCGCGGTTTCAATCGAGCCGGGTCAGAACCGGTAGTCGAACGTCGCCAGTAACGTGCGCCCGATGCCCGGCACCGAACGGCCGCCATCCGATGGAATCAGTGCATCGTAGTATTGCTTGTTGGTCAGGTTCAGCAGATTCAGCCTGACGTCGAATTTCTTCGCATGATAAGCGGCGGTCGCGTCCCAGCGCGTGTAGCCGGGAACCCGCACGTAGTTCGTGTTCGACGCATAACGCGGCGACATATAAATCGGCCCGCCGCCGATCTCCCAATGCGGCGTCAATGCATACGTGGTCCAGAACGTCAGCGTATTGCGCGGCGTGTTCGCCGGGACATGACCTTGGTTGCCGTCGCGCGCCTTGAGAATGATCGCGTCCATGTACGTATAGCCGCCGAACACTTGCCACTTGTCGGTGAGATGCCCCGTGACGCCGGCCTGGAATCCGTCGACGCGCACATTGCCGTCGAGCTCGTATTCGGTCGGCGAGACCTGGGTGCGCGCGTTGGTCTTTTCCTCGCGGAAGAACGCGGAGGTCACCGAGATATTGCCGCCGAGCAGATCCCATTTCGCACCGACTTCATATGACCGGGTCGACTCGGGCGCGAGGTTCTGCGTCAGATTGGTCACCGTCAGCGCCTCGAGCGACGGATTGAACGACGTGCCATACGACACGTAATACGACTGCCAGTCGGTCGGCTGATAAATCGCGCCGGCGCGCACGCTGGTGAAGAAATTGGTTTGCGTCGCGTAGCCCGGCAAGCTGACCGTGTTGTGAATCTGCGCCTGAAAGCGATCCCAACGCAGCCCGCCGATCAGCTTCCAGTCGTGGCCGATAGAAACGGTGTCGTTGAGATAGGCGCCGATCTCGTTCGATCCGGAATCGGCGTGGTTGGCGGTGATCGTGGTCACGCCGGCGGGCGACGACAGATACGCCGGATTCACCATCGACACGACCGGCAAATTGTTGCGCGTATACGCCTGGTTCGAATAGCTGTCGTGGCCGAGTTCGAAGCCGGCGATCAGATCGTGTTTGAGCGGGCCGGTGTCGAACTTGTATTCGAGCATCGTGTCGTTGTACACCGAGCGGTTCTGGATCACGCGATCATGGCTCTGCAACTTGATGAACAGTTGCGACGGCGACAACGTCGTGTAATTGCCCTTGCTCAGCGCGGGACTGGTGGCGAGCGGACCGGTCAACACCGCTTGCGGCGCGGTTTCGCGCGCGTCGGTCGTCGAATGCGAGAACTGCGTCTGGTTGCTCAGCGTGAGACTGTCCGAGAACTTGTGCTTGATGCCGGCGGTGAAGATCTGCACGTCTTGAACGGTGCGGTCGGTGGTCAGGCCGTAGAAGGTGTTTTTCGGCACCGGCGCCGGATGGCCGTTCAACGCCTGCACGCCGTAATCGGGCATGTCGCGGTTGTGCTGGATCAGCGCGGACAGCGTGATTTCGGTCGGCGTGCCGATGCCGAAACGCACTTGCGGCGCAATGCCGTAGTCCTTGTTCTTCATCGCGTCGCGCGTCGAACCCAGGCTTTGACCGAATGCGTTGACGCGAATCGCCGCGGTGTCCGTCAGCTTGTGATTCACGTCGACGGTCGTGCGATAGCGGTCGTCGGTGCCGATCATGGCCGACACTTCCGCCGAGTCCTTGAGATTCGCCTTCTTGCTCACCTGATTGATCACGCCGCCGGTCGAACCGCGGCCGAACAGCATCGACGACGGACCGTACAGCACTTCGAGTTGTTCGAGATCGAACGTGTCGCGGTAGTACTGGTTGCGATCGCGAAAGCCGTCCAGGTAGATGTCGTTCTGCGCGGTAAAGCCTCGCAGATTGACGTTGTTGCCGATCTGCCCGCCTTCGGCCGCGCCGATGGTCACGCCCGGCGCATTGCGCAGCGCATCCTGGAACGAGGTCGCGCCCTGCGATTGCAGCACGGCTTTGTTGATCACGGTGACGGTTTGCGGAATATCGCGCAAGGCCGTCGGCGTCTTCGCGCCCACGGTCGAGCGTTCCGCCTGGAAATCCTGTTGTTCGGCCTGGGCCGCGACGCCGATGGCCGGCAGCGTCGTAGTGTCAGCCGCCTTGGTGGACGGCGACGATTGCACTGGAGAGGGTGAAGCGGTCTGTGCGAGTACAGGCGAGGCGAATGGAACGGCAAAAGCTAGCGCTAACGCAGTCGCGAGCGGCGTGTGGTTGAACATTGGAAATCCCGTCAGATGTGTGCTTGCCAGATCCGCATGAAAAGCACGGTATCGATGACAAGTCGGCAGTTTGGCTGGCTGCCGGTCTTCCACAAAGTTGAGGACGACGGGATGGCTGGCTGGTGTCTAAATGAGAGCCGCTATCATTCCATACGCATAACGGCGCATCAATTGCGCGTTGCGTTACTTGCCGTAATAAATTTGTTTCTGAATATTACCGATGAAGGGCAAACGTAAACAACTCGCGCCTCGGTCAAGGATTGGGTGGACGCAGGTCATGCGCCAAGGCGCCCTTCGCAAATAATGGCCGCAATAATCGGATGATTATCAAACGAGGCGCAAGGTCCCGCATCCAATCGTTAATTCGGGCAACGCAATGAAACGTGAGCGAGTCGATACGATTGATCGAGCCTTTGGGCGCCAGGCATACGCCACATCGCAAGTGCGTTCAAGCGCTCCGCTCAAGCTTTCTAAAAGCCGACACAGCGTGAGCGGAGGGCCTCCGTAATCGGCGAGAGGTCACGGCACGCTAGCCTTTTTACAACACATCGGCTTTCATTAGACAAGCCAACGACCGGCAAGGCACTTCCCCGCTCAACCAGGATTGCTTTCGCAGTCCGTCCATAACCGCAGCGGATCGCGATGAAGCGGATAGTGCGAGTCGAGCCATGCGGAGAGCCTCGCCCAGTCCGGATGATGGGTGCCGGTCTGCGCCGACCACTGCGACGACCGTTCGAGAATCTGCCCAGTCTCGCGGTCGCGAACAAGCAAACTGCCGAGCCCGCTCGAACTATTCTCCTGCGATTCCACCCGATACCTCGGCAAGATCCTGAGTTCGGCGTCTTCCGCCCAACCATGGACGCCTCGAACGATACCGGCCGGATCGCGCAACTCCACGGGTCCGCTTTTCGGACGAACGGCGGACCAACCCTCGGGGAAATCCGCAACGACTTCATTGCTGGTTTCCCTAAGCCATTTCACCCGCCATACGCGCGCCATCACGTCGCGCACATGAGACACCGACTTATAGCCAGGGGGCAACTCGATCGCCATGGGCAGCGTGATGAGATTGTCTTTCCAGAGTGAGGCCTCGTCACGATCGGTGCGAGCGGCCCGCTGCAAGGTTTCATGTCCGAACGGGTTATCAGGGCGGCTCGCCCGATTGACGCCGCTCTGTTGCAAGTCGGGGAACAGATCGTCCGCATCCCGACGAGTCCGTTTTGGTTTCCCTGTTTTCATTGACCTCTCCGCTGAAAGGCGCTCTCGCGAACGCCTGATCGCTATGACTCGCTATATGACTTGTAAACGGGAAGCCGAAGCGCGCGGCGTGAGCATGGCCGCGTCGACATCTTCTGTCGTGCTCGGCGCGGTCCTTCCGCTATTGCCGTGCCCGAACCACAACCCGGTGTTTTGCAGCGCAAACGTGTCGACACGGCCCCCCAGCCAGGTGCTTACCACCAGCAATGCCTCCGTATTCCTCGGCGGGCGCAGCTCATCTGTCCTGCCGGCGAAGTAGCGTTGCGTCAGATCGTGCGCCGAGATACGGCGTGAATCGCGGGTCCCTATCTGCGCGGCGGCGCCAGTCCTCGTCCGGCGACAGCAACGCGAGACCGATCCGGTCTTCCAGCACATGCGGCGGCGGATCGGCCTCGACATGCAGCGCGCGCCACAACGCGACGCGCGCTGCCGTGCTGTCCGGCGCCACATCTCGCTTGTCGTGCATCACGTTCAATCCTGTATTGGTGTTCACCTTCGCTTCGAGTCGACGCATCGCGCCGTGCCGCGCCATGCGGAAAAGAATGAGGATGTCGCGCCTCACGAGCGACTGACGAAGGGATGTGCCACACAGCATCCACATGTGGAAACGCGGTGAGCAGAAAGAATATCACCTGCCCGAACCCGGCGCCGGACCGCATCCGTCTCAGGTCCGCCGACAGCGCTCGAGCGGATCTCCATGCGCGAGGCCGATCGACACGCAAGTGTCGCTATCTGACGGTCTGCTTTTTCGCCACCACCAATGCAATGCCGCCGAGCACGGCGGCCGAACCGACCAGCAGGCGCGGCGTCAAGGGTTCGCCGAGCAACACGATACCGCCCATCGCCGCAATGACCGGTACGCTCAATTGCACGGTGGCCGCGGTAGCCGCTTTCAATTCCCGCAAGGCGGTGTACCAGACGACATAGCCGACGCCGGAGGTCACTGCCCCGGAAAGGATCGCGTACATCAGTCCGGATTGTTCGAACGAGGTGTGCGCAAGCGTGAGCATACTCACCGCCGCCGCGAACGGCACGGCTCGCAGGAAGTTCCCGGCGGTCGTGGTCGTCGGATCGCAGGACCGTCTGCCGCGCAGCGAATAAACGCCCCACGCGACGCCCGCGCCCAGCATCAACAGGGACGAACCCAGAGGCGGCGCCGAGATGCCCGGCAGAACGAGCCCGATGAGACCGCCAAGCGCCAACACCAGCCCGGCCCACTGCGGCACGCGCAGGTGCTCCCCCGTCCAAAGGCCGTAGCCGATCATCGTCGCCTGCACGGCGCCGAACAGCAGCAACGCGCCGGTGCCGGCCGGCAGGCCGAGGTATGCGAACGAAAATCCGCCTGCATAGACAAAAAGCGCAAATGCCGAATACCAGTTGCCTGCGATGCCGCGCGGCGCACCACGTATTCGCAGGATCAACCAGAGCGTGAGCGCGGCGGATACCACCCGCGCCAACGTGAACGTCGCCGCATCGATCCCGGCGCCTTTCAGCGCCAGGCGGCACAGCAACGAGTTCCCCGCAAACGCGATCATGGCGAGCGTCGTGAGCGCGGCGATTCGTGTACGCGGCATGGACCGCTTCACTGTCAACAGGCTGTCAATAGGTCTTGTAAGGCAGGAATTTGCCGGACAGCAGCACCTTCACGCGATCGCCCTTCGGATCGGCTTCGCGCTGGATGTCCATCGAGAAATCGATCGCGCTCATGATGCCGTCGCCGAATTCCTCGTGGATCAATTCCTTGATCGTCGTGCCGTAGACGTTGACGATTTCATACCACCGGTAGATGAGCGGATCGGTCGGCACGGCGGTCGGCAAGGAGCCCTTGTACGGCACGATCTGCAGCCACGCCACCGCCTCGTCGGACAAACCGAAGATCTCGCCGGCAATCTCCGCTTGCTGCTTCGTGAACGTCATCTGCCCGAGACACGCGGCCGTCGTCCATTCCTTGCTCGCGCCGATGCGCTCCGCGATCCCGCTCCATTTGAGACCTCGCGCGACTTTCGCCGAAACGATCATCTGCGTCACTTCACTGCGGCTGGAAATCATGGCGTGCTCCTGTTGAACATATCGGGCGGTTGTCTTCATTGCCGGCACGGTCGTGCCGATTACCTCGTCTGTCGTCACGCTTCGGGCGCATCTGCGTCGATTCGAGTATGACACCCCGCAATCACGATATCAGCGGCAAGGTCACACTAACCTGCAATCCCCCGCATTCCCGGTTGCGAAGCGCGATATCGCCGCCATGAGCGCGGATGACGGCGCGCGCCGATGTCAGTCCCAGGCCCATCCCTCCGGTGCTGCGGTTTCGCGATTGCTCGAGGCGGAAAAACGGCGCGAATACCTGCTCGAGCGCGTGAGGCGGAATGCCGGCGCCTCGATCGCTGATCTCGACCACGATTTCCGTCGCGGAATGGTTCAGTTGCAGCTCCGCCCTATTGCCGTATTTCAGCGCATTGTCGACGAGGTTCATACACGCGCGCCGCAGTGAGAACGGCCGCCCGTTGAACGCGAGGCGATCGGGGCCGGCATACGAGACGGGCTGCCCCTGGTCGCCATAATCGTCGGTGATGGTGCGCAGAAGTCCCGCGAAATCGAAAACCGTGGTCTCCTCGTCCTTATAGTCGTCCCTGAAAAAGGACAGGGCCGAGTCCGCCATCGCCTGCAAGTCGTCGACGTCGCGAAAGAGGCGCGCCCGTTGCTCGTCGTCCTCGATGAACTCGCCGCGAAGCCGGATCTTCGTGAGCGGCGTGCGCAGATCATGCGACATGGCGGCGAGCATCACCGTTCGGTCCTCGACGAATTTGCGCACTTGCGCCTGCAATGCGTTGAACGCCGCGATCGCCGCGCGCAGTTCTCCCGGCCCGGTCTCGCGGACGGGACCGGCGCGCGGATCGCCGCCGATGCGGCGCAGTTCGTCCGCGAACTGCCGGATCGGCTTCGAGAGAAAGTAAGTCGCAAGCACCGATGCCGCGAGAATCGACAACCCGACACATCCCAGTGCCACGGCGATCTGGCGGGGTTGCAGCAGCCCCCAGTCACGCTGTGTGGCGATGAATACAACCCAGCTTTCGTCGCGCAGTTCAACGGCCAGAAAATAGGCGCGGGAATGTTGACCGCGATCAAACTGGATGCCGGCGGAGAGCGGATCGTCCGAGCTGAAAAATACGCGAGGACGCTGGCGGCCCTCGATCAGAAACCACCTGGACAGATCGGAATCCGCATCGGGCGGTTGCGCCACGGCGAGGCGGCGAGCGACCGTCGAGTTGGCCGCATACCATTCGGCCCGGTTGGACTCGATCTGCACGGCGCGGGCCAGTCGCGGGCGATCGATCGCCGACGCCGCATCGATCATGCGGACCGTGTCGTCGGCCCGGTCGAGCAACGCGGTCTCTCGGGCCGTCGGACCGGCAAGCTGGCTAAAGAGCACGGCGAGCCCGAGCACGCCGATGATGGCCGCGCCGACCGTGAGCGCAATCCGCCACGCGATGGTGTCCGGCGGACGCAACCGGATGCTCATCCGCGTCGAACCGCTGGCATGAACATATAGCCGCCGCCCCGAACCGTACGAATGACGGAAGGCGTTTCGGCGTCGGCGTCGAGTTTTCGGCGCAGACGGCCGACCTGCACGTCGATGCTCCGGTCATAGACCTCGTGCGACGACCCGCGCGTGAGGTCGAGCAGTTGATCGCGCGTCAGCACCCGCTGAGCGTGCTCGGCAAACACGAGCAGCAGATCGAATTCGCTGCTGGAAAGAATGATCAGTGTGTTGTCCGCCGAGCGCAGTTCGCGCCGGGCGATATCCAGACGCCACCCGCCAAACGACAGTACCGGTCTGGTGTGGGTGCCCACCACCGCGGCCCCGGTTTGCGTCGTCCTGCGCAGCACGGCCTTGACTCGCGCGAGCAGTTCCCTTGCATCGAATGGCTTGACCAGGTAATCGTCGGCGCCCATCTCGAGACCCACTACCCGATCGACGTGATCCGCCACCGCCGTGAGCATGATGACCGGCACTTTCGAGGTTGCGCGTATCCGCCGGCACAGGCTGAAGCCGTCCTCGCCCGGCAGCATGACATCCAGAATGACGATATCGACGTGCTGGACATCGAGTGCCGCGAACAGGCTGTGTCCGTCGGTCGCGATGCTGACCTCGTGGCCATGCTTGCGAAAAAAGCCGGTCAGCAAGGACCGGATGTCCTCCTCGTCGTCAACCACCAGTACGTGCGGCATATCAGTCATTCCCAAATGCTAACCGGAGCGGCCCGACGATTGATGTCAGCCGTTCATCCCCAGTATTTCAGGGGCGACACATTGTATCGGCGCCGTAAAAAACCGCACATCATGCCGTTGAATCTCCTGCGTAATCTCGGGCTCCCCGACTGGAGGTTCCTGAATGGCAATTTCATCGAAAACGGCGCGGCGTGAAGGCGCCGCATTGGCGCATGCCGCGAGAAAAAATCGTCGCCGCGAATACCGGGCGCTGCTGGCCGCCGCCTCGCTTATGCTGGGTTCCGGCAGCGTCCGGGCGCAGAACGCGACCAATCCCGACGATTCCGGCTTCACCGTCCTGAGCAATGCCACCAACGTCACCCACTGGGGACTGGGCGCGGGCGTCGGTATCGAACCCTCGCCGTATAAGGGCGACAGCGCGAGGATCACGCCGATTCCGCTTTTCTACGTCGATAACAAATGGATCAGCGCGTTCGCCACGACGCTCGATCTGAAAGTCGGGCAATGGAACGGCGTCACCTTGGCCCTGCGTGGCAAAGTGGGCATTCTGGAGGGCTACAAGGGCTCCGACGCGCCGATCCTCAACGGCATGGAGAACCGGAAGAGCGTCACCTTCTGGTACGGCCCGGCACTCGGGTGGCAGAGCGGATTCGGCACGCTGACCGCCAGTTACCTCGTCGGCGGAAACAAAGGGCAGCAGGCCGCCGTCGACTTCAGAAAAGCCTTCGAATTCGGCAAATGGACCGTCGAACCGCATGTCGACACGAGGTGGCTGAGCGACAAATACGTCGACTACTACTATGGCGTGACGCAGTCGGAGGCGCGTGCGGGACGGCCGGCTTACGACGGGACATCCACGCTGAACACCACCATCGGGACGCGAGTCGCTTACCGGCTCACGCAACAGCAGTCCGTCAGCCTCGATCTGCAGGTCACCCATCTCGGCAGCGGCATTTCCGATAGTCCGCTCGTCGGCAAGCGTTTCATTCCCGCGGCCCGGCTGGGCTACATGTATCAATTCAAGTAAAGCCGGTCATGTCGCGTGGTCCGGCGCTTGGGCCGCCGGAGCACGCTCGTTATCGACTCAAACCCGCTCAGACTCGCTCAAACCCGGCCAAACGCAGCCGCTTGCCTTTAGCGGCCTCGCGCCTGGCTTCGCATTTCACAGGAGCAGCTCGATGCTGTTTGGTCCGTCTCGCACAGCACAGCGTTGCCACGCCGCCTTCGACGAGAGCGCGGAAAGCGACCGCATGGACAGCCGGCGTGTTGCTCGCGGCGGGTTGCGGCCCAACGAAGTCCCTGGCTCGGGTTCGGCGGGCAGCGTCCTCTCCGGCTGGAAAGCGTGGACGTCGAACCTGGACCAAACAGATGCGCTGCGGAGCAACGATCTGGCCGAGAGCATGAATCTATTGGAAGCGCTTCAACAGAATCGGCTGCTTCGCAAGAAGCTCGATGAAACACGGCAGGAAGTCGAGGTGCTGGTCGAGGCGCTGGAATACGCGAGAAGCATTGCCCCCTGCCAAAAGCTCAGGTCGGCCTTACCGGAATAGCTGGCGACACGCCAAAGAAATACATTACAAAAACCAAACTAAAATTCAACGCCATTAATACGATAATTACATCTCTCCGACATTCACCCTGCATTGAGATTGTGTAAGTCAATTGCGCTGCGATTAATCCGGATATTCGCCTGTTCGATTCAATGCAAGCGCTTGACAGTCGGCGTACACTCGCTCGAAGCCAATGCCACAGGCATATGGCCCGCATAGCCGCCCGCGGTTGAACGGGTATCTGGGGGACTTTGGAGAACAATCAATGAGTTGGACACGGGAACAAAGAAACGTCACGATCGCCGCCTATCTCGGCTGGACACTCGACGCATTCGATTTCTTTCTCATGGTGTTCGTATTGAAAGATATCGCGGCGGAATTCAATACGAATATCCCGGCGGTCGCGTTCGGCATCATGCTGACCTTGATGATGCGTCCCGTCGGCGCATTGATCTTCGGCTGGCTCGCCGACAAGTATGGCCGTCGCCCCACGCTGATGGTCAACATCGCGTGCTTCTCGCTGCTGGAATTGCTGTCCGGCTTCTCGCCGAATCTCATCACCCTGCTGGTGCTGCGCGCGCTGTTCGGTATCGCGATGGGCGGCGAATGGGGCGTGGGCGGCGCACTGACCATGGAGACCGTGCCGCCGAAGTCGCGCGGCGTGGTCTCGGGCCTGTTGCAAGCCGGTTATCCGAGCGGCTATCTGCTCGCGTCGGTCGTGTTCGGCGTTTTCTATCAATACATCGGCTGGCGCGGCATGTTCTTCGTCGGCGTGCTGCCCGCCCTGCTCGTGCTGTACGTGCGCGCGCACGTGCCGGAGTCGCCGGCCTTCCAGACGCTCGAAAAGCGGGCGCGTCCGGGCCTCGTCGCCACGCTCAAGCGCAATGTCGGGCTGTCGCTCTATGCGATCGTCCTCATGACCGCGTTCAACTTCTTCTCGCACGGCTCGCAGGACCTATATCCGACCTTCCTGCGCGTGCAGCATCAGTTCGACGCGCATACCGTCTCGTGGATCACGATCACGCTGAACGTCGGCGCGATTATCGGCGGATTGTTCTTCGGTTTCGCGTCGGAGAGGATCGGCCGCAAGCGCGCGATCCTCATCGCGGCGCTGATCGCGCTGCCGGTGCTGCCGCTGTGGGCTTTCTCGAGCACGCCGGTTCTGCTCGCGGCAGGCGCCTTCCTCATGCAGATTTCGGTGCAAGGCGCATGGGGTGTCATTCCGGTGCACCTGAATGAAATCTCGCCCGACGAAATTCGCGCGACGTTCCCAGGCCTCGTGTATCAACTCGGCAATCTGATCGCCTCGGTCAACGGCCCGCTGCAAGCCAGCGCCGCCGAAGCGCACGGCAACAACTACGCGCTCGTGATGGCGGTGGTGATCGGCATCGTGGCGCTCGTGATCGCCGCACTGATTCCGTTCAGCCGCGAGCGCCGCGGCATCGACATGACGCAGTCGGCACGACAGGTCGCGGCACGCGTCACCTGAAACAGTCCGCTTGGGAGAAGCAAGCCCCATGAGGCCGTTCCGATCACGATCGGAACGGCCTTTTTATTTCCGCGCGCTCCGACGCGCCGCGCGTCACGGACAAGACCGGCCTTCGTCGGGTCCTCTAGAGGAGTTAGTCCACGGACGGCCTTGATCGCCATCGTCATCCTTCTTATCCTCAAAAAAACGCCTGTTTCAAATTCGCACTTGAATCGCTTGTTCGCGGGCCGCACGGCCGGCAACCAGGAGACGCCCATGGCAGTTCGCACGACAGGCCGGCATGCCGGCGACACGAAGTCCCGCATCCTCGACGCCGCCGAAACGCTCTTCATCGAATGCGGTTATGAGGCGATGTCGCTGCGTCAGATCACTTCGCGTGCCGAAGTCAATCTCGCGGCGGTCAACTATCACTTCGGCAGCAAGGAATCGCTGATTCACGCGATGCTGTCGCGCCGGCTCGACCGGCTCAACCAGGAGCGGCTCAAGCTGCTCGACCGCTTCGACCAGATGCTCGGCGCGCGGCTCACCTGCGAGCACGTGCTCGGCGCGATGTTCATTCCGGCGCTGCGGCTCTCACGCGATCCGCGCGCCGGCGGCAAGGCGTTTCTACGGCTGCTGGGGCGCGCTTATACCGATCCGTCGGCGTTCATCCGCGACTTTCTGAAGGCGCACTACGAGTCGGTGGCCGTGCGCTTTTTCGATGCGTTCCAGCGCGCGTTGCCGCATCTGCCGCGCGAGGAACTCGGCTGGCGTCTGCACTTCGCGATTGGCGCGCTCTCCGGCGTGCTGGCGGGCGCCGATACCGACGACCTGATTGCCGAGTTCTCGCAGGGCAAGTCGATGAACGACCTGCAACTGATAGCGCGCCTCGCCTCGCTGATGGTCGCCGCGCTGAAGGCGCCGTTGCCGGACAGCACGCAACTGGCCGCGTTCGCGGCGGTGCTGGGCGACGCCACCGAAAGCGGCCTGACGGATACAGGCGAATGCCCGAGTGCGGGTGCGGCGGATGCGGCGGGTGCGGCGGGTGCGGGTGCGGGTGCGGGTGCGGGTGCGGGTGCGGGTGCGGGTGCGGGTGCGGATGCGGATGCTGGTGCTGGTGCTGGTGCTGGTGCTGGTGCTGGTGCTGGTGCTGGTGCTGGTGCTGGTGCTGGTGCTGGTGCAGCCGCTGCGGCTGCGGCGGCAGACGCGCTGCAGGCGCAAGGCGGTAAGCAACCGCCACCTGCTTCCATGCCGGAAGCCGAGCGCCCTGGCGGCAATCTTCCGGCGAACTCGTTTCATCATGCGTCGCAAGGGGCGGCTTAGCGAGGAAGCGGCACGGAGAATGCGGGCGATGTACCTTAAGGAACCCGCCGGTCCATAGCCGAACGCCGTGAGCGCCATCTACCCGCGCCGCACATCCAGGTCCCGCATCTCAGCGACGTCACGCTGCCGAACTGGGATTGGTGATTGGACGCGAAGCGCAAGCAGGCGCGACCCGAAGCCGCGAGCAGGCCGCCCGGCAAAGTCGTCGCCCAGGCGTCCAGGCGAAGCAGCCGAACCGAAGCGTCAGCTTTAAAAAAACAACATGACGGCGAACGCATCCGCGCCCGTGGATGCGTTCGCACGCAGCGAAAAGACCCAGCGAAAAGGGAGGAAACGTCATGCCGTGGTTCATCCTGGTGCTCGTCATTGCGGCGCTCGCGCTCGTCTACGTTCAGGCGCGCGCGTCATGGTGGCTCGCCTGCATGATCGTCTGGGTAGCGGCCGCGCAGGTCAGCGGAGCCGCGGGTCCGGCCGCGACGGTCTTGCTTGCCGTTCTGTTCGTCCTCCCCGCCCTCGTGCTGACCATCAAACCGCTGCGCCGCGCATGGCTCGCGAAGCCGCTGCTCGAGCTCTTCCGCAAGATCCTGCCGCAGATGTCGCCGACCGAGCGCGACGCGATCGAAGCCGGCACCGTCTGGTGGGACGCCGAACTGTTCTCGGGGCGCCCGCATTGGGACACGCTGCTCGGCTACGGCCCGGCCACGCTCACCGCCGAGGAGCAAGCGTTTCTCGACGTCGAATGCGAGCATTTGTGCGACCTCGCGAACGACTGGGAAACCACGATGGTGTGGCAGGACCTCTCGCCGCAAAGCTGGCAATACATCAAGGAGCGCGGCTTTCTCGGCATGATCATTCCGAGGCAGTACGGCGGCAAGCAGTTCTCCGCCTACGCGCATTCGCAGGTCATCATGAAGCTCGCCACGCGCTGCTCGGCCGCCGCCGTTTCGGTGATGGTGCCGAACTCGCTCGGCCCCGCCGAACTGCTGATGCACTACGGCACCGAAGCGCAAAAGAACCACTACCTGCCGCGCCTCGCGCGCGGCGAGGACATCCCCTGCTTCGCGTTGACCAGCCCCTACGCGGGCTCGGATGCCGCGGCGATTCCCGACGTGGGCATCGTCTGCAAGGGCGCCTTCGAAGGCCGCGAAACGCTCGGTTTTCGTGTGACGTGGGACAAGCGCTATATCACGCTCGGCCCGATTGCGACCGTGCTCGGCCTCGCATTTCGCGCGCTCGATCCCGACCATCTGCTCGGCGCCGACGACGAACCCGGCATCACCTGCGCGCTGATTCCGACCCGCCACCCCGGCGTCAATATCGGCCGCCGTCACTGGCCGCTGAACGCGGTGTTCCAGAACGGCCCGAACTCGGGCAAGGACGTCTTCATTCCCATCGACTGGGTGATCGGCGGACGCGCGCAGGTCGGCAACGGCTGGCGCATGCTGATGGAATGTCTCGCGGCGGGCCGGGCGATTTCGCTGCCGTCCTCGAACGTGGGGATGGCGAAGATCGCCGTGCGCGGCACCGGCGCCTACGCCGCGATGCGCCGCCAGTTCCGCACCGCCGTCGGCAAGTTCGAGGGCGTGCAGGAAGCGCTCGGCCGCATGGGCGGCAATCTGTACGTGATGGATGCCGCGCGCCGCCTGTCCGCGCAGGCGGTGGACCTCGGCGAGAAGCCCTCGGTGATTTCGGCGATCGCCAAGTATCACATCACCGAACGCGCGCGCACGGTCATCAACGACGGCATGGATGTCGTCGCCGGCAAGGGCGTTTGCATGGGGCCGTCGAACTTTCTCGCGCGCGCCTATCAGCAGGTGCCGATCTCGATCACCGTCGAAGGCGCGAACATTCTGACGCGCTGCCTGATCATCTTCGGCCAGGGGGCGATTCGCTGCCATCCGTATGTGCTGAAGGAAATGGCCGCGACGCGCGAAACCGATCGCGCCCGCGCGCTGCGCGATTTCGACGCGGCGTTCTTCGGCCATGCGGGCTTCACGCTCTCCAACGTGGTGCGCTGTTTCGTCCACGGCGTGACGGGCGGCGCGTTCATCGCGAGGCCGCGCGCGGCGCACGGTCCGCTGCTGCCGTATTACCGCGCGGCGACCCGCCTCTCGACCGTGTTCGCATTGCTCGCCGACGTCTCCATGTTCGTGCTCGGCGCCGATCTGAAACGGCGCGAACGCATTTCCGCGCGTCTCGGCGACGTGCTCTCGCAGCTCTACCTGATCTCGGCGACGCTCAAGCGTTTCGAGGACGAAGGCCGTCAGGAAGAAGACTTGCCGCTGGTGCGCTGGGGCGTCGAGGATTCGCTGTACAAAGCGCAGCACGCGCTCGACGGCGTGCTCGCGAACTATCCGAACCGCTTCGCCGCCGGCCTCGTGCGGGCGCTGGCATTTCCATTCGGCCTGCCGTACCGCGAGCCGTCCGACCGGCTCGGCAGCGACATCGCCGAATTGATGCAGACGCCCGGCGCGGCGCGCGAGCGTCTCGTGGCCGATTCGTATGTACCGCGTCCCGATGTGGATGCGCTCGGCTACGGCGAACTGGCGTTCCAGTTGAACCCGCGCTTCATGCGGATCGAGCAGAAGCTGCGTGAAGCGGTCAAGCAAGGGCTGCTCGAACCGATGCCGCAGAGCTTCGCGCAACTGCCCGGGTGGACCGCGTCCGCCGAGCAGAAAGGCTTGCTCGACGCCGACGAGCGCCGCGTGCTCGACGACTATGCGCGCTACGGCGCGGAAGTCGTGAAGGTCGACGATTTCGCGGCCGACTTCGACATGCTCGCCGGTCTGCAACAACGCAAGGAGGCGCTCGACAAGGCGTTGGAAGCCGCAGCCTGACAAGGTTGCGAGCGTCTTGACGAGCGCCTGCAAAAAACATCCCGGCGAGGCACCCCGGATGCGTCCAACTCAGTGCACACTGACACACCGTCCGACGCCCGCAAGGGGCACTTCCCGCGGCGCGCTGTCAGCGGAGCAACGACCGATATGAACGACTCTTATCTGAACTTCGTCAACTCGCCGCTCGGCGCGCGCCTCGCGCGCTCACTCGGCTTGCCGAAGCCCGAGGTGCTGCGCCGCCATCGCGCGGACGAGCCCGAGTTCGGCGGCGTGGTGGCGATCGGCGCGGGACGTGAACCGCAGTTGCTCGATGCGCTGGCGAATCTGGTGGCCAGCATCGGCGTGACGAGCGTCGCGCATGAAAGCGCCGGGCTGTGGGTGCCGCTCGCGACTCGCCACGGCTTGATGACGGGCCGTTTCGAACCGGCGGATTCCGGCTCGCCCGGCAGGCTCGCCGCACTGCTGTTCGATGCAAGCGGCATCGACGACAGCAGCCAGCTCGAACCGCTGCACGGATTCTTCCACGACACCTTGCGCTCGCTCGGCAAGTGCGGGCGCATCGTCGTGTTGGGGCGTCCGCCGGAAAGCTGCGCGAGCCCGCGCCAATGGACCGCGCAGCGCGCGCTCGAAGGTTTCACGCGTTCGCTCGGCAAGGAGGCGCGGCGCGGCATCACCGCGAATCTCGTCTATGTCGAGCAAGGCGCGGAAAGCGGCGTTGAAACCTCGCTGCGATTCTTTCTGTCGCCGCGTTCCGCGTATGTGTCGGGCCAGGTCGTGCGCATCGGCAGCGCTGCCGGCGCGGGCCCGCAAGCCGCCGCACCCGCGTTCGACTGGAAAGCGCCGCTCGCGGGCCGGCGCGCGGTCGTGACGGGCGCCGCGCGGGGCATCGGCGCGTCGATTGCGAGCGTGCTGGCCGCCGAGGGCGCGCATGTGATCGGCATCGACATTCCCGCCGCGCGCGACGCGCTCGATCTGACCATGCGTCAGTTGAACGGCACGGCCCTCGCCTTCGACATCGCAGCGCCCGAAGCGCCCGCGCAAATCGCGGCGGCGCTCGACGAACAAGGCGTGGACATCGTCGTGCACAACGCCGGCATCACCCGCGACAAAACCATCGCGAAGATGACCGCCTCCGTGTGGCAAAGCGTGATCGACATCAACCTGTGCGCGCAGGAGCGGATCGACGACGCGCTGCTCGCCGCCGGCATCGTGCGAGACGGCGGGCGCATCATCGGCGTGTCGTCGATCAGCGGCATCGCGGGCAATCTCGGGCAAACCAATTACGCGACCTCGAAGGCCGGCGTGATCGGCCGCGTGCAAGGCATGGCGCCGCATCTTCGCGCGCGCGGCATCACGATCAACGCGGTCGCGCCGGGCTTCATCGAAACGCAGATGACCGCCAGGATGCCGTTCACGCTGCGCGAAGCCGGCCGCCGCATGAACGCGATGAGCCAGGGCGGCCAGCCGGTCGACGTCGCGCAAACCATCGCATGGCTCGCGCATCCGGGCTCGGCGGGCATCACCGGCCAGGTCGTGCGCGTGTGCGGACAAAGCCTGATTGGAGCGTGACCATGCGTGAGCCGGGTGATCCGTTCGGGGGCGGTCTTACCGTGAGCGCGGCGCGCCCGAAAACCGTGGTCGTCGAGCCGTTGCCCGTCCCGGCCAAGCTCTATGCGCGCGCGTTGACCGGCATCGTCAAGCGCGCTCGGGCCACGCAACTGCCCGCGCTGCGCCTCGTGCGCCCCGCCGTCGCGCTCGACCCCGGGCCGATCTGGCGTTATGCGCGCGTGTGCGGCTTCATTCCCGAGCACGGCGTGCCGCTCACCTATCCGCATCTGCTTGCGTTTCCGTTGCATCTGCTGATGCTGACCGACCCGGCGTTTCCCTGGCCCGCGCTCGGCCTCGTGCATCTGGCCAATCATGTGCGGCTGCGCCGGCCGCTCGCGTACAAGGACGTCTTGCGCGTCGAGGTGGAATTCGGCGCGCTGCTGCGGCACGACAAGGGCCAGGCGTTCGTGCTGCATACGCGCATGTATCGCCGCGGCGAAGCGGTGTGGGACGGCGACAGCGTCTATCTGAAACGCGGCGTGCCGGCGACCGGCAATCCGCTCGATCCGCTCGAACTCGGCCCCGCCGCGCTGGAGCGCATCGCGCGCTGGCAACTCGCGCCGCAACTCGGCCGCGACTATGCGGGCGTGTCCGGCGACTACAACCCGATTCACCTCACCGCGCTATCCGCGAAGGCGTTCGGCTTTCCGCGCGCGATCGCACACGGCATGTGGACGCTCGCGCGCGCAGCCTCCGCATTGCAACCGCCGAAGCCGCTCGCCGAGGCCACGCTGAGCGCCGAATTCAAGGTGCCGATGCTGCTGCCGGGCGAAGCGTCGCTGTGGAGCGCGTCGCCCTCGCTGATCGAACGCGACATCGAGGTGCGGGATATCGCCGGAGACAAACCGCATTTGCGCGGCCGCATGCAGTGGCGGCTGCAATGAGGCACGCAGGCGTGCGCGGGATTTCATCCATGCATGGAATTCGCGCCGCCGCGAATCGTTGTTGAATCAGGACGCCTTGAACCGATCGCCGTTCGCATCATTGAACCGCCCGGGCACGACCCAAAGGAGCCGAGCATGTCCAACCCGCTGCCAGCCGTGCGCCGCGTCGCCATCGTGGGGGCCAACCGGATTCCGTTCGCCCGCTCGAACACCGCTTACGCGAGCGCGTCGAATCAGGACATGCTGACCTTCACGCTGCAAGGCCTGGTCGACCGCTACGACCTGCATGGCGAACGTCTGGGCGAAGTCGCGGCGGGCGCGGTCATCAAGCATTCGCGCGACTTCAATCTGACGCGCGAGTCCGTGCTATCCACCACGCTCGCGAAGGAAACGCCCGCCTACGACGTGCAGCAAGCCTGCGGCACGGGACTCGAAGCAGCGATTCTGGTCGCCAACAAGATCGCGCTCGGGCAGATCGACGCGGGCATCGCGGGCGGTGTCGACACGACCTCCGATGCGCCGATCGCCGTCAACGAACGGATGCGCCAGATCCTGCTCGAAGCGAATCGCGGCAAGAGCGCCGGGCAGCGCATCGGCGCGCTGGCGAAGCTGCGTCCCGGCATGTTTTTCAAGCCGCTGCTGCCGCGCAACGGCGAGCCGCGCACCCGGCTTTCGATGGGCGAGCATTGCGAACTGATGGCCAAACGCTGGAACATCTCGCGCGAAGCCCAGGACGTGCTCGCTTACGAGAGCCACCGCAAGCTCGGCGACGCGTATGCGCGCGGCTTCGTCAACGATCTGATGACGCCGTACCGGGGCCTCGCGCGCGACAACAATCTGCGCCCGGACCTGACGCTCGAAAAACTCAGCGGCCTGAAGCCGGCGTTCGACCGCGATGCCGGCACGCTCACCGCCGGCAATTCCACGCCGCTCACCGACGGCGCCTCCGCCGTGCTGCTCGCGAGCGATGAATGGGCCGCGCAACACGGCTTGCCGGTGCTCGCCTATCTGAGCTGGTCGGAAACCGCCGCGGTCGACTATTTCGACAAGCAGGAAGGGCTGCTGATGGCGCCCGCCTACGCGGTGCCGCGCATGCTGGCGCGCGCCGGGCTCCGGTTGCAGGACTTCGATATGTACGAAATCCACGAAGCGTTCGCGGCGCAGGTGTTGTGCACGCTCGCGGCGTGGCAGGATGATGAATATTGCCGCACGCAGCTCGGTTTGCCGGGTCCGCTCGGCGCGATCGACCGGACGAAACTGAACGTGAACGGCGGTTCGCTCGCCACGGGTCATCCGTTTGCCGCGACGGGCGGGCGCATCGTCGCCGGCCTGGCGAAAATGCTCGCGCAACTCGACAAGCCGGCCGGCGCAGCGCGCGGGCTGATCTCGATCTGCGCGGCGGGCGGCCAGGGTGTGGTGGCGATTCTCGAACGCTGAGCGTCGCTCCGTTTCAACGTTGTTTTAGCACTTGTTTCACCGCATGTTTTCGCTTCAAACGCTATCGCTAGATTTGCCTTGATTGCTTCAATGACTGGCCGCGAGACCAGCACACGAATAGACGAAGCCACCGCTTCAGGAGACGACCGATGACCCAGCCCAACCCAGCCCCGCCCTCGACGCCGACCGAGTCCGCGTCATCGGCCCACGCGGCGAGCGAGGTTCCCCCTCAGGCGCCGAACCCGGCATCGGCCAACGCGCCCGCCCAGGCGCCCAACACCGACGGCATCTGGTACGCGTCCTACCCCGCCGACGTGCCGCACGAAATCGACGTCACGCAATACGAATCGCTCGTGCAGTTCTTCGACGAATGCATCGCGAAGTTCCGCGAGCGCGTGGCGTATGTGAGCGTGGGCGCGAGCCTGACCTACGGCGAACTCGGCCGCAAGGCGACCGCGTTCGCCGCGTATCTGCAAAGTATCGGCGTGAAGCCGGGCGAGCGCGTCGCGATCATGCTGCCGAATACGTTCCAGTATCCGGTGTCGCTGTTCGGCGTGTTGAAAGCCGGCGCGGTGGTGGTGAACGTGAATCCGCTCTACACGGTGCGCGAGCTCGCGCATCAACTGAAGGACAGCGGCGCGCAAACCATCGTCGTGTTCGAGAACTTCGCGAAGGTGGTCGAGGAAGCGCTGCCGGGCACGAAGGTGCGGAACGTCATCGTGACGGGTCTCGGCGATCTGCTCGCCGACGGGCTGAATCTGAAGGGACGTCTGCTCAATTTCATGCTGCGTCACGTGAAAAAGATGGTGCCCGCGTATAACCTGCCGAAAGCGGTGCCGCTGCTCGAAGCGCTCGCGATCGGCTACTCGCGGCCCTTGACGCCCGTGCGCCCCACGCATGACGACATCGCCTTCCTGCAATACACCGGCGGCACGACCGGCGTCGCCAAGGGCGCGATGCTCACGCACAGGAACATCGTCGCCAATCTGCTGCAGGCGAAGGCGTGGGCCGAGGGGCAATTGAGCGGCGACGCGGAAACGGTGCTCACGCCGCTGCCGCTCTATCACATCTATTCGCTCACCGTGAACGCGCTGATTTTCATGGGACTCGGCGGGCGCAACATCCTGATCGCCAATCCGCGCGACATGAAGCGCGTGATGATGATCATCCGCCACGAGAAGTTCACCGGCATGACGGCGGTGAACACGCTCTACAACGCGTTCCTCGAAAACGAGGAGTTTCGCCAGCGCGATTTCTCCAACCTGAAGCTCGCGATGGCGGGCGGCATGGCGACGCAAAAGTCGGTGGCCGAGCGCTTCAAGGCGGTGACGGGCAAACCGATCATCGAAGGCTACGGGCTCACCGAATGCTCGCCGATCGTCTCGATGAACCCCGTCGACCTCGCCCATCTGCGCGACTTCGAAGGCTCGATCGGCTTGCCCGCGCCCTCCACCCAGGTGCGCTTCAGGAAGGACGACGGCACGTGGGCGAATATCGGCGAAGCGGGCGAATTGTGCGTGAAGGGTCCGCAGGTGATGAAAGGCTACTGGAACGGCCCGGAAGAAACCGCGAGGACGATCGACAGCGACGGCTGGCTCGCCACCGGCGACATCGGCGTGATGGATTCGCGCGGCTACATTCGTCTGATCGACCGGAAGAAAGACATGATCCTGGTGTCGGGCTTCAACGTCTATCCGAACGAAATCGAAGACGTGATCGCGGCGCATCCCGACGTGCGCGAAGTCGCGGCGATCGGCGTGCCCGACGCGGCGCAAGGCGAGCGGGTGAAGGTGTTCATCGTCAAACGCAACCCGTCGTTGACCGAGGAACAGGTGATCGCCCATTGCCGCAAGAATCTGACGGGCTACAAGATACCGAAGCAGGTGGAGTTCCGCGATGAGTTGCCGCAAACCAACGTCGGCAAGATTCTGCGCCGCGCGCTGCGAGACGAGGAACTCGCGAAGCAAAAACCTGCCTGACAGGTAAGGCGCTGCTTGCACGAGCTTCATGCATATTGGCGCTCTATTCGTGGAGAGAGACTCGTGAAGCAGAGTATGTCCGTGAGCTTGCGCCGATTGAGCAACATGCGTTCATGGCGGCCGTTGCTTGCCGGCTTGTCGCGGCAATGTTTGCTCGGCGCGCTGGGGGCCTGCCTCGCGGCGTTGGCCATGCCGCCGGCCCTCGCGCAAAACGACGACACGCCGCCCCCGCTGGAAACCGCGAGCGCCGTCAAGGCGCCGGCCACGCCGGCTTCGCAGGTCGGCAAGCTCACGCTGGATCAGCAGGTCAAATGGCTGCGCGACGCGCAACAAAGCGGCGCGCTCGCAGCGCTTGACGACGCGCAACTGGTCGCGCTGTTCCAGTCGCTCGATCCGCTCGCGTTGCCGCGCTACATCAAGGCGGGGCCGAACGGCTATGCGTCCTACGAGTTCACGATGTCGCGCTCGGAACGCATTCGCGGTCAATGGCCCGATAAGCCCGATCACATGCTTGTGCGCCTCGCGCGCGACCCGCTGCGAATCTACGCGAAGTGGCTGCCCGACGGCGCGCACGCGGGCCAGGAGATCATCTACGACGAGTCCAAACGCGCCGACGAAATGTATGGGCACCTCGGCGGCATGCTGAACGTCATGCCGCTGTGGACCTCGCTGAACGGCGCCCTCGCCCGTTCGCAATCGAATCACCACGTGCGCGATCTCGGCACCGAGTACATCGCCAGGCAGTACCTTGCCGAGGGCAAGAAATACATCGAGGCCGGCTTGCCGCGCTCGGTTCAGGTGGAAGTCAAAACGATCGAAGGCGTGCGCGTGGTGGCCTTCACGTTCGAAACGCCGATCGGCCAGCCGCGCTTCTACGCGAAGAAAGAGACGCTCGGGCTCGATCTGCGGCATCCGTATTTCCGCAGCGTCGAGTCTTACGACAACGACGGCAAGATCTTCGAACGAATCGTTTTCGAAACCATCACGCCGAAGACCTTCGACGACTCGACCTTCGATCCGAAGAACAAGGCGTACAAGTTCTAGCGGATCGCGCGCGGGGCCAGCACGAATGCGACGTGGGGTGCTTGCGCGCCGCGGCCTGCCTGATGGCCGGCCCGATGGTCTACCCGGTGGTCCACCTCACGCCCCGCGCTCTGTTCATGGCTGTGCGCCACCATCTGGCCCGCGCGCACGGCGAGTTCCTTGAGCACGAAGTAATCCGACGCGCGCGTGAGGCCGATCAGCGATGCGGGCGCCGGCGCGAGCGTGCGGCTGAGAAGCGGCGCCAGCGTCGTGTACCAGAGCGCGCCGATGTCGTCGCCGGTGTCGAACGCGGGCAGCTTCATGCGCGCGACGTATGCGGCGAACGCGGGGCCGCACGCCAGCGTCGAATCGACCACCGCCAGCGTGTTGCCGCGCGCGGCCGCCTGCGCGAGCCACGGCCATGCGCCGCCCGCCGTGGTGGACAGCCATGCGCCTGTCAATACGAACGTGCGTCGGTCCATTGTTCGATCCGCTTGCCGTTTCATGCCGCGCGTACGTTGTGCCACGCGCGCCTCACGTATAACCGCGCCGGTCGCGCCACGCCGCCGGCCAGATGCCCTGCTTGCCGGGCGCGAGAATGCCGTTCGGGTCGAGCGCGTCCTTGATCGTTTCCGAGAGCCGCAGCAACGCGCCGTCGTTGAAACTGTACTGCGCCGCGGCCAGATCCATGTACGCGAGATGCGCGCGATATTCGCCGTAGCCGGCCGCGCGCGCGTCGCTCATCAGCGAGCCCAGCAGCAAGCCGGCCTGCTCGACCTGGTTGGCGTCGTCGCGGTCGAAGATCGCCGCGAAAATATGATGCAGATGACGCACGCCCGCCGTGAAGCCGCCGTAGTAATCGAAGCCGTATTCCGCGGCGCGCGCCTTGACCATCGTGTATTGGCGCAGCGCGTCGCGGCCGGTCGCCGGACAGATCGGCGCGAAGTCCACATGCGCGCCCGCGCCGCCGCGCCAGTCGAGCATGCGAAACGCGCTCATCGCCGGAATGCCGGCGAGGTTGCGATCGCCGCCCGCGGTGGGCTCGGCGTCGCCCGCGTAACGCGCGGCGAAGAGCCTTGCCTGCGGCACGCGAGCGAACGCGCGCTGCACGATCGCATAGCGCGCGTCGATCAGTTCGGGCGTGCCGTACAGCGCGAAATGCAGGTTCCAGCGGCCGACGTTCAGCTTCTCCAGCATCGCCGTCACCGCGCTCTCGGGCATCGCGCCCTTGCCCTCGTACCAGTGCGCGCGCGCCGACAATCCGGCGGCACGGCGCACACCGCCCTCGATCACCGCGTGATTGCGGATCGTGTCATCGAGCCGCAAGGGCCGCAGGATGTCCACGATCGCTTCGAGATCCGCTTCGTGGCGAAACTGGATCTCGCCGAGCAGATACGCGGGCGGCGCGGGCATCAGCCAGACGCCCAGCTTGGTGACGATGCCGTAGTTCGACTGCATGAACATCGCGTCGAACGACGGCCCATAGCCCGGCTGATACAACTGCCATGCCGTGCCGATGTCGATCCCGCCCATGCCGGTGCGCAACACGTCGCCGTTGGCGAGCACCACTTCCATGCCGCATTGCGTCGCCGCATGATCGCCGTAAGCGGTGTAGCCGAAGCCGCGCTCGAGCGTATTGCCGACCACGCTGCCCCAACCCGCCGCCGGCGGATCGACCCACAGCCGGTAGCCCTTCTCGCGCAGATGCGCGTGCAGCTCGAAGTAGCTGACGCCCGGCTCCACCAGCGCGTAGGCCAGCGTCTCGTTCACCTCGATGATGCGGTTCATCCGCTGCAAATCGAGCACCACCGAACCCGGCAGCCGTGGCGCGGCGCCGCCATAGGCGAAGTTGCGTCCGGTCGAGACCGTCCACAACGGAATGCGGAATTCGTTTGCGATCCGTAGCACCGCGCGAATCTCGTCGACGGAGGCGGGCAACACCGCGGCGCTCGCCGAAAACGCGGCGGGCTCGCCCGGCGCGAACGGATCGAGATACGCGGCAGGTCCGGCCGCGGAGCTCACCACCTGCGCTTCGCCGACGATCGCGCGCCAGCCGGCGAGCGCGCGGTCGAACTGAGCGGCGGAGACGTTCGGCGGCAGGCTGCGGGTCAAGGTGTGTCCCTCGTGAGATGTCGACGATGCATTGGCGTGCGCCTCACTGCCACGCCTCCGGCTTGCCGCCGAGCGCGCTGCATACCTCGACGGCGATCGAGCGCAGCTTGCCTTCCGCGATCGGCCCGGACAACGCGTAGCCCATGCCGTCGCTGACCCAGTAGAAGGTGCGCCGGTTGCCGTCGCGCAACAGGCGGAACGCGGTTTCGTCGCGCGCGCTGCCGGTCACGTACAGCGTGAGCCGCGCGCCGCTCTGATTCTCGTACATGAATTGCGCGGCCGGTCCCGCTTCGCCGGGCAACAGACGCCCGCCCACCAGCGAATAGCCGTACTCCTGCAACGACGGCACCGAGAGCGGCCGGTTCAGGCGTTTGGACAGCCAGCTAATCAGATGCTCTTCCTCGCTCGCGGCCACTTCCACCGGATGACGCCGCTCCGGCGTGTACACCGCGTAGGCGATATCGGCGCGCTCGGCGAAGCTCGGCGGCTGGCCGCCCAAGCCGCTCCACGCGCCGCCGGTCAGGCGCGGCGCGAGCGGCCCCAAGGCAAGCGCGAGCCCCGCGCCGGCCGCGAGCCAGCATGCCGCGATGCCGGCGCGCTGCCACCACGGCGCAGGCCGGCGCACCACGATGAAGGCCGGCTCGTCGGCCTCGTTGCGCTCATGGCGCGCGTCGGCTTCGCTGTGCCGCGGCGCGCCGCACAGCGCCCGCAACGCGGCTTTCTGCGCGCGCCACGCGGCCACGCGCGCGGCGGCCTGCGGGTGCTCCCGCAGTTGCGCCTCGACCGCGGCACGCTCCGCGTCCGGCAATTCGCCGTCGATAAACGCCGACAGCGCTCGCAGATCGAGCCCGCCGGGCAAGCTGGAATCGTGGTCGTCGTTATTCATCACGGATTTCTCACTACTTTTAACGGCGCGGTCTTACGCGCCGTTCCCGCGGCCGCCCCGTCGGCCGGCCCCACCGTCAGCAACACGCGCATGTGCTCGCGCGCGCGCGAAAGACGCGACATCACCGTGCCGATCGGCACGCCGAGCGCCTTCGACGCTTCCTGATAAGACAGTTCCTCCACGCACACCAGCAACAGCACTTCACGCTGCTCGACCGGCAGGCAATACAGCGCGCGCTGCAGATCGCGCAGCACCAGACCGTCGACTTCGCCATGCGGCGCTTCGAGATTGCGCCACGGCGCGCTTTCGTCGTCGACGGCGATCTCGCGGCGGCCGCGCAACTGATCGATATACAGATGCCGCAGGATCGTCAGAAGCCAGGCGCGCAGATTGCTGTCGGGCCGGAACGCCGACCAGCGCGCGAGCGCGCGCTCCGCCGTGTCCTGCACGAGGTCGTCGGCCCACGCGCGGTCGCCCGTCAGTGCGCGCGCATAGCGGCGCAACTGCGGGAGCCACGCAACCACTTCCGCTTCGAAGCTCACCCGGCGCGCAAACGCTCAGTAGCCGCCGCTACTGCTGCCGCCGCTGGTGCTCGACGCGCTGTTGTCCGCCGTCGTGCACGCGCTCGTCGCGAGCGTGCCGAGTGCGAGCGCCATCATCACGAAGAGGGTGGAAAAAATGCGGGATGCGTTCATATGAGTCTCCTGATGAGCGCCCGGCTCGAGGCGGGCGCGTGAATGGAGTGTGGGCCGCCGGCTGCAATCCGTCCGATTGCGTGCGGGATGCGAAATGCGTTATGCGTTATGTGCGATGTAACGCCGCCATGCCTGACTTAACGCTGGCACGTGGTGATTTATTCCGCGCGAACGTCACGCCGGCTATCTTTTTCCGCCACACCTATTCCGGCGGCCCGCGCATGGCGGAAGAAAGCGCGATTCGTCGGCAGATTCGTAACTCAACGTTACAGTCAATAGTTATCAGGTGCTTCCCTGCGCACAAGCCGTTATAGTGGTCGCAGTTCGCCCGCCGACGCGTTCCACCCTCATACAGGGTAGAATCGCGGCGAACAACCGTCTTTCTAACCTGAATTGTCCATGGCTTCCGCAGAATCGCATCCGCAAAACGACTTCATGAACGCTGCGCGCAAAGAACGAAAGCGCGTCGAGATCTATCTGGTCAACGGCATTCGCCTGACCGGGTGCATCGAGTCGTTCGATCAGTATCTGGTGATGCTGCGCACGCCTGTCGGCCTGCAAGGCATCTACAAGCGCGCGATCTCGACGATCCAGCTCGACACCGGCACGCGTCCGGCGCCACGCGCGGGGCGGCCTTCGCACGGCGAACACACCACGCGTGGTCCGCATGGATCGCGCGAACCACGCGATCATCGTGAGCCGCGCGAACCGCGTGAACCGCGCGAGTCGTATGGCGCGCCGTCTTCGGAGCGTTCGTCGTCCGAGCGCGGCAACAGCACGTCCGACGGCCCCGTGGTCGTCACGCGCCGGCGGCGTCTGTTCGGCACCGGCGGCGACGGTAATCACGGCGGCGGCAATCATGGTGGTAACGGCGGCAATGGTGGAAACGGCGGTAACGGCGCCAACGAATAAACGGCCGCCGCGGCGGCCCGCTAGTCCGCCGGATGACCGAGCCGCTGCAAGATCTTCTCCAGACGCATCACCTGTCGTTCCGTCAACTCAAATCCGCTTTTAACCGCCAGCACGCGGCGCCGCCAGTAACCGGCGCTCAGCATGCGCAGCGCCGGTTGTCTCGTTGCCCACTCCAGGTGTTCCAACTCAGCTTCCACGACGTGTGACGCGTTAAAGCGCCGTGTGCGTGCGGGGTCTTTTCGATTCATGCTGTTCGCTGCCTTGTCGTTCGCTGGTCCTTTCCTGCTCCCTTCCCGACTGGACAACCCCGGGTTCATGGCATGCGGCGGATGTGTAGGTGTTCCCGCTCTGCTTTTCTGCGACACTCGGAGAACGAGTCAATGCAGCATGCTTTTAACTCGCCGCGACTCGCTTTGCGTTATGCTGAAATCGTTGACTCGCGTCCAACGGAGCATGTCATGACCAGGCAGAAACAGCCCGTACCCCGCAATCCCATGAAAGCGCGGCCGTCCGCCAAGTCGGTTCAGTCCGCCGAGAGCCGGCTCGACGAAGCACTCGAGGAAAGCTTTCCCGCCAGCGATCCGATCGCCGTCGATATGACGGATCCGCATCACGTGTCGGTGAAAGAGGTGTCGTCGGCGGGCAAGAAGCGGCATTAGAGTCGGCGAGTCGGCGCCTCTCGCGCACAGCGTGTGTGCGCTGGCGAGACGAGCACGAACCCGGAAGACAGTCCGCCGTAATTTGAGGGGAATTATTCCGAGCCGCAGCGGAAAACCAGCGGCTCACGCTCACGCGCTATCGTTCATCCGGCAAACCTGCCGCGCCGATTCGTTGTGGGATGTGTGCCGCGGAAAACAGCGGCGGTCGCCGCTTGTGGACCCGCGATTCGAGCGCGGCTAGAAACAGCTCGCGCGAGGTGCCCCGCGGTGACTCGAGCGGCGGCGATCGATGCCGCCGCCTTACCTCTGGCAGCCTTCAAACCATCGCGCTCAGTGCGAGGGTAAGCCGCTTTCCAATTGACGTTGCAGATCGCGCACCTGGCGTTGCGCGGCGCGCAGTTGCTCCTGCGCGGCGGCCTTTTGCTGCGCGAGCGCCGTTGCTTCGGCGCGGGTCTGCTGCTGCTGGCTCGCGACGATGGTCTGCTGCCGGTGCGCCACGTCGAGGTCAGCTTGCAGGCGATTCGCGCGGTCTTGCGACAATGCGATCATCCGGTCCGTGAACGCCTTCTGCGCCTCGAGTTGCGTGCGGCGAATCTCGACGTCCGACAGTTGCAGCGTCTGACGCACGAAATCCTTGTAGATCATGTCGGCGCGCGTCGCGTCCTGCGTCTTGATGACGCGCCAGAAATTCTTCTGCTGGAACAAGGCTACGTAGTACGTCATCTCCTTGCCGTAAAACAGCAAGCTCGCGCCGTAACTGCCGTTGTATGTCGTGCGCAATTCGCTCACGTCCGACCCGCGAATCATCTGCTGCAATTCCGCAACGTTCCCCGCGGCGGATTGCTTCGCTTCGTCCGGCGTCAGCGCGGTGGTCTGCGCTTGTCCAGACTGAGCGGGCTGGTCACCCTGCGCGGCGCCCGGCTGGGAAACGACGCCAGCGCTCGCGCCGCTATCCGTCATCGCCTGCGCGGCGACGCCTTGCACGGCCCCCATCATGACCAGTGCGGCCAAGGCAATCTGTCGTAGTTTCGACTTGTGGTCCATGTAAATCCTGCT
The DNA here is from genome assembly GCF_052045835.1 of Paraburkholderia sp. 22099. NCBI lineage: Bacteria > Pseudomonadati > Pseudomonadota > Betaproteobacteria > Burkholderiales > Burkholderiaceae > Paraburkholderia > Paraburkholderia sp. 22099. The sequence goes on along the minus strand of NZ_JBQEPU010000026.1, from coordinate 53,600 downwards.
TAAACAGTTTTTGTTTTAGTACAACCGTCTCATTATTACTCAGTTTCGCGTGTTTCGGGCTCTTCGTCAAAAATTTGGTACTTGCGGATTTTTCCCCACAACATCTTGCGGCTGATGCCCAGATTGAGCGCTGTATCCTGGCGGCGTCAGCCGTTGCGTCGAGCGGCGCAGGCACGCGGTTGGGCTCCGCCATGTCCCATTTGCCGCGGTCCACCCACGCTTGCGCGGCGCTTTCGGCCGGCATCGGCTGGCTGCTGCGCCCGAGCGCGGGCGATGCAATTGCAGGCCGACTACATCAGCGTGCGAACGGGTCAAGTGCGCCGTGCGAGTTTCAATGTGACGAAGGCGCTCGATATTCCGAGGGCGTCGAAATCCGACGACTGGAACGTTCCGGACTTGCCGGGTCATCAATCCGGCGTCGATCAACTTCGTGCGTACAGGTGCAAGCTTTTCGCTAACCAACGAGTGGCCGCTGAAAATCGGCACCGCCATCGCACTCACCGGTCAATACAGCGCGGTCCCGCTCGCGACCTTTGAACAGATGTCGTTCGGCGCGCAGCGTTTTGCGCAAGACCGTCAACCGGGCGAAGCGTCAGGCGATTCCGATTGGGAGCGATGTTCGCAGGCAACCGTTCGTTCACGCCGAGCTTCACGTATCGGTGCACATTCACGCCCTATGTTTCGTTCGACAAGGCGCGTGTTGGGTGTACATGCGGGTACCACTTCGCCGTCGAGGCTTGCGTCGATTACGCTCGGTTTCAGGATCTCGGACGCGAAGTATTACAGCCTCGATCTTGCAGTGGCCAAAGCGATCGGCGACGCGTCCTTGGAAGGCGCATCGCGCAGCCCGCGCATCAACGCGACCTTCTCGTACCAGCTGAATCGATGCGCACGGCGCGGCGTGCTAATTAGAGGTTCCACTATCAAACGACGCACGCGCTTTCACGTATTCTGCGCAAACGCTTTCGGCCGGCGGCGTGCAAGCCGCGAGTCGAGAGTTGCAAGTGGCAAGTCAATACCCCTGAAGCAAGAACCCAGGCGCCATATCAGGCATCACGGCGGCGAGTGACTCAAGTCCGCCCGAGATGCCAATCACGCCGCGTGCTCATGATCGCGCCGTCTTTTATCAAGGAGGAAGACAATGACGCAGTTCACCCAACGCACCCGTGCAATCGCGCTTCGCGCAGCCAGGCATGCAGCGCTCGCCGGCGTACTGCTCGCCGGCGCCGTCACGGCAATGGCGCAGACCGACAGCCCGGTCGGCACCTGGCAAACCATCGACGATCACACCGGTCAGCCCAAAGCGCTCGTGCAGATCGCTCGGGACGGCGACGGTTCGCTCAACGGCAAGGTGATCAAGGAACTAGGCCCGAACGACCAGCCGGGTCGCCGGTGCACCGCATGCACGGACGCGCGCAAGGATCAGCCGATTCTCGGCATGACGATCATCAACGATATGAAAAAGGACGGCGACGGCTGGGACCACGGCCAGATTCTCGATCCGGAAAACGGCAAGGTCTACAAGTGCAAGATGCACCTGGAAGATGGCGGGAACAAGTTGGTGGTGCGCGGCTATATCGGCGTTTCGCTGCTGGGCCGCTCGCAGACCTGGGTACGTCAGCAATAGCCCACGGACAATCCAGGCGCCGACGCCTGATCGCCTGTTAAGACAGATTGGCAGCCAGTTGGACGTTGGAGCCGCCTACGTGCCGCAGCCCCGATAGAAAAGAAAACGGCCGACGATCATTATCGTTCGGCCGTTTTTTGTGCCTGAAATCGGCTAGGTGTAGTTGTCATGCAGCGTGCTTGAAGGGCGACGCATACGCGAACGGCGAGGACGGCTGTGGTTTGGACGGTGCCGGACTGTACCCCGCGGGGGCCGCAATCTGGGTCGTAGCCTCTTGTGCTTCAACGCTCTTCTGTTCCGCGCTCGCGTGGGTACGCATGCGGGCTTCCATCAAATTGCAGAGTTCTTCGCTTGCCGCGCCGAACAGTTGCTCCATTACACGTTTGAGGACGCCGGATTCGTGCCAGGCCTTGAAGCGACGATGGCAGGTTTGGTAGGACGGGTATTTGCGCGGCATGGCGGACCAGGTAGCGCCGCTGTACATCACCCACAGCACGCCATTGAGCACGGAACGGGTATTGGCAAGCGGCCGGCCGCGCAGTTCGGAACGCGGACGCAGCTCGGGCAACAACGGTGCGACGCGTTGCCATTCTTCGTCATTGATGTCACGGTACGGATTCATGATTTCTCCTTTGTCAGAATCACGACAAAAGATATCCAGTCGTCCGGTGAGGGAATATAAGACGAGTCCGAATCTTGAAAATACGCCGCCGGACCGCGTGTATTCGCGTAGCGGATCGTGATCTATCGCGAAAGCATCACGGCCCGTTCCCGGCAGCGCTTCAGGTCAACGACGTATCGACGATCCGGCGCGGCGCGTCGAGATACTCCTTCGACTGCATTTCGACGATGCGCGACACCGTGCGCGTAAATTCGTTAGCCATCGGTCCGTCGACGTACAACTGCTCGGCCGGCACCGCGGCGGACATCAACAGCTTGACCTTGTGGTCGTAGAACACGTCGATCAGCCAGGTGAAACGGCGCGCCTCCGAGGCCATGCGCGCCGACATCTGCGGCACGCCGGAGAGAATCACCGCGTGAAAGCGGCTCGCCAGCTCGAGGTAATCGTTCTGCGAGCGCGGCCCGCCGCATAGCGTGGCGAAATCGAACCACACGACACCGTCCGCGCGGCGCAGCGCTTTCAGCTCGCGTTTTTCGATGTGCAGAATCGGGCTCTCGTCAGGCACGGCGGCGAGACGCGCGAAAGCGTCGCGCAACGCCTTGTCGGCGGCCGCGCCGAGCGGCGTGTGATACACCTCGACCTGAGCCAGCGTGCGTTGCCGGTAGTCGACGCCGGCGTCGACGTTGATCACGTCGACCTTCTCCTTGATCAGTTCGATCGCCGGCAGCATGCGATCACGGTGCAGGCCATCCGGATACAACGTGTCCGGCGCGTAATTGGACGTCATCACGAACTGCACGCCGTTCTCGAACAGCTTGTCGAGCAGACGGTACAGGATCATCGCATCGGCAATGTCGGACACGTGGAATTCGTCGAAACAGATCAGCCGGTAGCGCTTGGCGATACGAAGCGCGAGTTCGTCGAGCGGATCGGCCCGACCCTTCAGTTCTTCCAGTTCGCGATGCACCTCGCGCATGAACTCGTGGAAATGCAGCCGCGTTTTGCGCTGCACCGGCACGATCATGTAGAAGCTGTCCATGAGGAAGCTCTTGCCCCGCCCCACGCCGCCCCACATGTACACGCCGCGCGGCCGGTCCGGGTGGATGATCAGTTTCTTGAACGCATTGGAGCGGCGCGATTTGTATTCGACCCACTCTTCGTAGCACCGTTGCAGACGGTCGACCGCCGCGCGCTGCGCCGGGTCCGATTGATAACCCCGCGTCTGCAGTTCTTTTTCGTAGTATTCGGTGACGTTCATTGTGTTGCTGCAAAAAGAAAGGCGGGAGGGATTGAACCCGCCCGCCTTTGTGGTGATGCGAAAGTGCTGCGATCAGTCAGGCGTGCGCGTCATTACATGTTCAGCGCGCGCTTGTCGACGGCCAGCGCCGCCTCGCGCATGACTTCCGACAGCGACGGGTGCGGATGGCAAATACGGCCGAGATCTTCCGACGCCGCCTTGAACTCCATTGCCACGACGGCTTCCGCGATCAGGTCCGATGCATTCGCCGAAATGATGTGCACGCCGAGCAGTTCGTCGGTCTTCGCGTCGGCGATCATCTTGACGAAACCATCCGCCTTGTTGATGCCGAGCGCGCGGCCGTTCGCCATGAACGGGAACTGGCCCGTCTTGATCTCGCGGCCTTCCGCCTTCAGTTGCTGCTCCGTCTTGCCGACCCATGCGATTTCCGGTTCGGTGTAGATGACCCACGGAACGCAGTTGTAGTCGATGTGCGGCTTCTGACCGTCGATGATTTCCGCGACCAGCACGCCTTCGTCCTCGGCCTTGTGCGCGAGCATCGGGCCACGCACCACGTCGCCGATTGCGTACACGTTCGGCACCGCGGTCGCGCAGTGATCGTCGACGTCGATGAAGCCGCGGTCGTTGGCCTTCAGGCCGATGGCTTCGAGACCGAGGTTGTCGGTGTTCGGCACGCGGCCGATCGACACGATCAGGCGGTCGGCTTCGAGCGTTTGCGCGTTGCCGTCCTTGTCCGTGTAAGCGATCGTGACGCTGTTCGCGGTGGTCTTCACTTCGCCGACCTTCACGCCGACGTGAATGTCGAGACCCTGCTTCTTGAACTGCTTGGCGGCTTCTTTCGCGAGCGCCTGGTCGGCGGCGCCGAGGAATTCCGGCAGCGCTTCGAGCACGGTCACTTCCGCGCCGAGACGGCGCCACACCGAGCCCAGTTCCAGACCGATCACGCCCGCGCCGATCACGGCCAGCTTCTTCGGCGCCGTGTCGAAGCTCAAGGCGCCTTCGTTGTCCGACACGATCTTGTTGTCGACCGGCACGTTCGGCAGATGACGCGCCTTCGAGCCCGTCGCGATGATCACGTTCTTCGCCGTGACCACTTCGGTTTCGCCTTCGCCGCTCACTTCGATCTGCACGCCGGCGTCCGTCCTGCCGGTGAACTTGCCGTGACCTTTGAGCCACGTGATCTTGTTCTTGCGGAACAGGAATTCGATACCCTTCGTCATCTTCTCGACGATGCCTTCCTTGCGGGCCAGCATCTTCGTGATGTCGATCTTCACGTCCGACACGTTGATGCCATGATCGGCGAGATGGTGCTGCGCGTTTTCAAATTCCTCCGACGAAGCGAGCAGCGCCTTCGACGGAATGCAGCCCACGTTCAGACACGTGCCGCCGAGCTTCAGCGCGCCGGCCGGGTTCTTCCATTTTTCGATACATGCAACCGTCTTGCCGAGCTGTGCGGCGCGAATTGCAGCGATATAGCCGCCGGGGCCTGCGCCGATCACGACGACGTCAAATTCTTTGGACATGACAATCCTTTTTATGACGGAACGGCGCGCGGCCACGTTTCGTGGCGCGCCCTATTCCTGTACTGCGGAATGCGAAAGACGTGATGCTTATAGGGCGCCAGTTTGCGCAATGGCAACTGGCGCCGGCCGGAGCGGCTTTTACAGGTCGAGCAGCAGGCGCGCCGGGTCTTCCAGCGCGTCCTTCATGGCGACCAGCGACAGCACCGCTTCGCGGCCGTCGATGATCCGGTGGTCGTATGACAGCGCCAGATAGTTCATCGGACGGATCACGATCTGGCCGTTTTCGACCACGGCGCGTTCCTTGGTGGCGTGCACGCCGAGAATCGCGGATTGCGGCGGGTTGATGATCGGGGTCGACAGCATCGAACCGAACACACCGCCGTTCGAGATCGAGAACGTACCGCCGGTCATTTCGTCGATCGACAGCTTGCCGTCTTTCGCCTTCTGGCCGAATTCGGCGATCTTCTTCTCGATTTCCGCGAGGCTCAACTGATCCGCGTTGCGCAGGATCGGCACCACCAGACCGCGCGGCGAACCGACAGCGATACCGATGTCGAAATAGCCGTGATAGACGATGTCGTTACCGTCGATCGACGCATTCACCAGCGGGAACTTCTTCAGCGCGTGAACGGCCGCCTTCACGAAGAACGACATGAAGCCGAGCTTCACGCCATGTTCCTTCTCGAACTTGTCCTTGTACTTGTTGCGCAGGTCCATCACCGGCGCCATGTTCACTTCGTTGAACGTGGTGAGGATGGCGTTGGTTTGCTGCGACTCGAGCAGACGCTCGGCGATACGCGCGCGCAGACGCGACATCGGCACGCGTTGTTCCGGGCGGTCTTTCAGCCATTGATCAGCCGACGCCGGCGCCTTGACGTCCGGCAGCGACGGCTTGGCAGCCTTCGGTGCGGCGGCCGGCGCCGGTGCTGCGGCCTTGGCGGCGGGAGCGCCCGCGGTCAGCACGTCGCCCTTGGTGATGCGGCCGTCGCGGCCCGTGCCGGCGACGTCGCCCGACGACAGGCCCTTCTCGGCCATCAGCTTGCCGGCAGCCGGCGAAGCAGCGGTGTTCGCACCCGTTGCGGATGCGGCCTGAGCCGCGGGTGCGGCAGCCGGTGCGGCGACAGGCGCCGGCTTGACTTCGGCTTCGACAGCAGCGGCGCCGGCCGTGCCTTCGGTGTCGATCTTGGCGATGACCTGATCGGCGGTGACGGTGTCGCCGTCGTTCGCGATGACTTGCGCGAGCACGCCGGCCGAGGGTGCCGGCACTTCGAGCACGACCTTGTCGGTCTCGATTTCGATGAGAATTTCGTCTTGAGCCACAGCCTCGCCGGGCTTCTTCTTCCACTGCAGCATCGTGGCTTCCGAAACCGACTCGGAAAGCTGGGGAACCTTGACTTCAACAATAGCCATTATGAATATCCTGAATACGTATCGGGTGACGGCGCGCGATCCATGGACTCGACGACCGCCTGCGAACCATGTCTGCCGCGAATGAACCCTCAATGGTCACTGGATGCGGCACGGGAAAGCGCGTGGCGCTTTCCCGGTTCGTCTGTTTTCGTTATTTAGCGATCGACGCGCTCTTGAGGCGGCCGAAAGCGCCTTCGACCAGCGCCTTCTGCTGCTCGTAGTGCTTCGCGTAGTAGCCGACTGCCGGCGAAGCCGAAGCCGGACGACCGCTGTATGCCAGCTTCTGCCCGTCCTTCATGCCTTCCTTCAGGTGGTGCTCGATGTAGAACCACGGGCCCTGATTCTGCGGCTCGTCCTGCACCCACACCACTTCGGTCGCGTTGTCGTACTTCTTCATTTCCGCTTCGAACTGCTTATGCGCGAACGGATAGAGCTGTTCGATACGGATGATCGCGACGTCGTTCGACTTCGATTCACGGCGATGCGCGAGCAGGTCGTAATAGACGCGGCCCGAGCAAATCACGACGCGCTTGACCTTCTTCGCGTCGATGGCCTGATCGATCTCACCGATTACCGGCTGGAACGAACCGTTGGCCAGTTCCGACAGATCCGACACGGCTTCCTTGTGACGCAGCAGCGACTTCGGCGTGGCGACGATCAGCGGCTTGCGGAACAGGCGGATCATTTGACGGCGCAGCAGGTGGAAAATCTGCGCCGGCGTGGTCGGCTGAACGACCTGCATGTTGTGGTCCGCGCACAGTTGCAGGAAACGTTCGATCCGCGCCGACGAGTGCTCAGGGCCCTGGCCTTCGTAGCCGTGCGGCAGCAGCATGGTAAGGCCCGACACACGGCCCCACTTCACTTCGCCCGACGAGATGAACTGGTCGATCACGACTTGCGCGCCGTTCACGAAGTCGCCGAACTGCGCTTCCCATGCGACGAACGTATTCGGTTCAGCGGTCGAGTAGCCGTATTCGAAGCCGAGCACCGCTTCTTCCGACAACACCGAGTCGATCACCGTGAACTTCGCCTGACCTTCGGCGATGTTCTGCAGCGGCACGTAGGTGCCGTCGTTCCAGCGTTCGCGATTCTGATCGTGCAGCACCGCGTGACGGTGCGTGAACGTGCCGCGGCCCGAGTCCTGACCGGTCAGGCGCACTGCGTAGCCCGACGCGACCAGCGACGCGAACGCGAGGTGTTCGCCCATGCCCCAGTCGAGCTTCGCTTCGCCACGGCCCATTGCGCGGCGGTCATTGATGACGCGCTCGACCAGCGGGTGAACCTTGAAGTTTTCGGGAATCGTGGTGATGCGCTCGGCGAGGCGCTTCAATTCGGCGAGCGGCACGGCCGTGTCGGCTGCGTCGGTCCATTTGCGGTTCAGGAACGGCACCCAATCCACCGCGTACTTGCTCTTGTAGTTCGAGAGCACCGGGTCGACGGTGTGATGGCCTTCGTCCATCGCCTTGCGGTAAGCCTTGACGTATTCGTCCGCGTCGGTCGCCGTGATCACGCCTTGCTGCGTCAGCTTTTCAGCGTACAGCGCGCGCGTGCCCGGATGCTTGGCGATCGTCTTGTACATCAGCGGCTGCGTGACAGCCGGCGTGTCCTGCTCGTTATGGCCGAGCTTACGGAAGCAGACGATGTCGACGACGACGTCCTTGTGGAACTGCATCCGGAAGTCGATGGCCAGCTGCGTGGCCAGCACGACCGCTTCCGGATCGTCGCCGTTCACGTGCAGCACCGGCGCCTCGATCATCTTGACGACGTCCGAGCAGTACAACGTGGAGCGCGAATCGCGCGGGTCCGACGTCGTGAAACCGATCTGGTTGTTGATGACGATATGCAGCGTGCCGTGCGTGCCGTAACCACGCGTTTGCGCGAGGTTCAGCGTTTCCATCACGACGCCCTGGCCCGCGAAGGCCGCGTCGCCGTGGATCTGCACCGGCAGCACTTGCAGGCCGTTGTCGTCGCCGCGACGGTCCATGCGCGCCTTCGCCGAACCTTCGACCACCGGGTTGACGATTTCGAGGTGCGACGGATTGAACGCGAGCGACAGGTGAACCGGGCCGCCGTCGGTCGAGATATCCGACGAGAAACCCTTGTGGTATTTCACGTCGCCGGCCGGCAGGTCGTCGACATGCTTGCCTTCGAATTCGGCGAACAGATCGGCCGGCATCTTGCCGAGCGTATTGACCAGCACGTTCAGACGGCCACGGTGAGCCATGCCGATGACGATTTCCTGCACGCCGCGAGCGCCGCCATGACGCACGACTTCGTCCATCGACGCGATGAAGCTTTCGCCGCCTTCGAGCGAGAAGCGTTTCTGGCCGACGTACTTGGTGTGCAGGAAGCGCTCGAGGCCTTCGGCGGCCGTCAGGCGATTCAGGATGTGCTTTTTCTTTTCGTTGGAGAAGTTCGGCGTCGAGCGAATCGACTCGAGCTTCTCCTTCCACCAGCGCTTCTGTTCCGGATCGCTGAGGTACATGTACTCGGCGCCGATCGTGCCGCAGTACGTGTCGCGCAATGCCTTGACGATCTCGCGCAGCGAAGCGCGCTCGAATCCGAAATACAGATTCGTTGCGCTGAACTCCTGGTCCATGTCGGCTTCGGTGAAGTCGTAGAACGCGGGTTCAAGTTCGGGGATCGCGGGACGTTCGCGGCGCTTCAGAGGATCGAGATTGGCCCATTGCGAGCCGAGGAAGCGATATGCGCCGATGAGGGACTGCACATAGACTTGCTTTCGCGCAGTGGCGAGATCTTCGCCACCGGTTGCCGTGCGCGGGATGAAGGCGTTGGCCTTGGCCCGTTGAGCAAACGATTCGACGATCGGGCCGTGGGCCACGTCGTTGGCACTGGTGCCATCCGATGCAGGGACGTTCTGCAACGCGTCGAAATAGCTGCGCCAGTTCTCGGGCACTGACGCCGGATTGTCGAGATATGCTTCGTACATTTCTTCAACGTACGGAGCATTGCCGCCGAACAGATAAGAGTTCGACTGGAATTGCTTCATCATTTTTACGCTCACCTTTCTTCGAGTTTCTCGAGAAATAGCGGGTTACAGAACCTTCCGCGACACGGCCTGACCGTTTAGCGGATTGCGCGAATCAAGTCTTGCTTGGAAGGACCTAAAACTTTGCACCCGGGGAGCATAGCACAGATCAAATAGTCCAGATAGCCGACGGTTTGCCGCTCAAGCCCGCCGCGACGGGCTTTCCGGCCGATATCCAGTGCGCGCAACGGTCTTTCTGCGATAAACGTGGACGAACGCGCATCAACGGTTTGCCAACCACTAGCAACTACGCACAACGCGATTGGCGCGCCAGAAACGGCAAAAGCCACCCGGAGGTGGCTTTTGCTTGTCTTACCTTGCCATCATGCCGCGCAAGGCGCGGTCAATCAGTCCACGGCGCCCTTACGGCTTGCGCTGCGGCGCTCGTGTTCCTTCAGATAGCGCTTGCGCAGACGGATCGATTGCGGCGTGACTTCGACCAGTTCATCGTCGTCGATGAATTCAACCGCGTATTCCAGCGACATCTGGATCGGCGGCACGAGGCGCACCGCTTCGTCGGTACCCGACGAACGCACGTTGGTCAATTGCTTGCCCTTGATCGGGTTCACGACCAGGTCGTTGTCCCGGCTGTGAATGCCGATGATCATGCCTTCGTACAGCGGCTCGCCCGGCGACACGAACATACGGCCGCGATCCTGCAATTTCCACAGCGCGTAAGCGACTGCCGCGCCGTCGTCCTGCGAAATCAGCACGCCGTTGCGACGCTCGCCGACCGCGCCTTCCCTGACCGGCTGATACGAGTCGAACGTGTGGCTCATCAGGCCCGTGCCGCGCGTGAGCGTGAGGAATTCCGACTGGAAGCCGATCAGGCCACGTGCCGAAATGCGGTACTCGAGACGCGTGCGGCCACGGCCGTCCGACGCCATGTCGAGCATTTCGCCCTTGCGGCGGCCGAGTTCTTCCATCACGCCGCCCTGGTGGGCGTCTTCCATGTCGACGGTCAGGTTTTCGTACGGCTCGTGCTTCACACCGTCGATTTCCTGCATCACCACGCGCGGACGCGACACGGCCAGCTCGTAGCCTTCACGGCGCATGTTTTCCACGAGAATGGTCAGGTGCAATTCACCGCGGCCGGCCACTTCGAAGGTGGTTTCGTCGCCGGTTTCCTTCACGCGCAGTGCGACGTTGTGGTTCAGCTCCTTCATCAGACGGTCGCGAATCTGACGGCTCGTGACGAACTTGCCTTCGCGGCCAGCGAGCGGCGACGAGTTGACGAGGAAGTTCATGGTCAGCGTGGGTTCGTCGACGGTGATCATCGGCAGCGCTTCCGGCTGCTCCGGCGAGCAGATGGTCACGCCGATGCCGATTTCCTCGATACCGTTGATCAGCACGATGTCGCCGGCCTCGGCCGATTCGACCTGCACGCGCTCCAGACCCTTGAACGACAGCACCTGGTTGATCTTGCGGTTCAGGATCGCGCCGTCGGGGCCCGAACGCACGGCTACGGCCATGCCCGGCTTGATGCGGCCGCGCGTGATGCGGCCCACGCCGATACGGCCAACATACGACGAATAGTCGAGCGACGTGATCTGCAGTTGCAGCGGCGCTTCCGGATCGGCCGGGCGAACCGGCACGTGTTCCAGCACGGCGTCGAACAGCGGACGCATGTCGCCTTCACGCACGTCCGGCGTCAGGCCGGCGTAGCCGTTCAAGCCCGATGCGTAGACGATCGGGAAGTCGAGCTGCTCGTCCGACGCGCCCAGTTTGTCAAACAGGTCGAAGGTCTGGTTGATCACCCAGTCGATGCGCGCGCCCGGACGGTCCACCTTGTTGATCACGACGATCGGCTTCAGGCCGAGCGCCAGCGCCTTCTTGGTCACGAAACGCGTTTGCGGCATCGGGCCTTCCACGGCATCCACCAGCAGCAGCACCGAGTCGACCATCGACAGCACGCGCTCCACTTCACCGCCGAAATCGGCGTGGCCCGGCGTGTCGACGATATTGATGTGCGTGCCTTCGTATTCGACCGCGCAGTTCTTCGACAGAATCGTGATGCCACGTTCTTTTTCGATGTCGTTCGAGTCCATCACGCGTTCGACGACCTGCTGGTTCTCGCGGAACGTGGCGGTTTGGCGGAGGAGCTGGTCGACGAGCGTGGTCTTGCCGTGGTCGACGTGGGCAATGATGGCGATGTTGCGTAGGGCGCGGGTCATAGGAAACCTGGGGACAGTTGGAGTGCGCCGAATGCTCATGCCGGTTACTTGGTTACTTCTCATGAACCACGACAAGCCCAAAGCGCACTTTTGGGAACCCAACATTATAGCACGCACGAATGAAGCTTTCTGGTATTCCCTGACAGACCGAGCATCTTCGGCGCAGCGAAGCGTAGGAAACCATGCGACTTACGCCGGGAAAATCCCACGCAAAACCGGTCAACGTATAACCTTGAGCAGCAAAAGTTCCTTGCCTAAGCTGTGGTAACGCTTGCCGCGTCAATCAACCCCGTCTTATAATCCTGCCTAGTCAACCATTGCATTCGCACGAGAGTCATGACGAAGCCGTCCCCCACCCCGCCGCCCGAGATCAGCGAATACCAGGTCGGCGAAAGCGTCGGCTACCTGATCACGCGAGTGAGATCGACCATGTCGAATCTGGTCACTCAGCGCAGCATGGCCGAACTGGGCATCACCAGCCAGCAAGGCAGCATCCTGTTCATGGTGGCCAGCGGCAAATGCCTGCTGGCGGCCGAACTGGCCCGTGAATACGGCATTGACGCAAGCGCCGTCACGCGTCTGGTCGACCGGTTGGAAAAACGCGGCCTGCTGACGAGAGTGCGCAGCAACGAAGACCGACGCGTGGTTCGTCTCGCGCTGACGCCCGAAGGCCAGGCGATCGCCGCCAGGATGCCCGCGATTTTCACTGGCGTGCTGAACAGCCTGCTGAGCGGTTTCACTCCCGAAGAAGTGGGCTTTCTGAAAAGCATGCTGCGCCGCGTGCTGGTCAACGCCGGCGAACAAACGGGAGTTACCCGTGATGCAGCAAGCAAACCCGACAGCAAATCGTAAGAATTTGCTTGCAGTGTCCATCATTATCTTCACTCAAAGAGTCGAGCGAATGAAATCCCTTTCCCTGTCCGTGCCCGCACTTTCGAGCCGGGCCGCTGTCGCCGCCGCTGTGACGGCGCTCGCCCTCACGGGGTGCGCGAACTACTTCGGTATGAAAAGCGACAAGCAGATGTCGTCGCCGGCTCAGTACGAGTCCGCTCGGAGTCTGCCCAGCGAGAGCGGCCAATGGCCGTCGCTCGACTGGGCCAACCAGTTCGGCGACCCGCAACTGCCCAAGCTGATCGCGGAGGCGCTCGAAGGCAGTCCGTCGATCGCCCAGGCGCAGGCGCGCGTGGCCAAGGCTTCGTCGTATATCGAGAGCTCGCGCTCGGCGCTGTATCCGAAGGTCACCGGCAGCTATTCGTGGACCCGCGAACTGTTCTCGGGCAACGCGCTCTACCCGCCTCCGTACGGCGGCACCTGGTATAGCGAAAATAACGTGCTCGCGAGCGCGTCATGGGATCTCGACCTGTGGGGCAAAAACCGCCAGCGCCTCGGCCAGGCGGTGTCGCAGGAAAAAGCCGCCGAAGCCGACATGCAGCAGGCGCGCGTGACGCTCGCCGCGTCGGTGGCGAGCAGGTACAACCAGCTCGCGCAGCTGTACGCGCTGCGCGACATCGCCGCGCGTGAAATCGCCAACCGTCAGGAAATCGGCCGCATTACGAACGGGCGCGTCGCCGCCGGTCTCGACACCAACGTCGAGCGGCAAACCGCGAACGGCAACATCGCAACCAGCCAGTCGACGCTGACCGACCTCGACGGCCAGATCACCGTGGTGCGCTATCAGTTGGGCGCGCTGCTGGGCAAGGGTCCCGACCGCGGCCTCCAGATCGCCCAGCCGGTCCTGACCACCGGCGACACCGTGGCGCTGCCGAACAACCTGCCGGCCGATCTCGTGGCGCGCCGCGCGGACATCGTCGCCGCGCGCTGGCAGGTCGAAGCCGCGATGCACGACGTGAAGGAAGCGAAAGCGGAGTTCTTCCCGGACGTCAACCTCGCCGCCGGCTTCGGTTTCGACGCGTTCGGCTGGGGCCGATTCCTCAAGGCGGGCAGCCGCCAGATGCAATTCGGCCCCGCCATCCACCTGCCGATCTTCGACGCCGGCGCGCTGCGCTCGCAGTTGAAGGGACGCTACGCCGATTTCGATCTGGATGTGGCGAACTACAACCAGACGCTGATCAACGCCCTCTCGGACGTGGCGACGCAAGTGTCGTCGATCCGTTCCATCGACCAGCAATCGGGCGACGCGCAGCGCGCGCTCGACGCGTCCACCAAGGCGTATCAGCTGGCCGTGATCCGCTACAAGGCCGGTTTGTCGCCGCAGTTGCAGGTGCTGACCGCCGACCAGAACCGCCTTGCCGCCGAACAGACGGTAACGAGCCTGAAGATGCGCCGCCGCGATATGCAGATCGGTCTCGTCAAGGCGCTCGGCGGCGGTTTCGACGCGACGCAGACCGGCCTCGTGGTGCCGACCGATGCCCCGGCGTCGGCCACCGCCGCGACCGCCGCCGCGAACTGACACGGCATCGGCACCAGACCCGCACGCACACCCGAATAAACGACGACGCTTGAGAGAACCCGGAGCACATCAATGAGCACCCCCCAGCAGCCCGCTGCCCCCGCACAACCGGCCAACAACGGCAAACGCAAGCGCATGATGACGCTGCTCGTCATCGTGATCCTGATCGCCGCGATCGCCTACGGCCTGTACTACTTCCTCGTCGCGCGCTTCCACGAAGACACCGACGACGCGTACGTGAACGGCAACGTCGTGCAAATCACGCCGCAAGTCACCGGCACGGTCGTCGCCGTGAATGCGGACGACACGCAAACCGTGAAGGCCGGCGACCCGCTCGTCGTGCTCGACCCGGCGGACGCGCGCGTCGCGCTGGAACAGGCCGAAGCGAATCTCGCGCAAACGGTGCGCCAGGTGCGCGGCCTGTTCGCCGACGACAACCAATACCAGGCGCAAGTCGCCGTCCGCCAGGCCGATCTGTCGCGCGCTCAGGACGACCTGAAGCGCCGTCTGACGGTCGCGCAAACCGGCGCCGTGTCGCTCGAGGAAATCTCGCACGCGCGCGACGCCGTGAAGAGCGCGCAAGCCGCCGTCGACGCCGCCCAGCAGCAGTTGGCCTCGAACCGCGCGCTGACCGCCAACACCTCGATCGCGAATCACCCGAACGTGCTGTCCGCCGCCGCGAAGGTCCGCGACGCCTACCTGAACAACGCGCGCAACAACCTGCCGGCGCCGGTCACGGGCTATGTCGCCAAGCGCTCGGTGCAGGTCGGCCAGCGCGTCTCGCCGGGCACGCCGCTGATGGCCATCGTGCCGCTCGGCAGCGTGTGGGTCGACGCGAACTTCAAGGAAGTGCAGTTGAAGCACATGCGCATCGGTCAGCCGGTCGAACTGACGGCCGACGTGTACGGTTCGTCGGTGGTGTATCACGGCAAGGTGGTCGGTTTCTCGGCGGGTACGGGCTCGGCCTTCTCGCTGCTGCCCGCGCAGAACGCGACCGGCAACTGGATCAAGGTGGTGCAGCGCCTGCCGGTACGGATCGCGCTCGACCCGAAGGAGCTCGAACAGCATCCGCTGCGCATCGGCCTGTCGATGCAAGCCGACGTGACCATCAAGGACGACCAGGGCGGCCAGCTCGGCCAGGCGCCGAACACGGTCTATCAAACCACCGTGTTCGAGAAGTACGGCGACGAAGCCGACGCGGAAATCGCCCGCATCATCGCGGAAAACGCGGGCCCGAACGGCGGCACGCAGAAGTCGGCGCAAGCCGGCGGTGCGAAGCCCGCCGCCGCCGCTACGGCCGCGGCCGCGAAATTGATGTAAGTCGCGCAACGATTCCTACAAGGTTTTTCGCTTCATGGCTCAGGCTCAGGCGCAAGTTCCTCATCCGCCGCTCGAGGGCGCGCAACTGGTGATCGGCACCATTGCGGTGTCGCTCGCCGTCTTTATGAACGTGCTCGACACGTCGATTGCGAACGTCTCGATTCCGTCCATTTCGGGCGACCTCGGCGTGTCGTCCGACCAGGGCACGTGGGTAATCACCTCGTTCGCGGTGGCGAACGCGATCTCCGTGCCGCTCACCGGCTGGCTCACCGACCGCATCGGTCAGGTGCGCCTGTTCATGGCGTCGATCGTGCTGTTCGTGATCTCGTCGTGGCTGTGCGGCCTCGCGCCCACGCTGCCGTTCCTGCTGGCGTCGCGCGTGCTGCAAGGCGCCGTGGCCGGCCCGATGATTCCGCTGTCGCAAACGCTGCTGCTCGCCAGCTATCCGCGCGCCAAGGCGCCGATGGCGTTGTCGATGTGGGCGATGACCACGTTGATCGCGCCGGTGGCCGGGCCGATTCTCGGCGGCTGGATCTCGGACAACATCTCCTGGCCGTGGATTTTCTACGTCAACATTCCGGTCGGCGCGATTGCCGCCGCGGCCACGTGGATGATCTTCCGCAATCGCGATTCAGTGATTAAAAAAGCGCCGATCGACGGCGTCGGTCTCGGCCTGCTGATCCTTTGGGTCGGCGCGTTGCAGATCATGCTCGACAAAGGCAAGGACCTCGACTGGTTTTCGTCGACCACCATCGTCGTGCTGACGCTGGTCGCGGTGATCGCGCTCGCGTTCTTCGTGGTGTGGGAGCTGACGGCCGAGCATCCGGTGGTCGATCTGTCGCTCTTCAGCAAGCGTAATTTCACGGGCGGCACGGTTGCGCTGTCGGTCGGCTATGGCCTGTACTTCGGCAATCTCGTGCTGCTGCCGTTGTGGCTGCAAACCGATATCGGTTACACGGCAACCGAGGCGGGACTGGTCATGGCGCCGGTCGGCCTGTTCGCCGTGCTGCTGTCGCCGATCACAGGCAAGATCTTGCCGCGTACCGATCCGCGCTATATCGCGACGCTGTCGTTCCTCGTATTCGCGTTGTGCTTCTGGATGCGCTCGCGTTATACGACCGGCGTCGATACGTATTCGCTGCTGCTGCCCACGTTGATTCAAGGCATCGGCATGGCCGGGTTCTTCATTCCGCTGGTGTCGATCACGCTTTCGGGCTTGCCCGGCAACCGGATTCCGGCCGCATCGGGTTTGTCGAATTTCGTGCGGATCATGTGCGGCGGCATCGGCACCTCGATTTTCCAGACGGCGTGGGATCACCGCACCATCATGCATCACGCGCAACTGGCCGAACAGGCTAGCGCGTACAACCCGGTGTTCGATCAGTCGATCCGGCAAATGGGTGCGGCCGGTTTCAGTCAGCCGCAAGCTTATGGATTGTTCAACACGATGGCCACGCAACAGGCCGCGCAATTGGGCGTGAACGATCTGTTCTTCGTGTCGGCCGGCATTTTTGTCGCGCTAATCGCGCTGATCTGGATCACCAGGCCGGAGCGTGCAGGCGGTGACGCCGGCGCGGCGGCGGCGGCCGCGCATTGACGTTGTTGCGTCTTTCCGGGCGCGGCGAAGTGGAATGGAAAAAGGCGGGGCCGCTTTCGAGCGGTCCCGCCTTTTTTCCTTGCTTCGGCTTCGGCTTCTAGCGCTTTAACGCGGCCTGGCTCGCCGTCGTCACCACCAGCCGTTCCGGTGCGAGCACGCCTTCGCCTTGTTTCGCGACACCGAGCAGGCGGCCTTCCCCGTCATACACACGCACGCGCGGCGCATTCACCGCGTCGCCGGTGATCGCCAACTCCGACAGCTTCAGGCGTTGACCGTGCAGAAAGCGGCGAGTCGCGTCCTCATCCAGCCTGACGAGCGGGAACGTGGACAGCAGCGCGTCGACCGGTTGCAGCCACGCGTCCCGCTCGCTTTCCGGCGCGCTCGACAGAGCATCGAGCGTCACCGCGTGTTCCAGCGTCAGCGCGCCGACGCCGGTGCGCCGCAACGCCACCAGATGCGCGCCGCAACCCAACGCTTCGCCGATGTCCTCGGCGAGCGTGCGCACATACGTGCCCTTGCTGCACGTCACGCGAAAGGTCACGTCCGGCAGCGCGCAGGCGAGCAATTCGAGCGCGTGGATCGTCACCTGCCGCCCTTCCCGTTCGACCGTCTGACCGGCGCGCGCGTATTCGTACAGCGGCTTGCCGTCGCGCTTGAGCGCCGAATACATCGGCGGAACCTGGATGATGTCGCCGAGAAACGTCGGTAAAGCCGCAAGGACCGCCGCCTGATCGCACGTCACCTCGCGTGTGTCGATGGTCTCGCCTTCGGCGTCGCCGGTGGTCGTGCGAATGCCGAGGCGCATCGTGGCCTCGTAGGTCTTGTCGGCTTCGAGCAGATCCTGCGAGAACTTGGTGGCTTCGCCGAAGCACAGCGGCAGCAAACCGGTGGCGAGCGGGTCGAGCGTGCCGGTGTGGCCCGCCTTTTTCGCCAGATAGAGACGTTTCGCGCGAATCAGCGCGTCGTTGCTCGACAGGCCGAGCGGCTTGTCGAGCAGCAGCACGCCGTCGAGCGCGCGCCGCGGCACGCGGGGGCGTTGAGGTGCGGTCATGTCAGAAAGACGGATCTTCGAGGTAAACGGAAAGCAAAACGGAAGGCGGCGCCAGGCGCATTGCAGTCAACGGCACGGCAGCGGATAACGCCTGCTCAGTCTTCTTTCGCGCGGTTGGCATTCGCCTCGTCGATCAGACGCGACATTTCGACCGCCCGCTCGATCGTCTTGTCGTAGTGGAAATGCAGCGTCGGCACGGTATGGATATGCAAGCGCTTGAACAGCTGATTGTGCAGATGACCGGCCGCATGCGTGAGCGCTTCCAGCGTCTGCTGCGGGTCGCCCGTCAGCGTCGTGAAATAGACCTTCGCGTGCGCGTAGTCCGGCGTCAGCTCGACGCTTTGAATCGTGACGATGCCGATGCGCGGATCCTTGACCTCACGCAGCAGCTCGGACAGGTCGCGCTGGATCTGATCGGCGATCTGCACGTTGCGATTGGGAGAAGAACGTTTTTTAGGCATGGTGTTGTGTGATCCGTTATGACGGATGCAAAAAGTTGATCGCGTAGCCGCGGTCTTCGTCATGCGGGCGGCATGTGAGCGGCTCGATGACCGTGGGCGGCTGCGGGCGCCATAGGCGACAGGCGCGCCGCCGTGGCTCAAAAAACAACGGGCGGAGCGGGCGCTAAAGCCCGCTCCGCCCGTTGAGCCGTGTCGCGTGAATTACAGCGTACGCGCGACTTCGGTGACTTCGAAGACTTCGAACTGATCGCCTTCGACGATATCGTTGAAGTTCTTGATCGACATACCGCACTCGAAGCCTTGACGGACTTCCTTCACGTCGTCCTTGAAGCGCTTGAGCGAATCGAGCTCGCCCGTGAAGATGACGACGTTGTTGCGCAGCACGCGTACCGACGACGAGCGCTTGACGAAACCGTCCGTGACCATACAGCCGGCCACCGCGCCGATCTTCGGCACCTTGAAGACCTGGCGCACTTCGACGGTGCCCGTCACGACTTCGCGCTTCTCCGGCGCCAGCATGCCGGACATCGCGGCCTTCACCTCATCCACTGCGTCGTAGATGATGTTGTAGTAGCGAATATCGACACCGTTGGCTTCCGCCAGCTTGCGCGCCTGTGCATCCGCACGGGTGTTGAAGCCGATGATCACCGCCTTCGAAGCCGTTGCCAGGTTGACGTCGGACTCGCTGATGCCGCCCACGGCGCCGTGCACGATCTGCACGCGGACTTCGTCGGTGGAGAGCTTGAGCAGCGACTGCACCAGCGCTTCCTGCGAACCCTGCACGTCGGCCTTGACGATGAGCGGCATGTACTGCACTTCGCCTTCGCCCATCTGTTCCAGCATGTTCTCGAGCTTCGCGGCCTGTTGCTTAGCCAGCTTGACGTCGCGGAACTTGCCTTGACGGAACAGCGCGACTTCACGCGCCTTGCGGTCGTCCGGCATGACGATGACTTCTTCACCGGCTTGCGGCACTTCCGACAGACCCTGGATTTCCACCGGGATCGACGGACCGGCGGACTTGGTCGGCTTGCCGGTTTCGTCGAGCATGGCTCGCACGCGGCCGTAAGCGCTACCCGCCAGCACCACGTCGCCACGGTTCAGCGTACCGGACTGGACGAGGATCGTTGCGACCGGACCCTTACCCTTGTCGAGCTTCGCTTCGATGACGAGACCCTTGGCCGCCGCTTCGACCGGCGCCTTCAGTTCCAGCACTTCGGCTTGCAGCAGCACGTTTTCGAGCAGGTCGTCGATGCCCGCGCCGGTTTTCGCCGACACCGACACGAACGGCGAATCGCCACCGTATTCTTCCGGCACGACGCCTTCCGCGACGAGTTCCTGCTTCACGCGCTCCGGATTCGCATCCGGCTTGTCGATCTTGTTGATCGCGACGACGAGCGGCACGCCGCCGGCCTTCGCGTGGGCGATCGCTTCCTTCGTTTGCGGCATCACGCCGTCGTCGGCTGCGACCACCAGAATCACGATGTCGGTTGCTTTCGCGCCGCGGGCACGCATGGCCGTAAAGGCCTCGTGACCCGGCGTATCGAGGAACGTGATGACGCCGCGCGGCGTTTCGACGTGATAGGCGCCGATGTGCTGCGTGATCCCGCCCGCTTCACCCGCTGCCACCTTGGCGCGGCGGATGTAGTCGAGCAGCGAGGTCTTGCCGTGGTCGACGTGACCCATGACCGTGACGACCGGCGGACGCGGCAATGCTTCCGCATCGCTGATTTCGCCTTCGACCAGCATCGCTTCCGGGTCGTCCAGCTTGGCCGCGACCGCATGGTGGCCCAATTCCTCGACGATGATCATCGCCGTTTCCTGGTCCAGCATCTGGTTGATCGTGACCATCTGGCCGAGCTTCATCATCGACTTGATGACTTCCGACGCCTTCACCGCCATCTTGTGCGCAAGATCGGCGACCGTGATGGTTTCCGGCACATGCACTTCACGCACGATCGGTTCGGTCGGCGCCTGGAACGTGGTGCTCTGATCCTGATGCTTGCCGCGACCCTTCGGGCCGCCGCGCCAGCCGCGATCGACGCCGCCGCTGGTATCGCCGCGCGTCTTGATGCCGCGGCGCTTGGCTGCGTCGTCCTGCCAGTTGCCCTTGCCCGCCGGCTTCTTCTTGTCGCCCGCCGACGGCGCCGTCGTGGCGGCCGGAGCCGCGACAGCCGGCTTCCTGGCGGCCGGGCGTGCCGTTGCTTCACCTGCCGGACGTGCCGGCTTGTGCAGCGTGCCCTTGGCTTCGGCGGCCTTGGCCGGCTCAGCGGGCTTCGGTGCCGGCTCCGGCGCCTTGACCTGCGCCTTGCGCGGCGTGTTCATCATTTCGCGAATCGCACGCGCCTCGGCTTCAGCCGCTGCGCGACGCTTGGCGATTTCTTCCTGTTCGGCGCGCGCTTTCTCAGCGGCTTGACGCGCCGCGTCTTCCGCCTTCTTCGCAGCCTCGCGTTGCGCCGCGCGTTCCGCCGCGGCGCGTTCGTCGTCCTGCTCGACGGCGGGTTGCGCAGCCTTGGCAGCCGCCGGTTCGGCTTTCGCCGTGACCGGCTGCGCAGCTTGCGCCGGCTGCTGAGGCTTCTCGCGAGCCGCCGCTTCGGCCGCAGCCGCCGCGCGCTTCTTCGCCGCTTCTTCTTCCGCACGGCGGCGCTCGGCTTCTGCAGCCTGCTCGCGCGCCTGACGTTCGGCTTCCTCGCGTTCGAGTTGTTCCTGACGCGCTTTCAGCTCCTGAGCCTGCTTTTCGAGCAGCTCGGCTTCGTGACGCGCTTCCTCTTCACGACGCTGGAGTTCCAGATCGTCGACGTCGGCCTCGGCCACATGATTCGATGCTTCCGCGCCTTCACTGACGGTTTCGTCGCGGCGGACGAAAGTGCGCTTCTTACGCACCTCGACCTGAATGGTGCGAGCCTTGCCCGTCGCGTCGGACTGCTTGATCTCCGACGTATGCCGTTTCGTCAGCGTGATCTTGCGCTTGTCCGCATCAGTCGAGCCGTGAGACTTGCGCAAGTGGTCGAGCAGACGCGCCTTGTCCGTTTCGGACAAGGTGTCGTCTTCGCTCGCTTTGGTGACGCCTGCCGCCTGCAGCTGCTCGAGCAGCACGCCTGCAGGCATTTTCAGTTCCGCGGCAAATTGGGCTACGTTGTTACTCGCCATTCATTCCTCTTAATGCAAGGACCGATTCCTTGCGGTTAGCATCGGGTCATGCGGCCTGACGGCCGCGTTCAATTTAGTGCGCCATGGTCATTTCTCACTGGAACCAGTGTTCACGTGCTTTCATGATCAACGCCTTAGCGGCATCCTCTTCCATTCCGGTCATCTCGACCAGTTCATCCACAGCCAGCTCGGCGAGTTCGTCGCGCGTCTGGATCTGGTGTTCGGACAGCTTGGCGAGCAGGTCGGCGTCGACGCCTTCCACGCTCTTCAGGTCGAGCGCTACATTTTCGACCTTTTCTTCGTTCGCGATCGCCATCGTCAGCAATGCATCGCGCGAGCGATTACGCAGTTCGTGAACGGTGTCTTCGTCGAATGCCTCGATTTCGAGCATCTCGTTGAGCGGCACATAAGCGATCTCTTCGAGGCTCGTGAAGCCTTCGTCGATCAGGATGTCGGCGACTTCCTCGTCGACATCGAGACGCGCCATGAACAGGTCACGCAATACACCGCGTTCCTGATTCTGCTTTTGCGCGGATTCGTCCGGCGTCATGATGTTGATCTGCCAGCCGGTGAGTTCGCTGGCAAGACGCACGTTCTGGCCGCTGCGGCCGATCGCGACCGCCAGCTCGTTTTCGTCGACGACGACGTCCATTGAATGCTTTTCTTCATCGACGACGATCGACTGGACGGCTGCCGGCGCGAGCGCGCCGATCACGAACTGTGCGGGATCTTCCGACCATAGCACGATGTCGACGTTTTCGCCACCGAGCTCGTTACGCACCGCCTGTACGCGCGAGCCGCGAATGCCGACGCAAGTGCCGATCGGATCGATACGTTTGTCGTAAGCGATCACGCCGATCTTGGCGCGCACACCCGGATCGCGGGCCGCCGCCTTGATTTCCAGCAGGCCCTGTTCGATTTCCGGCACTTCCATCTCGAACAGCTTCATCAGGAATTCGGGCGCGGTACGCGACAGTTCGATCTGCGGGCCGCGCGCGGTGCGATCGACCTTGGCGATATAGGCGCGCACGCGGTCGCCCACGCGCAGGTTTTCCTTCGGAATCAGTTGATCGCGGCGCAAAAGCGCTTCGACACGGCCGGTTTCGACGATGAAGTTGCCCTTGTCGAGACGCTTCACCGAGCCGGTCATGATGTGCTCGCCACGCTCGAGGAAGTCGTTCAGGATCTGTTCGCGTTCCGCGTCGCGCACCTTTTGCAGGATCACCTGCTTGGCGGCCTGCGCGCCGATGCGGCCGAATTCGATCGACGGCACCGGTTCCTCGATGTATTCGTCGAGTTGAATGTCGGGCTTCTGTTCACGCGCTTCGAACAGCAGGATTTCCTGATCCGGCTCCTGCAAACCGGCTTCGTCCGGCACCACGCGCCAGCGGCGAAACGTTTCGTGTTCGCCGCTTTCACGGTCGATATGGACGCGGATATCCGCGTCTTCTTCGAAGAGTTTCTTGGAGGCCGAAGCGAGAGCCGCCTCGAGCGCGGCAAATACCACGTCTTTGTCGACGTTCTTCTCGCGTGCCAGCGCATCCACCAGCATCAACACTTCGCGACTCATTGTTTGCGGCTCCTAAAGTCAACTTTCGGAACGAGGCGTGCTTTATCCATGTCCGCGAGCGTGAAATCAAGCATCGCGGCGCCTTCCTTCCCTTCAAATTCCAGACCGATCGTCTCGCCTTGCGGAGCATGCAGGATGCCCCGGTACGATTTCCGTCCGTCCAATGGCTTTTTCAATGTGATTACCACTTCGCTGCCTGCGAAGCGTTCAAAATCCGCCAGTTTTTTCAGCGGGCGGTCGAGACCCGGCGACGACACTTCGAGCCGCTCGTAATCGATATTTTCGACCGTCAGAACGTGCTGGAGCTGACGCGTGACTTTCTCGCAGTCTTCGATCGCAATGCCGGCCGGCTGGTCGATATAAATACACAACATGCCGCGCCCGGTGCGCTCGAGATCGACGAGCTCGTAGCCGAGTCCCACGACCGTGGTTTCAATCAGTTCCGTCAGTTGCACAGTGCCCTCTTAGATGTTCGCGCAGCGAGCCTGCCGCCTGTTTTGCAAACAACCAATGCGGGCCGCGCGCCAAGCCGGCGCACGTTCGTGCTACCCGAGATGCCAAACCACATAAACTGAGCGGCAAAAAAAAATGGGCTAAACGCCCATCATCTTATTGCCGGTGGTCGCACCTGAGCCGCACATGAAAAGCCGCACGCCCAGCGACTTCGCGATTGTAGCCATTTTTCGGGACAAACGCAAACCCGCAGAACGCCGCGTGAAGCGCATTTCCGCTTGATTTCATGGGAAATCGTTCGAACGATATGGCGGCGCTTTGGGCCTTTTGCAAGGCGGTTTGCGCGGCCCGCTCCTGGCTTGGCGAGCAAGCAGAGCGACTCTGCCCCGATTTGCGCTCACGCCGCGATTTTTATGCGCCGCATGAAATGCGCGGCGCTCGTCGATCGATTCCGCCGAGGGCCGCACGTATTAGGGAGCGCGATACGCGACAGCCCGCCACGCGCGACTTCGTTACCGCTTAACGGCCACGTGAGCGGCCGCGCGGTGCGCCGCCGCCGCGATTGGCGCCACCCGCATTGGCATTGCCGCCGCCCGCACGGTTGCCCGCACCGCCGCTGCCGCCGCGATTGCCGCCCGGCCCGCGACCGCCGCCGCCCGGATTGCCGCCAGCGCCGCCGACGCGCTTGCCGCCGCCTGCCGCCCGATTGCTATTGCCCGACGGCGCACGATTGCCGTCGACGTCACGTCCGCCACGCGGACCGCCCGTGCCGCCGCCCATCGGGCCGCTGAAGCCGCCGCCGGCCCCACGCCCCGCTCCACGGCTGCCATAGCCGCCACCAAAGCCGGTGCCCGCACCGCCGCCGAAGCCGCCGCCCGCCGCACCACGACGACCCTGGCCGCGCGGCTGCTGCTCGAAACGGCCGTGCGACATCAGCACCGGCTCACGATTGATGAAGCCCATCGACGTTTGCATCGGATCCGGCTGCTTGCGCTCCGGCGCGGCGCCGCGACCGCCCTTTTCTTCTGTCGGCGCCTTCAGGCCGACCGACGCCATCAGCGCGCGAACCTGATTGTCCTCGAGCTCTTCCCAGCGGCCGCGCTTCAAACCTTTCGGCAGCGAAATCGGGCCGTGACGGGTACGGATCAGACGGCTGACCATCAGGCCGGCCGCTTCGAACATGCGGCGCACTTCGCGATTACGCCCTTCGGCGAGCGCGACGTGATACCAGTGATTAGTGCCTTCGCCGCCGCCGTCGCGAATACGCAGGAAATTCGCCGGACCGTCTTCCAGCTCGACGCCATGCAGCAGCTTCTGACGCATGCCTTCGGCCAGTTCGCCGACCACGCGCACCGCATATTCACGCTCGACGCTATAACGCGGGTGCATGAAACGGTTCGCCAGATCGCCCGACGTGGTCAGCATCAGCAGACCTTCCGTATTGAAGTCGAGGCGGCCGACCGCGAGCCACTTGGCGGTTTTCATCGGCGGCAGCTTGTCGAATACCGACGGACGGCCTTCCGGATCGGCGTGACTGACGATTTCGCCGGTCGGTTTGTGATACAGCAGCACGCGCGGCGGCTTGTTGGCCAGCTTGCGTTTGACCGGCTTGCCGTTGATGCGAACTTGGTCGGTCGGCATGATGCGCTGCCCGATGTGAGCCGGCTCGCCGTTCACCGACACGCGGCCGGCGACGATCAGCTCTTCCATGTCGCGGCGCGAGCCCATGCCGGCTTCGGCCAGCACCTTGTGCAGCTTCGGCGCGTCGTCGTCCGCCGCCAGCACGCGCTTGGGCGCGGCCGGCTTGCCACGGCGCAGCATCGGCGCGCGCACGCCGCCGGTGGCGCTGTTGTCGGCATCGAATGCGGGCGAGGTGACGTACGAGAACAGATCGTCCTGGCCGGCTTCCGTGGCCGCGGCCGCCGGTGCTTCGGCGCCGCGGCGGTTCTGACGCTGACCGCCTTCACGCGGCTGGCGCTCGCCCCGCCCACCTTCGCGAGCGCCGCCCTCGCGGGGTGCGCCTTCACGTTGACCACCTTCGCGTTTCGCCCCGCCGGCATTGCGCCGCGGACCTTGTCCCTTGGCGCCGGCTTCCTTGCGCGGCATGCGCACTTGCGCGACCACCTCGCCGTCAGGCGGGGCCTCGGTGACGACCGGCGCTCCTTGCGCGGGCGCGCCTTCGGCGCCCTTCGTCTTCGCTCCGGCGCGGCGCCGCGCGATCAGGCTGCGCGGCCCGCGACGCAGGCCGCGGCGCGGACGGTCCTCGCCGTCTGCTTCCGTGGTCTGCGCCGGGCGCTCGCCCTCGCCTGCCGATGCTTGCGTGGCGTGCGTCTCGTCAGCGCGCGCCGACGGCACGGCGCGCTCGGATTCGGACGAATCGGTGTCGTGGGTATGTGTCAAAACAACCTCAAAATGTCAGGTCGCGCGCGCCCATTGCGGGCGCGGCAAAAAAGTTCGGTTACGTCAGGCGCTGCGCGACTCGGGTTCGTCGTCGGTCAGAATGCCTGCGTCCTGTGCGGCATCGCGACGATCTTTACGATCGCCGTGCGCCGCCGTGGTCGGGTTCGGCTCGGCGGCGCGCTCCGTATTGCGGAGCGCGCCCGAGTCGCGCGCGGGTATTGCGGGATCGGCCTGGGAGACCGGATCGTGATTCAGTGCAGGTTCGGCGGCGCCGGCCTGCGGTACAACCTTTGCCGCTTCTTCAGCATGTTCTTGCGCGGCCGGTGCGCCGGCAGCGTCGTTTTGCGACTCGGACGCCGCTGCCATATCCGCCGCTTTAACCGCCGTCTCCGCTGACTCCCTGTGTTCAGCATGCGGCGCTTGATACTCTTTAGCTATTTCCGTTCCCGCCGTTCCAGGCGTCTCTTCGACATGGCCGGTGTCTTCATGGCTAGCTGTGTCCGCCGATCCGGCCAGCGGCGCTTCGTTCGCTGCTTGCAAGGCTTCGTGCGGTTCGCCGCCAACGCTCGCGCCATGCGATTCGTCGACCGCCTCGGTCGTGCCGGAGTCGGCCGGCTCTTCGATCACGGCCTCTTCGCTCGCAGCCAATGCCTGAGCCGCTTCCACATCCGAAAACTCGATTGCGTGCTGCCCGAGAAGATCCGCGTTCAGTTGCGCGGACGGATCGGCGAGCGGCGGCAATTCGTCGAGCGCCGTCAAACCGAGGTCGTCGAGAAACTGCCGTGTGGTCGCATACAGCGCCGGACGGCCCGGCACGTCGCGATGACCGATCACCTCGATCCAGCCGCGGTCCTCGAGTTGCTTGACGACCTGCGTATTCACGGTGACGCCGCGAATCTCCTCGATATCGCCACGCGTGACCGGTTGCCGGTAGGCGATGATCGCGAGCGTCTCGAGCACCGCGCGCGAATATTTCGGCGGCTTCTCGGGATGCAAACGATCCAGATACGAACGCATCGCGGGCTTGCTTTGAAATCGCCAGCCCGACGCCAACCCGACCAGCTCCACACCGCGCCCGGACCAATCGCGCTTGAGGTCCTCGAGCAAAGTTCGAACGGTGTCTGCCGACACGCCGTCGGCAAAGAGCTTGCGCAACTCGCCGAGCTTTAACGGCTCCTGCGCGCAGATCAAGGCAGTCTCGAGGACGATCTTCGCCTCTTGGGTATTCATGCAGCCAGGTCGACCTTATGAGTTAGGGTCAAAGAACCGGATCAAACAGACGATGTGGAACTGAAGACGCGCTCGCCCGATTCTGATCGGTCATATTGATGGGAGCACGCACCGGGGGGAGGCGAAACAGGCATCGAGCCAAACCCAGCCGGACGGAGCAGCGATATTCCTGAAAGGAATCGCGTGACTGAGCGCCATATTACGCAAAAACAATCAGTGCGTAAAGGCGAAATCCCCCGCGCATATCCGGTCCCGCCTTGATCGGCGCACTTCAGCGCAACGACGCGTGCAAACGGATGGAAGCCGCTTTGCGCAAAAGAGCTTTAAGCTTCCGTCCGGTCCGCCCGCTCGGCTTCGCTCATCACGGTGCGGCACGTTGCGCGAGGAACTGCTTCAGCCGTTCGACACCCGCATCCAGCCGCGCCGTGTCGCAGGCGTAGCACCACCGCACGAAACCCTCGCCTTGCGGGCCGAACGCGCTGCCAGGCGCCACACCCAGGCCGACCTCGCGCACCATCGCCTTGCACAGCTCAAGACTGCGCGAGGCGCCGGGCATCGAAAAGAACAGATACATGGCGCCCGGCGGCGCCTTCACGTCGACACCCGGCACTGCGGACAGCGCCCGCACCAGATGGTCGCGCGATGCCTTCAGGTCGAGCACGAGTTCCTGCGTGAAGCGCTCGCCCTGCTCGACGGCCGTGATGCCCGCCTGCTGAACGAACGCCGGCGCGCACGAGGTGTTGTACTCGACCAGCTTGCCCAGATCGTCCATTAGCGTAGCCGGCGCGACGATCCAGCCGAGCCGCCAGCCGGTCATCAGCCACGCCTTCGAGAACGAGTTCACGCAGATCACGCGTTCGTCGCGACCGGCGAGGTCGAGAAACGATGGCGCGGTGCGTGAGTGCGGGCCGCTCGCGCCGGGATCGGCGTCCGCGTAGTAAAGGCGTTCGTAAACCTCGTCGGCGACGAGCCAGATGCCGTGGCGCCGGCAATGCGCAAGCACGGTGCGCTGCTCGTCGCGGCTCATCACCCAGCCGGTCGGATTGTTCGGCGAGTTGATGAGCAGCATTCGGGTGTCCGGCGTCAGCGCAGCCAGTAGCCGCTCGATGTCGAGTTGCCAGCCGCGCTCGCCGTAGCCCAACGCAACGGTCTCGACATGCGCGCCGAGAATCTTGGGAATCTCGACCAGATTCGGCCACAGCGGTGTGACCGCGACGACTCGGTCGCCCGCGCCCACCACCAGTTGCGCGGCCAGCATCAGCGCATTGACACCCGCGCTCGTCACCGCGACGTGGTCCGGCGACGTCGGCCCATGCAATTCGCTGACGTAGCGGGCGAGCGCCGCGCGCAACGGCGCGATGCCCAGGTTGTGCGTGTAGAAAGTCGCGCCCGCGGCCAGCGCGGCGCTGGCCGCATCGCGGATGAACGACGGCGTGACGCGGTCGGACTCGCCGAACCAGAACGGCAGCACGTCGTCGACGCCGAATCCGGCGTTCGCGACTTCGCGGATCTGCGAAGGACGCAGGGCGCGCACGGCATCGCGCGCATTCGGGATGGATGGCACAGGCAGATCCGATTCGCTCATCGAGGCTTCCAGACGGTGTCGGCTAGGGGTTGAGATTGCGCAGAGGCGACAGTGTAGCGTGGCGCCTGTCGTCAGGACGGCGAAGTCGGCGGTCAATCAGGCGCCGAGCCGAACCGCGACCCGCATCAGCCCAGCTCCTCCGCCCGCGCCGGCAATTGACGAATCAGTTCCCACACCGCCTCGGCCGCCGGCGATAACGAACGGTCGCGCCGCCGCACCAGTTCGACCGTGCGTTGCGCACGCGGCACCAGCGGCCGCGCCACCAGCGTGGCGCCCGCCGGCAGCGGCAACGCGAGCCAGGGGAGCACGCTCACGCCGACGCCCGCCTCGATCAGCCCGAAGACGGTCGCGGAATGACCCAGTTCCTGCACCACCGTCGCGTTGACACCGTGCTCCTGCATCACGGCGTCGATGATCGGCCGGCTGCCTGACGCGTAATCGAGCATGACGAGCTGCTGGCCCTCGAGGTCCGTCCACGCCACCTGCTTGCGGGCCGCCAACGGATGGTCGCCGCGCAAAACGACGCAGAACGAATCCGTCATCAGCGATTCGCTGAGCAGATCGTCGGCGGAAAAGGGGCCGATGATCACGCCGAAATCGACCTCGCCCGATTTGACCTTGCGGACCACGTCGCTTTGCACGTCGTCGCGCAAACCCAGTGTGATGTACGGAAACTGCCGTCCGCACGACGCCACCACGCCCGGCATCAACCGGCAGGCGACCGTCGGACTGGCAGCCACCATGACTCGTCCACGGCGCTGCTCGCCGATTTCACGAATCTCGCGCAGCGCGTCGTCGAGGTCGTTCAATAGACGCGACACGCTCGCAACCAGATTGCCGCCGACATCGGTTAGCTGCACTTCGCGCGTCGTGCGGTCGATCAGCTTGAGGCCGATTTCCCCCTCCAGTTCGCGCACGCAGCGGCTAACGGCCGATTGCGTCAGGCCGATTTCATCGCCCGCCCGACTGAAGCTCTGCAAGCGGGCGACCTCAATGAAAACCCTGAGCTGGCGCAGCGTGACATTCATTTACCAACCTCATCAATGACGCATTTTGATGCGCATTGTATTCGCAAACTTCGCGTCACAGCGGGCGCAGCGGCTTTCGCTGCAATGCAGCGGGAAGGCGCAAACGCACGCTGGCCGGGCCTGATTGCACAAGATTGGTGATTGTCCCGATTTGCGTGATGGGTTTTTTGGATTCTCATACGCCCCTAGCTAGCGCCCGCGCTGGCCCGCCGCTACAGGGCTTCAGGCTGTTGGACTTATGTTGGCACAGTTCCTGCATTTACATGCACACAGGATCGGCGCCATGAGTTCTGACTGCATACAGGACCGTGGCAAGCCCGACCCCCTTGGCACTCGCCTATCGAGTGCATGGAGAGTGCGCGGCGCGGGGCAGCGCACCGGAGTTAGCTTCGCTGAGGTGAAACATGATGCTGTTCGACGATTTGAGAGACAACGAGTGGGCGCTGGTCGAGGCGTTGTTCTGTGCGGAGCCTGCACGGAGCGAACGGCGCGGTCGGCCACGCGTGGAAGCGCGCGCGGTCGTCAACGCCGTGCTTTGGGTGCTGTCGACCGGCGAAGGCTGGTCCAAGCTGCCCGGCCGCTATCCGTCGCCGCCGACTTGCCGCCGCCGCTTCGACGAGTGGCAGGCCGATGGTACGCTCGCCGAAATAGTCAAGCGACTCGGAACGAGCGGCCGCGAAATTTCGCTGCGCGGGCGGATCGGCGCCACCGCTGCGAAACCGCCAGCACCGCCGAGCCGCGACCGTCTGCGCGGCGCATTCTGGACCAATCCGGAATCGTGGCGCGCGCCGGTCAAGATGGCCTGACGCGAATCGTTTCACCCGGGCCCCTTATGGGCGCCCGGCACCTGTCCAGGCCTTCGTGCGTCGCCTCTCGACGCCCGCCTGACTCGTCATGGGCACCGCTCGCCGGCGCGCCCAACGCAGTCGTCCCTTTCCACCCTGCCTGCGCGCTGCGTCAGACGTCCGATGCAGCGAGAGCGTTGCGGGTGAAACATCCATTTACTATTACTTACAGCGTGCTTTCGTCGGTCGGCCTACCTTAGGGGTATGAAAACAGGCCTTGAGTCGATCGGCTTGACGGGAGCTCCAGCATGAAACCAATGTCACTGCTTCTGTGCGGCATTGTGGTTTCATCGATGGCCGCAGCGGCGCTTGCACAGCAACGGCCGGAAGGCTGGAACTGGCGGCCTGACCGCACCGCCAGCCTTCAAGCCTGGCAGCAGCGCGACGCGCGCAGTCGTGACTTCACGCCACCCGCGCCGCGCGGAGATTTGCGTGGCGACATCGCAAGCAACGTGCGCACTCGGCCGGAACCGCCCCGCGAGGATCCAGCGCGCCGGCGTTAGGGAGGGAGCGTCGATCAGAATTCGAATGGAAGCCCGAGCGTCCTGCTGAGTCATCCGCCCCGTTTGCTAGTACCAAATGATTCGCTGTGACTTCGCCGTAGCCGTGAGCCCATTGCGGCAGTGCGAAGCGGATCGATTGGGGAACCACTGGATCCCGCCAACAGTCTCATTCAACGCCATTAGCACAGCGTGGCAGTAGTAATTCCGGTAGCCCGTATCCCTCAAGATACGGGCTTTTTTTCATGACCGGACACGAGCCGACGCGCGAGCCACTTCGGCGGAAAGCGCCGGAGTATGGCCGCAGTTTGCAGAACAACGAAATAACCGCCAGCCTCGTGCAACGGTCCGGAAACCAGCGTTAGCCGTGCGCCGAAGCTAGGGCCGCACTTCGAGCGCGGCGGTGGGCCGCGAGTCGGCGGTGGCGACGACGTAGTCGTTCATTCGCTGGTCCGTCCAGCTAAGCAACCGCTCGTCATGTGCGAGCCGCGCAAACTCAGCCTTGCCGCGCTCGGTGAGCACGGCGATGTCGACAGGTGCGTGAAAGCCCGGAGCCGGCGCGACGGTGCGCTGCCGAACGGTATCCATCAGGCCAAGCGCGCGAAGATATTGGAAAACGCCCGGCCGTCTGGCCCATGGGACCTGGCGATATTGCGCCCGCCGCAGCGCTTCAAGTACCGCTTCGTTGGAATACGTGGTCATCTCACTTCTTTCTTAAAGTGCAGCCATGACACATTTATGCCCAACACGTCACCGCGCCACCAGTGACGCGCGTAGCACCCGCCCTGGGCTGGAAGCGGGCTGCAAGTCATGCAGCCGGATTTCCGCCAGGTGCTGCCTGGTCTCGTTTTCGGAACCCCCGTCTGAACAGCGTGTTAGCGTTCTGTCCACGGCCGGCGATGCAACCGCTGCGGCGCGATAGCAGGTTCGTGGATTTGTCCCGAAAGTCATACGTTACCCCATCTAAATTGATTCTATTCACTTTATTAGCGCTTTTTTTTGCAGCAATCGTGCTATGGAAAAGCGCCCGCCGACCGCTCGCCGTTTGTCTGCTCGCCCTGTTCTGGCTGCTCTCGGCCGGCTGGCTCACCGCGCCATTGCTGCAACTGGCGCAACCGCACCGGCAATCCCCTGCGCCCGCCACGTTCGCGCCGCGCACCGCGATCATCCTGCTCGGCGGCGGCACGATTTACGACGCCCACGATGTGCTCGTGCCGCCACGCGACGTGCTCACGCGCATCGCGGTGAGCGCGGCCAACTATGCGAACTGCAAACGCATGGCGCTCACCTGCGAGGTGATCGTGAGCGGTGGCAACCCGCAGCGGCATCGCGCGACCGAAGCCGACACCTATCTGCCCTATCTGCTGGACAAGCAGGTGCCCCGCGCGGACATCGTGCTGGAAAACAGCAGCCGAACGACTTACGAAAACGCGCGCAACGTGTCGACCATTATCGAGCGATCACATTACGATTCCTTGATACTCGTCACATCCGCGTATCACATGCCGCGCGCATTAATGAACTTCCAGTTGTTCGGTCTCTCACCGCAACCTGTCATCTCGAGCGCGCGGCGCGCCCATGTCGGTGTACTCCCGCGGTATGAAAATCTTGTGAATGCCGAGATCGCGTTGCACGAGCTGATTGGAATCGCCCAGTTTCAGATTTATCGCGCAATCGGATGGTTCTGAAATGCGAAACATCGCAAAAGCCGCGTTATTTAGAGATGCGAATATTCGCCGCGACAGCTCACCGTGTTGGAGGGCGCAGAAATCAACTGTAAGCCTGACAACAGTCCTTGGACGGCAGTAACAGGATGTAACGAATTGTCATCGTCGTTACAAAGCGTCTGCTGGAGCGGATATTGCTGGCTAGAATGCACTGTCTTTCCATTTGGGTAGACAAATGTTCGGGTCCATAAACCACTCTGCGGAGGTAACGATGAAGAAAGTGTCCCTGGCGATCCTGGTTTCCCTCAGTGCCGTGACGGGCGCAGCTTATGCGCAAGACAGCGGCGTCACGATGAGCACCGATCCGGCCAAGGCCGCCGACGTCGAACAACGCGCGCAAGATTTGCAAAACCGGCAGCAAGCCATGGACAGCGCGCCGGCAGCACCCGCCCAACACCACAAAATGTCGCCGCATCACAAGAAGAAGGCCGCCAAGGCCGATGCAGCCAGTTCGTAAGCGCGGCTAGCCAGATCATCGGCAGCATCGCCGCTGCCTCGCCGTGAAGATTGAAAGCCGAAGCCGGCACGCCGGTTTCGGCTTTTTGTTGTCTAATGACCTTCGGACTTGCAAAGGGACATTGCGACGTACCCACAGGCCTTCGACAAGCAGGCATCGACGGCCTGCCATGGCGTTCACCACCGAGGCGCTGAAGACAGCCAACGCCGCGCCGCAAGGGCGCCGTGCGAGCGCTCCAAGCCCGCTGCATCCGGCCGACGGTATGCTAAAGTCGCGCACCGACCGGCGCCCAGCCGGCATCCCCTAACCCGTGCGCACCCTGGTGCGGAGGACAGCATGAGCAACATCCAGCTAGATATCGAATGGACTGAAGCAGCATCCCGCAAGATCGAAAAATTGATGCCGCGCGGCGGTCAGGAAGCGTTCCTCGCGCTGCCGCCCGTCGAATGCCTGCCGATGGAAGGCGACGTGCTGTTTCTCGGCCCGGATGGCAAGCAGCAACCGTTCATCGTCGCCGAACGCCAGTATCACCACGATGGCGATGCCGACTGGACCATCATCCTGATTCTCGACGTCCCGCAAGCGACCCACTGAGCACAAACGGCACGCACCGCCCGGCGCCCGCCGTCGCGCGGCGCTCACCACCGCTCACGAACGCTCAGGCGATCTTCGACACCACGCGGATTTCCGCGTGTTCCACCCAATCCGCCACGGCTTTCCCGTAAGCCTCGATGTGCGCGGATTTCGCATGCGCCGCCAGCGCCTCCTGGCTTTCCCAACGCTCGACGAACACGAACCGGCGCGGCTCCTGCACATCGCGGTGCAGGTCGTACTGCAGCGCGCCTTGCTCGTTGCGCGTCGGCCCGACGATGCCTTCGAGCGCTTCGCGCAGTTGCTCTTCGTAGCCCGGCTTCGCCACCGAGATTGCGACCACCGCGATTTCCGACATACCGTCCCCCTTTTCACGAAAAGCCAGCAGCATACCTGCCGTCTTTCAAACCTGCAGGCTGGCTCGCGGATGCAGCCGGCCGCCATTCGCGCGCGTCGTATGGGCTGACGAAAAGCGCGTGGAAAAGCGCATAACGTCTGAGTACCGTCTCGCCTGGAGTTTGGCGGGCGGCCACTCGCCACCCTGCTACGCTCGCCTCATGCACACGGCAGATCACGACGGGCCGCGACGGCGGCGATGAATGTGTCGCGCACGGCAAGCGCGCGCCATGCTCTCGCGCGAAGTCATGCCGGGCGCCTCGCCGCAGCTGGTCGCAGGGCGATCAAATGACGTTATGCGTCTGTGATAACCCGCACATTCATGCAAATCGCAAACTGCTAGACTGGTTTGACCAATCCGCCGGAGTCCAGCATGGCTGGCATCGTTCTCCGCGTTCCCGCGCGCTTCGCGCCCCACCCCGCCGACGCCTGGGCTGTGCTTTCGTGGCGCGCTGAAACGCGCGCCGAATCGGTCTGCGCACCCGGTCATCCGCTTGCCGCGATGCCACCATGCCCGCTCTCATGCCTGCCCTTATGCCAACCGTCAGCGAATTGACCCTGAGCGGCCTGCTCCCGCATCTGGTCCGGGACGAGTCCGGCTGGACCGCGACGTGGCGCGCGCTGACCCTGCACAGCGCGTTCCAGCCCGTGCTCTCGGTCACACACCAGTGCGTGGTCGGCTACGAAGCGCTGCTGCGCGCCTTCGATCCGGTGGGCTTGCCGGTCTCGCCGGAAGTGCTGTTCTCCGGCACGCGCTCCGCAGCCGACGCGCGCGAGCTCGACCGCATCGCGCGCTGCCTGCATGTGGCGAATTTCATGGAGCAAGGCATCAGCACCGGCTGGCTGTTCCTGAACACGCGCCCGCAGGTGTTCGAGACGGACTGGCCGCAACGCAC
This sequence comes from Paraburkholderia sp. 22099, assembly GCF_052045835.1. Lineage (NCBI taxonomy): Bacteria > Pseudomonadati > Pseudomonadota > Betaproteobacteria > Burkholderiales > Burkholderiaceae > Paraburkholderia > Paraburkholderia sp. 22099. Next base: position 18,273 of record NZ_JBQEPU010000026.1, on the reverse strand, counting down.
CTTCATCGATGAGCTGTCCGCGCACTTCGGCCTGCCGCAGGAGCGCATCGTGATCGAGGTGCTCGAACAGCCCGCCGACGATGAATCCGCGGTCGCCAGCATGCTGGCCGCCTCGCAACCGCGCGACTTCCTGATCGCGATCGACGACTTCGGCACCGGCTTTTCGAATTTCGACCGCGTGTGGCGCTTTCGCCCCGACATCGTCAAACTCGACCGTTCACTGGTCGCGCGCGCCGGCAAGCGCGAGGGCGACGATTCGATGATCAGCCACCTGATCGCAATGCTCCACCAATCCGGCACGCTGGTGCTGGCCGAAGGCGTCGAGACCGACGAGGAACTGATGATCCTCATGCAGGCCGACGTGGATTTCGTGCAGGGTTTCTGGCTCGGTCAGCCGCAGAGTTCGGTGCAGGCGGCGTGCGCCAAGGTGCCCGCGTTGCTCGAGTCGATGTGGGGCAAATTCGCCGACTACGAACGCGCGCACGCGCGCCATCAGCGGATCGGTTTTGAAGGTTTTGCGGAGGCGGTGCTGGCCGCGGCCGACGCCTACAAGCTCAGCGGCGATCTGCGCGACGCGGCGCAAGAAGTGTCGCATCTGCGCGAAGCGCGCCGGGTGTTCATCACCGATAGTCGCGGCGAGCAGACCCAGCCGTCGATCACCGCCGTTAGCGTGCCGCCGCCTCCGCTGCGGCTCGCGCCGCTTTACACGAACACGCGCAGCAACTGGTCGCGGCGCGCCTATTTCAAGCATGCGCTCGCGGCGCCGGGGCGCGTCGCCATGATGGGTCCGCACTATTCGCTGGCCGACGGCGAGGACTGCTACACCGCGGCCATCGCGTTCGAGCATGACGGCATGCATGTGCTTTGCGTCGACTTCGTGCCGACGAGCCCGAGCGCCATTGCGCGCGCCGGCGGACGCAGCGGCAAGCGTTAATCGTCCACTCGCCCGCGGCCGGATTTGATCTCGCTGCGCTTGGCCTTGCTGTCGAGACGCCGCAGATTCGACGCGCGCGTCGGCCGGGTCGCGAAGCGCGGCTTGCGCGTGACGCTGACGCTTTCGATCAGTTCGTCGAGCCGCGCGAGCGCCGCCGCGCGATTCATCTCCTGAGTACGATGCTCCTGCGCCTTGATGATGACCACGCCGTCACGCGTAAGCCGGTGATCGGACAGCGCGAGCAGATGCATTTTCAGCACTTCCGGCAACGACGACGCGCGCACGTCGAAGCGCAGATGAATGGCGCTCGATACCTTGTTGACGTTTTGGCCGCCCGCTCCCTGCGCGCGCACCGCGGTCAATTCGATTTCGTTCGGCGGGATCGGATAGCGGGATGTCATGACAGGGGATTGGGTAAAGAGGTGCAAGTGTACACAGCGGCCGCGGCGCCGAAAACCGCTTGCGCCGTCGGCATGGCCGCTTCATCGATAGCGCCGCCGCCATGCCGCACCGCTACGCGTTACCCGACGCCTCCGCGATTCTTGCGGCCAGCCCCGAGTCACGCTGCGTCGGCGTCTCGATAGCCTGCGCCAGCACGGCCCGCGAACCAATCACTTCCACCCGCTCGCGCGCCCGGGTGATCGCCGTGTACACGAGCTCGCGCGACAACACCCGGCTGAACGCCGACGGCAGCATCAGCACCGCGTGCTCGAACTCGGAGCCTTGCGACTTGTGGACCGTGAGCGCGAACGCCGTGTCGTGCGGCGGGAGCGCGGCCGGCGAGACCGCGCGCAGACCGCCGTCACCGGTACGAAAGTACACCCGCAACGCGCCGCCCGCGCCCGGCAGCGCGATGCCGATATCGCCGTTGAACAGGCCCAGCGCGTAATCGTTGCGCGTGACCATCACCGGCCGTCCCGCGAACCATTGCGCGCCCACGGCGAGCGTCACGCCGGCCGAGCGTCTCACTTGAGCCGCCATGACCGCATTCACCTGATCGACGCCGCGCGGCCCCGAACGCGTCGCGCACAACACGCGGAAGCGGTTCAACGCATCGAAAAGCGGCAACGGGTCCGGCGTTTCGGCGGCGAGCGCCGCGGCGAGGGCGTCCGCATACGGCGCGAAGCCCGCGGCGAGCCGCGCGACCGTGCGCTCGGCAAGCGTCGCGTGGGTATCTTCGTGAAGCGCCGCGGCGCATGGTTCGAGCGGATCGAGGCTCAAGACGTCGAGCGCCGCGTTCGCCGAGCCGTTGCGGATCGCGAGCGACAAGCGGCCGATCGGCGATTCGAGGCCGAAGCGATAATTGCGCTCGAGCCAGACGACACAGTCGGCGAGCGGGCTTTGAAGCGGTGATGCCGCCGCTCCCATCGCCGACGCGTAGGCAGACGACACGGCGTGTTCGAACAGATCGCCATCGGCGCCCTCAACGACAGCATCCGGCGCATCGGCACGCGCGAACAGATCGTCGAACGGTGCATGAAAATCGTCCGGCGCTTCTTCACGAGTGGACCGGCCGCCTCGCTGCTCGTGGACGCTTCGCGATGCGCGCGGCAATGCTTGCGCGAGCCGCGCCTCCGCGATACCCAACGCGGCGGCGATCCGCTGCATCCCGGCTGACGTGAAGTCCGGCCGCGCGCTGAGTTCCGCGAATACCGCGCCGGCCTCGACGGCGGCCAACTGATCCTTGTCTCCGAGCATCACGAGACGCGTGCGCGGGGCGATCGCATCGAGCAGATGCGCGGCCATCGCGACGTCGATCATCGACGCCTCGTCGATCACCACAACGTCATACGGCAGCGGATTGTCGCGATGATGCCGGAAACGCCCCCCCGGTCCCGAGCCAAGCAGACGATGCAGCGTGTACGAAGTCTGCGGCAAGCGCGCGGCGAGCGCGGGCGGCAATTCGCCGGCGCGCGCGAGCAAGGCTTCCTGCATCCGCTGCGCCGCCTTGCCGGTCGGCGCAGCGAGCGCGATTCGCAGATCGGCGCGCGCATCGAGCAAGCAGGCAAGCACGCCCACCACGGTCGTGGTCTTGCCCGTGCCCGGCCCACCGCTGACGATGGTGAGCCATCCTGACAGCGCCATGACGGCCGCGACGCGCTGCCAGTCGAGTTCGTCGTCCTTCGGCGGACCGAAGTAACGCAGCAGGCGCTCGTGCAGTGTTTTGGCGTTGGCGTCGGCGCTCGCATCCGCGCCTGTCGCGGCGTCGCCACCGCCCGCAACACGATCACGACTCCGGGCCTGGTCCTCGCGCACCCGCTGCGCCTCCGCATCCGCGTGCCCCACCAGCGAGCGCGCCAGCCGCCGCTCGTAGTCGTAGTAGCGCGCCAGATATAACCGCCCTTGCCCATCGACCACCAACGGACGCAACGCCGCGGCGCTCTGCGAACCGTCGCTCGCCATGCCGCTTGCGAACAGCGCCGCGCGCACCTCCGCGCCCGATGCCTCGAAGCGTCGCGCCAGCACCGCGAGGGGCACGCATACGTGCCCCTCGGCCGTCGCGCGGCTCGCGGCGAACGCGCCCCGCGCCGCCCATTTCACCGCCTCGGCCGACGCGCCGCCGCGCCGCGCCAGCGTGCCGATGCGGCGCGCGAAACCCTCGGCGAGCGCGATGCTGAAATCGGTCGGCGCAGGCAGATTCACGCCGATGTCGATGTCATCGAGTTCCGGCGGCGTCGAACTGGTGTGTTCGAGCGTGCTCATGCGGCACCTCCGATCATCGCCGCGTCGAGCAGCGCGACCAGTTCGAATGGGGGCCTGCGCCCATGCACGCCCGCCGGGCCGTCGGCATCGCGCCACTGCGGACGCACGCCGCGCACGAACAGATACAGATAGCCGCCAATGTGCGTGTCATACGAGTAGTCGCGCAGCCGCGTTTTCAGGTAACGATGCAGCGCGACCGTATAAAGCAGCGCTTGCAGGTGATACGCATGGCTCGCCATGGCCGCCTGGAGCGGCGCGTCGGCGTAGTCGGCGGCACTGTCGCCCAGATGGTTCGATTTCCAGTCGACGATCCAGAAGCGTCCGTCGTGTTCGACGATCATGTCGATGAATCCCTTGACGAAACCGCGCAACACGCCGGGTTCCAGCGCGACGTCGGGATAGCCGTGTTCGATCAGCAACTCGCGCAATGCCGGGAAATCGAGCGACGGCGCCGCGAACAGAAACTCCAGTTCATTGATTCGGCGGCGCGGATCGAGTTTGGACAGCACCATGCCGGGCACGAGTTCGGTGGTCACGACGTCCGCGATCAGCTTGTGCATCATCGCGGGTAGACGCGTTGCGAGTTCGGGCACGGCCGGCGACGGGCGCTCGCGCAACGCGCCGCGAATCGCGTCGGGCCAGGTTTGCGGTTTGGTGAAATCCGCCAGTTCGAACATGCGATGCAGGCAGTCGCCCGCCGCCGCGCCGCGCGGAAACGCGAGAATGTCGTCCTCGGCGTAAGACGGCGCCTGCTGCGCGCGCACCGGCACGAGCAGCGGCGCGGACACGAGCGCATCGGCGATCTCGTCGTGATCGGGCCGCACTTCTTCCACCGGCGCGTGCATCTCCTCGGTCTTGCTTCCCGCGGCGATCAGACCGCTGAAGCTCGCCATGCGCCACTGATCGCGCAAGGGCCGGCGATTGGCGCGCGCCTGCATCCGCGCGCCGCTGTCCTGGATGCTTTCCAACGGTACGCGGCGCGCCACTTTCGGCAACGCCTGCAACGTGATCGGACCGCCCGCCAGCGCCTGCCAGCTTGCCGACAAAGCGGCTTCGTCGGGCGGATCGGTAAGCCAGTCGTCGAAGCCGTGCCCGCTGCCGCCCACCAGCCAGTTCAACACGCTGCGGCGCGACTCCCGGGTGGAACGCGACGACAGATACGTGCCCGCCACCAGATAGCAACGGTAGACAGCGCGCGTCAACGCCACGTAGACGAGCCGCGCCCGCTCCGCCGCCTGTTCGCGCACCGCGTGACGCGCCGCGCGCTCGGCCTCCTCGTCGTCGCAACCATAATGCAGCACCGCGTCGCCCGTTTCGTCGTGATACTCGCGCGCGTCCGGCAAGCCTGAAGACGGCGGCTCGCGCAGCGCGCCGTCGTTCAGGAACGGACAGAACACCACCGCATATTCCAGCCCCTTCGATTTGTGAACGGTAACGATCTGCACGAGGTTGCGATCCGACTCGAGCCGCAACTGCGCGTCTTCGCCGCCACCTTGCGTGCGTTGCGCGGCGAGCCAGCGCAAGGTCGGCGCGATGCCGGGTTGCGTGGCGGCGCGCGACTGCACGAGTTCGGCCAGGTGGTTCACGTTCGTCAGACGACGCTCGCCGTCGGCTCCGGCGACCAGCCGTTGCGCGACGCGCAGTTCGCGCATCAGCGTGCGCCACATCACCGCGAAGCCGCGCTCGTGCCACAGCATCCGGTAGCGTGAAAAACGCTCGACCCAGCCCATCGCGTCCGCGGCATGCGCGGGGTCGTCGGCGGGTGCGGGCGCGTCGGCGGCCTGTTCGAGACGCCACAACGCGGCGGCGTCGAGCCCGAGCCAGTCGGTCGCCAGCGCGGCGCGCAGGCGGCGCAGATCGCCGGGCGTGTCGACCGCGGCCAGCACGCGTTCGATCTGTTCCGCGTCGAGCGTCGCGAACACCGAGGCCTGCGCCAGTTCCACGCTGCCGACGCCCCACCCCGCCAGCACGCGTTTGATCAGACTGCCCTGCTTATGCGTTTGCACCAGCACCGCGATGTTGCCGGGTGCAAGCGGCGCGCCGCCGATCGTCACGGCGCCTTCACGCGCGCCGCGCAATAGCCGCACGATCTCGGCCGCGCACGCTTCGCTCGCTTCGCGCTGAGCCTCGCGCTTGGTCAATGCGACGTCGCCTTGCGGCAGGCTCCAGATGCGGAAGTCGCCGGCGCTCGCGTCGGGGTCGGAGAAAGGCGGCCTGCGACGCTCGCCCGCGCGCACCGGCTGATAGTCGAGACCGTCGAGCACGAACGCCTGCGGATTGGCTTCGAAGAGCCGGTTGCAAGCCTCGACGATCGGCGCGGTGGAGCGCTGATTGACCGCGAGCGTGTAGCACGCCGAAGCCGCCGCGCGCGCCGTCAGATAGGTATGCAGATCCGCCGCGCGAAAACTGTAGATCGCCTGCTTCGGATCGCCGACGAGAAAGAGCGGCCCGGCCGGCGCGAAGATGCGGCTGAAGATCGCGAACTGCAACGGATCGGTGTCCTGGAACTCGTCGATCAGCGCGGCCGGATAGCGCGTGCGCAATGCATCGGCAAGCCAGGGGTGCGCCGCAAGCGCGCGGTAGAGGTTCGACAGCAGATCGTCGAACGAGACCACGCGGCGCGTGCGCTTGCGCGCCGCCAGTTCGGCCGGCGCGTAATCGAGCCAGGCCTGAACGAGCGAGAGCCAACGCGCGCGTTGCGCGGCTTCGGCCGCGACCACCGCGGCCGCCAATGCTTCGGCATGTTCGAAGAACGCGTGCTCGGGCGGTTCGAACTTCACCTTGGTGGCCTTCTTCAATGCCGACGCCGTCAGCTTCAACGCGGCCCGCGGCGGCGGCGCATGACAATCGCCCTGCGCGAAGTACTCGGTCCACGCGGCGATCGCCGCGCTCACGTGATCCGGCTTGTGTGTGGTCTTGCTGAGACGCTCTTGCGCCTGCGCGAGCAGACTGACGATCGCGTCGCGCTCCGCACACCAGACTTCGCAGGCCGCATCGAAACCGGCTTGCGGATCGGCGCCGCTTGCGCCCGGATCGGCCTTGCCCCAGCGCAACTGCGCCAACGGCTTCTTCAGACGACGCGCAAGCTGCTCGTCGAGTGAAGCGGGGCCCGCGCGTTTCGCCACCAGCCAGGCGGCGAACGCGGGATGCGCATGGGCCACCGGCTCGACCTGCTCGCGCCAGAAATCAGCCGCCATCTCGAAGCGCAACGCCGCGTCGTCGGCTTCCATTTCGAAGGCGAACGGCATGGCGGCGGCGAACGGCGCCTCCTGCAACGCGCGCTGACAGAATGCGTGGATCGTGTGAATCGCGGCCTGGTCGAATGTGCGCAATGCGCGGCGCACTACCTTCAACGCGGCGTCACGCTCGATGCCCCCCTCGGGCGCGAGCGTCGTTTCAAAGAGACGCTGGATGAACGGATCGCCGCCGTCGTCGTCCAGGTCGATTGCCCGATGCAGTTCCGCGAGACGGCCGCGAATGCGCTCGTGCAATTCAGCGGTGGCCGCCTTCGTGAACGTGACGACGAGAATCTGATCCGCGTTCAGGTTCTTTTCGAGCAGCAGGCGCACGTACAACGCGCAAATGTTCCAGGTCTTGCCGGTTCCCGCCGACGCCTCGATCTGGTTGACGCCGTCGAGCGAACAGGCGAATACGTCGAGTTCCTCGGCGACCAGCGCGTGATGCTGAAGGGCGCGGTTCATGACGCGCTCCGCAGATGCTGCACGAGCGGCCTGAAAACGATCGACGCGAGATTGCCGAACGGTTCGTCGAGCGTGAGCGGCGTGCCGCGTAGCGCGATGCGCAACGCCGCATCGTCGGATTCGCCGCGCACGCGATCATTGACCCACACACCCAGAGCCGCCGAATCGCTTTCGCTCACCTTGGTCCAGGCGCTCTTCGGGAAAAACCGCAGCGGCAACCTGCGCCCTGCTCTGAACAAGGCGGCAAGCGGCGCCAGTTCATCGAGCGGCGCGGCGACCGGCGCGAGTTCGAAGCTCTCGCCGCTGCCGTGCCACACAGTACGGCGCGGGCCATCCGGCTGCGCGGCGCAATAGACCAGATGCGCGAGCCACGCGGACAGATAGTCGCGCGCGGTGGGTTTGGCGTAGCGGAAAATCACTTGTCCGGTTTCCGTCAGCAAATTCAACGTACCGTGCAATTGCAATGGCGCTTCGGCGGCTTCACGCAGCGCCGGGTCGTGTGGACCGAAGAGCGTACCCGCCATCTCACCGCTGTCGGGCCAGCGCGGCGCGATGTCGAGCACGAACGGCATGCGCTCGACGCCCGCGGCCACTTCGCGGCGCACGCTGTCGGCAAGCTGGCGCAGCGCGCCGAGCTCCCGCGCACGCCATACCGCGCCGGTCGCGCCGCCCGGCAATTCGGGACTGGCCGCGGCGACGCGGCGTACGCGTTCGTCAAGCACGTCGTCCTCGGTATCGCTGTCGAGCAGTACGGGCAACAGTCGCTCGGCCAACGCGTCGCGCCCGGCGTAATCGAGTTCGAACGGTTCGGTGTCGAGCAGTTCGCCTTGCGCATCCGACAGCACGATGCCCAGGCGGTCGCGCAACAACGCCCGCGCCGGGTGCCGCCAGAAGCGCACGAATTCGTCGAAGGCAACCGGCGCCTCGTCTTCCGGCGGCAATGGCTGATCGAAGAACGGCGCGGCGGCCGGATGCCGCGGCGCGTCCAGCAAGGTAGCCAGCTCCGCGCGATCGGCGTCGTAGGTGAACAGCTCGCCGCGCGGCGAAAAATAGTCCGATGCGAACGCCTGTAGCGGATGGTCGACGATGAACGCATGACGCGCCGCTTCGACTTGCGAGGGACTCGCGCCCTCGCCCGCCGACACTTGCGCGAGATGGTCGAGCAATTCGTCGACCAATGCGGCTGGCGGCAACGGCGCATTGTCGCGAATGCTGCGCCCCGTATACGCGATGAACAGGCGATCGCGCGCGGCCAGCAGCAGATCGAGGAACAGATTGCGCTCGTCGTCGCGGCGCTGCCGGTCGCCGGCCTTGCCGAACGCGGCCATCAGGTCGAACTCGTCGGCGCGCGCGAGACTCGGCAGCACGCCGTCGTCCATGCCTAGCAGGCAGACGATCCGGTACGGCAAACCGCGCAAGCTCGTCAGCGATGAAAACGTCACGCTGCCCCAGGGCACGCCGCCGCGCGCCGGGTCGTCGAGCGCTTCCGTGAGCGCGCCGCGCACCACCGCGGCCGGCAACGCGACCTCGTGCGCGCCGGCTTGCATGGCTTCGCCCATCTTGTCGATCGCGTCGCGCACGGCCGCCAGCGAATCGGCGAATGCCACGCCGCCGTCGAAACACTGCGCGAGCGTTTCGAGCAGCAGTTGCGTCCATTGGGCCGGCGTTCGTTCGTCCGCGCAACGCGCGGCGAAGCTGTCGATGTCGTCGACGAAGCGCGACAGCCGGCCGAGCAATTCGGCGTCCGAGCCGTCGGCGCCTTCGACCGGCAACCAGGCGTCGACCGGTTCGCCGCCGTCCGGCATCGCGTAACCCAGGTAAAGACGCGTGAGCGCATCGGCGAACGTATGACGGGCGACCGGCACGTGTTCGCCGGTCGGCTCCACCGGCGCGAGCCCGCGCCGCGCGCCGGCCGCGGCCAGCCACTCCTGCGCGGCTTCGAGCGCGCTTGCGTCGATGCCGTAGCGCGCGGCGATCGCATCCACGCGCAGCCATTCGATCAGGTCCGGCGCACTCACACTGCGCTCGGGCAGCGCCAGCCAATCGAGCAGCAAGCGCGCGACCGGGTTGGCCTGCGACGGCGGCAAGCCGGTGATCCGATACGGAATGCGGCGCGTATCGCCGGGCGGCGCCGTGCCGAACACCGCATCGATCAACGGGCCGGCCGTCGCGAGATCGGACACGGCGACCAGCACGTCGGACGGCTGCAAATCGTCGAACTCGTCGAACCAGCCGAGCAGGCGATCATGCAGCACTTCGAGCTGCCGCGACAGGCTGTGGCACACGTGGACTTCGATGCCGCGCTCGGTCGGCAACGCGTCGGGATCGATTTCGACGCGCAAATCGAGGATGCCGTTCTGCACGGCGGCAAGCCAGCTCGGCTGCGGATTCTCGGTGAAGTCGCCGGTCTCGCCGGATGCCGCGCTCTCGGTCAGCTCATGCAGCATATGCAACTGCGCCTGGGTTTGACGGCCCCATTCGGCCAGCAACGGATGCCCGACTTCCTGATAGTCACGCTGCCCGGCGGCGTCGAGCGCTTCGATGCGCCCTTCACTGACCACGTCGAACCAGAACTCGCGGCACGGGTTCATCACGTACAGACGCACGTCGACCCAGCGCGACAGCGCGCGCAACAATGCGACGTGCAACGGCGGCATGGTCGGCAGCGCGAACACGCTCACCGCTTCGGGCCAGTCCGCCCTGGCGATCGCATCGAGATCGAGCGTGCCGATTTCCTCGAGGAAGCGATAGGCGGGCGGCAATGCGGCAGCCGGCGTTTGCGCGTCGCCCGCCACCTCCGCAAGCACCGCGCGCCACAATGCCGCCTGCCAGCGCTCGTCCTCACGCGCCGCCTCGCTCGCACCGACGAGACGCGGGCCGTTGTCGTCCGCCGCGCCGCTCGCAAAGATCGAACCGCCCTTTTGCCATTGCAGCAACCATTCCGGGCGATAGGTCAGATAGTGGTCGAGCACGGTGGCCACACGCCGCGCCAGTTCATAGCGCATGGACGCGTCCGCTGCATCCAGATAGGTACGCAGACGCGGCGACGCGTTCCAGGGCAAGGCTTCATCCGCCTCGCCCAGCAGCCGGTAGCAGCGCCACACGAGCCGGTCCGGCGCGAACGGCGAATGCCTGGGCACCTCGATCACCCCGCCGATCCGCGCCCACAGCCATTGGGCGAGATAGCCGAACTCGACATTCGCGCAGATGCCCTGGCGCATGGCGATGTCCAGTTCGAGCCGCCGCCGCACCGCCGCGCTCGGCACGATCACGGGCTGCGCGGTCCACGGATCGGACGGCGCTTGCGCGAGGTCGTCGAGCAGCGCGCCGACAAGCGTTTCGTAGCGATTCGAGTAGAAGAGCTGGAGCATGGATGGGAGGCCGGCGTGCGGCGCGAGCGAAACGCCCAGGCCGCGACAGAAAGTGAAGCGACAGCATAACAAAGGCGCTCCCAACGCAGAACCCGGCCGAATGGACGAGGTCAGATCGGGCGCAAAATCAGTTAGACTCGACGGCGGTTTGGGTCTGTCCCTGCAACGCCGTTTTCTCTGCGAATGGAATCCAGGCAGTCGATGCGCTATTCGGTTGAAATAAAAAAATTCCTTTACAGCCAGTACTTTTACGGCGGTCTGCGCATCGCGGTCGGCGTCTCTTTACCCGCGGTACTGTGCCTCGTCGTGTTCAACAATCGCGAACTCGGCTTCACGATCGCGACCGGCGCGCTCGGTGCCTGCGTGGTCGATATGCCGGGCCCGCTCAAGTACAAACACAACGAGATGCTGGCGTGCTCGGTGATCGGCTTCCTGGCCGCGCTCGCCACGGGCCTCGCCACGGTCAATTCGGTGGCGCTGTGGTGCACGGTGGTGCCGCTCACCTTCGTGCTCTCGCTGATCGTCGTGTACGGCAACCGCTGGCCGCAGATCAGCTTCGCCACGCTCTTCATGATGATCCTGACGCTGGAGGAGCGCTTCACGCCGATCCAGGCGCTCGTCAACGCGTCATGGATCCTGGTGGGCGGTCTCTGGTACACGTATTGGTCGACCTTCGTGAGCCGCTGGATGATGCATCGCATCGAGCAGCAGGCGCTCGCCGAAAGCGTGTTCGCGTGCGCCGACTATCTGCTCGCGCGGGCCGCGTTCTACGACCTGGACAACGATCTGGACGAGTGCTATCGGAATCTGGTCGACAAGCAGATCGCGGCGGTGGAGCGTCAGGACGCCGCGCGCGACATGGTGCTGCGCAACCTGCCCAGGCTCAAGAGCGGCAAGCTCGAGCCGCGCCGCGCCATGCTGTTCAATCTGTTCATCAATACGGTCGATCTTCACGAACTGTTCGTCGGCACGCATACGGATTACCCATTGGTGCGCAATACGTTCGGCGGCTCGGATCTGCTGGTGTTCTACCGCGACCTGATTCGCAAGGCGGCCGCGGATCTTGAGGAAATCGGGCTCGCGGTGCTGCAAAATCAGGCGCCGCGCATGCGCGTCAACGTGAAGGCGGAATTGCGCGCCATCGAGTTCGAGATCGAACTGATGCGCAAGCAGGACCTGCCGGCGAAGAATCCCGAGGCGTATTCGGCGGTGTCGTCCACGTTCCGGCGCATCTGGAGCGCCACGCGGCTGATCGACAAGATGCGCAAGAGCCTGTCGGGCGATCCGAGCGCGACCGAAACCGAATTGCGCCTCGACCAGGCGCTCAGCCGCTTCGTCTCGAGCCGCCGCGTGCCGTTCGGCCAGATCTTCTCGAACCTGACGATGGCCTCGCCGAGCTTCCGCCATGCGCTGCGGGTGACGATCGCGGTCGCCGTCGGCTTCTGGCTCGGCCGCCTGCTGCCGCTCACCAACGCGTACTGGATCGTGATGACCACCGTCATCATTCTGAAGCCGGGCTATTCGCTCACCAAGCAGCGCAATGGGCAGCGGATCGTCGGTACGTTGATCGGCTGCACGGCGAGCATTGCGTTGATCATCTTCGTCAAGGAACCGCACATCCTGCTGGTGGTGATGTTCGCGTCGATGGTGATGAGCTACAGCCTGCTGCTGTTCAACTATGCGGCTAGCGTGGTGTTCACCTCTTCCTACGTGCTCTTGATGTTCCATCTGCTCGCGCCGGGCAGCATGCGCATCATCGGCGAACGCGCGATCGATACGGTGGTGGGATGCGCGATCGCCATCGCGGCGAGCCATCTGTTCCCGTACTGGGAATACCGGCTGATGGGCAAGCTCGTCAACAACATGATCGGCGCCACGCGGCAGTATCTGGAAGCGAGCTGGTGGTGGAGCGGCAAGCCGGCCGCCGCCGTGGTCGCCACCGTGACCGAGGCGGGTGCGCGCGCGCCGGCCGCGGCAATGGCCGATCCGGCGATCGACATCCCCAGACCGGCGCTGGCCGCCGCCAACGGCGGGGTCGATGTTGGAACAAGTCGTGGAGCGAGTGGTGGTGTGAGTAGCGGTACCGGCAGCGGAACAAACAGCGGACCAGGTGCGAAAACGAACGCCAACGCGATTGCGCATGCCGGTGCGGCCGCCGTCGCCAGCGCGCCCGCCAAACCGGCGGCGACCGGCGCCTCCCCTGCCGCAGCAGCCGCTGCCACGGCGCTCGATCGCGACTATCGCTACCGGCTCGCGCGCAAGAACGTGCATGTGGCCTTCGCCAATCTGGGCCAGGCGTTTCAGCGCATGATGCTCGAACCGAAGTCCGCGCAAAAGTTCGTCCCTGAATTGAACGACCTGCTGGTGCGTAGCCACGTGCTCGCCTCGCAGATCACCGTGGTCGCGCCTTTGCTGCGCACCTCGGCGCAGCAGAACGACGGTGTTTCGCTACAGCCGCTGCAACGCGCGCTGAGCGTGGTTCGCGACAATCTGACCGAAGCCGAGGCCGGCACGGCGCTGCCCGCCGACCAGGGCGAACAGATCAAACTGTTGAACCGTGAGCTCGATGCGATGGTGGTCGAAACCGAAAAGTCCCCGGACTATCCGGCGGACGCCGTAAATGACATGAAACTGCTCGCCCACCAGTGCAAACAGATGCTGAGCGCGTCGGCGCAGATTCGCAAGGACGCGAGCGTGATTCGCCTGCCGGAAGGCTGACACGGCGACGCGCGGGGGAGGAACGTCGCGCACCTGCCAAGCCTCGGGAGAGGTCGGGTCGCGCACGCGCGCCAATGCGTTAGGGCGTCGTGGTTTTTAGCGTGCGCGGCAGGTCGCCGGTGATTCGGGCGTGGTTGTCGAACCGATGAACCGTGCCGCCCTATTGCGCCTGCCCGCTCGCGGGCCTGGCGACGGTAGCCGCAGCGGCTGCCGTGGAGGAAATCGACGGCGCCGTCGCATTCTGATTGTCGAAATCGCGCTTTTCCGTGATGGCGTTATAGAAAAGCGTGGCGATCACGAGCAATACCGCGACCACGATGAAAACGGCAATGCCGAAGGTCGGATTCTTCTTGCGCGGTGGCTTGTTCATGAGGCGGGCTCGGTTCGCGAGGCTGTCGCGGATAGGTCGGGAAAGGCGGCATTCTACGCCCACCGAGCTTGCACTCGGCTTGCAGCCGGCGGACAAGCGCATGCTGCGACCGAGGCGGCGCCCATCCGCAACTCGTAGTTTGCGTGAATCACCTGTCTTACTAGCCGAAGCGGCTCGCAGTTCGTTCTCGCAGACCGAGAATTTGCGCCTCATACATTGAGAATATTCCTCAATTGCACGCTAGAGACTCTGGTGCTTTGTAAGCATAACCCGATTTATTGCGCGCGCAGTAATAAACCGGCATTTAATATCAGCCTCAGCCGGCTTTTGCGAAAAAACACAGAAAATGCCCATGCTAGAGTGCACGCCCTGACGAGTTTTATTTGATTTGTCATCCGGCTCGCACTCGGCAATCCTCATCGAATTGAAAAAGAAAACCTATCTGGTGACCGGCGCCTCCGGCTTCATTGGTCGGGCGCTCGTCGACCGCCTTCGGCTGGAGGGGCACGACGTTCGTCGTGCGGTAAGGCGCATGGTGCCGGGAGCGTTCAACGTCCAATGCCCTCTTGGCGCGTCAGTCGACGCTTGGCATGACGCACTGGAAGGTGTCGATGGCGTCTTTCATCTCGCCTGGTCAACGGTTCCCAAGACAGCGGACAGGCTGCCATTGGACGACGTCACAACCAACGTCGTGGGCACGGTGGGTTTGCTGGAGGCACTTCGGCGACGCCCCGGCCTCCCAATGGTTTTCGTTTCGTCGGGCGGCACCGTCTATGGCGCCCCAGAAACAACGCCGGTTTCGGAAGCGCATCCCTTGAGGCCGCTGGGGCTCTACGGCGCTTCGAAAGTGTCAGCGGAGGTTTACGCGATGCTTTACCGCCGCCAATTCGGTGTCGATGCTCGCATCCTGCGTATCAGCAACCCTTATGGACCCGGCCAAAATGTCGAGGGACAACTTGGGGCGGCGTCGATCTTCGCCTGGCGCGCGTTGACCGGACACGAAATCCGGATCTGGGGCGACGGTTCAATCGTCCGCGATTATCTTTATATCGACGATGTGGTGAGCGCATTTTCCGCGGCGATAAAAGTCGATCCCGACGCGTTCGGCTCGAGCGAGCCCATTTTGAATATCGGATCGGGGCATGGAACGTCCCTGAAGCAAATCGTCGAAACGATCAGCGACATTCTGGGGCGACCGATCCGTGTTGAATATGAATCGTCGAGATATTTCGATGTTCCGGTCAACGTCCTCGAAGTATCGCGCGCTGAACAGTTGCTTGGCTGGACCGCGACTACCGGTTTGCGAGATGGCATGAGCAAAATGCTCGATCACTTTTCGAAACAACTGGTTTCACAGGTCCAACTCACTTGATAACGTCGATGCCTTTAATTTCGGTGGTAATACCTTTTTTTAATCAATTAAGGTTTCTTCGTCAAAGTGTGGAAAGCGTTCTCAGGCAAACCCACACTGAATTCGAAGTAGTCGTCGTCGACGATGGCTCCGACGAAGATCCGTCGGACCTCATGCGCTCGCTGAACGACCCACGTATCAGGCTCATCCGGCAAACCAACGCCGGTGTGGCTACGGCGCGCAATACTGGAATCGCAGTCAGTAACGGCGAGTATTTCGTGTTTCTCGATGCCGACGATTGGCTGGCGCCAACGATGCTTGAGGATCTGAAGCATATTCTCGCCGCGACGCCAGATGCAGGCATGGCTTATAGCGACATCGTTCGCGTTGGCGAGGAAGGAGAAATCGCAGACGCTCATAAGATCGAGCATGCGAGAGATCAGTTAAGCGGGAATATTTTGCCGTCGCTTCTATTGGGCGGATATTTCCCGCCGGTCTGCGTGATGGTCCGAGCATCGGCACTAAACATGGTCGGGGGCTTCGATCAATCATTGGGCGGATGCTGTGATTGGGATATGTGGCTCCGCATTGCTGCCGCCGGGTTCAACGCAAGGTTTCATTCGCGTGAACTTGCCTACTATCGGCTCCATGCCCGTTCGATGAGTAAGGACTCGGCGCACATGCGATCGGCGGCTGTCTTATCCGTCGAGAAGGCGAGGGAAATTATCGCTCAGTCAGGGCTGTTTGACCGTGACCTGTATCTTCAGCTCTACCCCGATCTGGCGATCCTGCCTGATCCCCTTGATCACTACGTCCGGCATGGAAGCTTCGAAGGCCGGCGCGCACACCGGCTCTTCGATGGCCATTGGTACGCATCGGCCTACCGGGACGTGGCTCAGAGCGGTTTGCAACCGCTCGTCCACTACATCACGATCGGCAAGGCCGAGGGTCGCCGATGCGGACTGCAGCCGCGCATATTAGACAAAATCGAAAAGATGGTGGCGGAAGCCGGGGAACTCGAGAGCACGATCTTGCTTGACGCTACCTTGGTCGAGCCCGCGCTGCTGGGTTTCAATTACGGCGGCCAGTCCTGGCCGGGAATCGTTGCATGGCAAAAGCTTTTCGATTCGCTGCCTCACGCGTTCGATCACATCGTCTTTGTGCCGTGGCTCGTGCGCGGCGGCGCCGATCTGGCCGCGGCGAACGCGGTGCGGGCCGCCATTCAGCAACATGGCAATGATTCGACGCTCGTCGTGCTTACAGATCACGACCGGAGTGAGTCGATCGACTGGCTGCCGGTCGGAGCACATGTTCGTGTCCTATCGGAATTTGGATCGTCGCTAACGCGGTCAGACAGGATTCAGATGGTGGAGTCGTTAATCCTGGCTTTGCGTCCGAAGTCAGTATTGAACGTCAACAGCGGCGCGTGCTGGGACAGCATTGTCCAGAAGGGTGCCGCTCTTGGCAAAGTGACGAATCTCTACGCCTGCCTGTTTTGCCGGGACTACACCGCCGACGGCCGAGCGGCAGGGTATGCGGACACACACTTCCGAGACAGCTTGCCATTTCTCACGAAAGTCTATTTTGACAACGCCGGCTTCATGCATGAACTCGCGGACGACTATGGCGTACCGGAGAGCCTGCGCGCCAGGATGATCACGCTTCATCAACCTATTGGCAACGCGTCTATCGGGAAATTCAAAACCGGTTCGCCACGGGGCAACCGGGTTATCTGGGCCGGCCGTTTTTGCATGCAGAAAAACGTGGATCTGCTGATAGAGATCGCCCAACTGGCAACAGACTTTCATTTCGACATCTATGGCTACGGCGACGACGCCTATCTGAAGAAGCTCAGAACCTTTGCAAACGTACTGCCCAACCTGACCATCAAGGGTCCGTTTTCCGCTACATCGGAATTACCCGTCGATGAGTACAACGCCTTTCTGTACACATCGCTCTGGGATGGCCTGCCGCTCACCTTGGCTGACGTAGCTTGCATGGGCATACCGGTCGTCGCGTCCGCTGTCGGCGGAATTCCCGACCTTGTCACTGAGCAAACCGGCTGGTTGATCCAGGACTATAAAGACGCGGCTCCCTACGTGGACGCGCTTCGCGAAATTCGCCGTTCCCCCGATGAGGCCCGCCAGCGCGCCAGGCGAATGATGGCTTGGGTCAGGCAAGAGCACTCGTGGGACCACTTTTGCAAGACCTTGTCTGTGTCTCCATCGTTTCTCGATTAAGTCATGACCAATTTTGATATCACAGCCGTCATAAACGGCCATTCTGAAGGCCTTTTGGCAAACGCTTCGCTCAACAGTCTAAGCAGGTGCGCTGACATTGCCGCTGCATCGGGATTGCGAGTAGAGATGCTCGCGGTGCTCGATAGGCCGACCGAGGTGACACTGCACGTATTCGAATCGTTCGCCGCCAAACGCGCCGACCTGAGAGTAGTGACAGTGCAGCACGGCGATACCGGCTATGCCCGCAACACCGCTGCAAACGAAGCCAGAGGCAAATGGATCGGGTTCCTCGACGCGGACGACATTTGGGGGGCCAACTGGCTACTTGAGGCCTATAAAGCAGCCGAAGCCGACCCGCGAAACGTCGCGTGGCACCCGGAGGTCAATGTCTACTTTGGCGTAACGCCCCATATTTTCTTGCACGTGGATATGGAGGACCCCAGTTTCCATCTGGCTCATCTCGCATACACGAACGCATGGACTTCGTTGGTCTTCACGTCCAGGCAGTTTTTGAGGGCTGTTCCCAACACCGGAACCGACCTCAAGAACAACATCGGCTATGAAGACTGGAGATGGAATATCGACGTTGTGAACAACGGCGGAATCCACAAAATTGTTCCCAATACCTCGCACGCGATTCGGACACGACATACCTCTCTGGTCAAGCAAACCTCTGCAGCGGTTTGCATTCCAAGACCGTCCGATCTGTTTCGCAACGAGATCAGGAGTCGCGCCCGGCGGACTGATGAGATCAGTCGGGCATTTGTGCGTATTTCACACCAAGCTGGACAGCGATTTCGCGCCAAGCTGGACAGGCATTTCACGCGAAGGTGGGCACGGATTTCACGGCAAGCTGGACAGCGATTTCACGCGAAGCTGGACAGT
>NZ_JBQEPU010000025.1:0-101292 GCF_052045835.1 Paraburkholderia sp. 22099 | reverse complement strand
GCTGAGTGCGTCCGTCGGGTTCTCTTCGTCATCTTCAAGGTTCCTTTGTCGGCATTATCGCCGCCTCAGGCCCCGAGCGTTTCACTTATCCGGCTGTCCGAATTTGCGCGGCCACCTCTTCTCGAAGTTAAAGCGAAGGGAATTAGCGACGGCTGGGAGTCGGAACTGCGATTGTGCTTTGACGAAATCCTGCCGGCCAGATTCGTGTGGTCATATGTGAACGGATTTTATGACCTGAAAATACCCACTCAACTGCGTCTGTCTACTGAAGTGCTCGGGGGAGTCTGGGATGCTCTAATTTCGAGGCGTGTCGATTTGGCGGTCGGAACCGTCGGGGAGCCGCCGCTCGATCCGAACATCATCGCACGCCCGATTGGAACGCTCAATCATGTATTCGTCACGGCGCTGGATCATCCACTCGCGAGCATCCCAGAGCCATTGGAGAGCGAGACGATTGCGCGATATCGAGGTGTTGTCATGAGCGACACGTCCCGTGAGCTGGATCCCCAAGCCGTAGCTATCCACGAGGGACAACCGCTCATCTTCGTGTCGACTCGCGAAGCCAAACTCGAAGCACTCTGCGAAGGTATTGCGGTCGGCATGCTCCCCGAGCCGTTGGCCGAAGGGTTGATACGCAAAGGGAAGCTGGTTGCGCGCCGCATTGTGGGCGTACGCGAATACTCGAATTGCTATCTCGCTTGGCGCAGAGACAAGGCCGGGAACGCATTGAACTGGTGGATCGATCAGCTTGACCAAGCCGATCTGATTGGCCGGTTATTCGCACAGATTCGGTAGCGGTCGACCAACGCAGCCTGGCGGTTCGCGCGGGCCATTCCCAAGGCGTTTCGGTTCGCTACGCTGACAATTGTCGCCGCATCGGTCTGCGGAGACGCGGATGCATGCAGCCCAAACCCGGCTGTCTGAGACTCGAGGCGGGCTTCCTGGCGCCGCGCAGGGAACCTAATGAGGGGGATAACACACGACTGAGCGTCCGCTATCGGTCGATTCGGTCGTCCCTTGTGGGTCGATCAGCGACAATCACAGACAGCCAAGCCATCGTTGCAAACCGTCAGCCGCCTGGATCATTTCGCTAACCGTGTCATCGGTTTTCGACTTACCTAGCGCGGATTTTCACCTTGCGTGGCATCGCCCAGCAAAGCAGCCGCCCCTGGGCGGGGCGGCGGTCGTTCAAGCTTCGGGAGTACCCGGCGGTATGCTCACCGGCGAAGTAGCAGACGCGACGTCAGCTTCATCGCTGGCCGATGCGTCCGTCGAACCGACTTGCGGCTTGCCATCCGCATCATGCTGCGAGCCGGCCTGCGAAGCCACCTCGGCATCCCCGGACGAAGCCGCCGCATCGGCAGACGCATTCACCGCGCCGCCCGCCGCTTTCGACGCGCCGCGCGCCGCGCGATGCGCCTGCAAACGCTGCGCACCCGCGGCTTCCTGCGCCGTGACCTTGCCCGCCTCGGCGCCCGTCAGATCGACACGCGCCGCACCTTCGACCAGACACTTCCAGTAGCGGCTGCCACGGCACCACGTCTTGATCGCGTCGCGCAACTCCGCTTCGTTCAGCGACAGTTCCTTCGCGTGCGCGACGAGGTCCTCGAAGATGCCGACCTTCAACGGCAGCTTGGGCGCCGGATTCTTCGGGAAGGCATTCGGAAAATGTTTTTGCAGTCTGCCAATCGACTTCACCACCGGGTCCACCGGCTTCGCGTCCGCGGGCCTCGGCTGCGCCGCGGGATTGGCGGCGGCTTCGGGCGCGCCACGGCGCGCATGCGCCGGCTTGCGCGCAGGCCTCGCGTCCGGCCGCGCATCGGGCTTCGCGCCGGACTTGGCAGCGGGCTTGGAACCGGGCCGGGCACCCGACCTGGCGCCCTCGGACTTGGCACCCGGCTTCGCGGCGGGTGCCGCTTCCGCGCGGGCCGCGGCCAGTTGCTTCTTCAGTTCAGCGAGTTGTTCGAAACCCATGGCGCACAATCAATCGGAGGAAACCGAGATTGTAGCAGCGTGTGGCGACACGCTCATGACGCCGCTTGCGGGGCGCGGCCCTGCGGGAGCGGCGCGATCCTCCCGCGCGGCGTCTGAAACCGATTTTCTGGCGTATTCCTGTAGCGCCGCGCGCGTTTCAGCGGATCGGCGACACAGGGGACGCCATGCCCTCGGTCGGCAACGCCGCGCCCTCATACGTTTTCAGCCCAGAGACGCAAACGCACAAGCCTGGTCGACCCTCGTTATTGCGCAGCGAAAGCCCGAGCCGATGCCGCTCGGCGATCCGCGACACGATCGCAAGGCCTAGCCCACTGCCCTCCCCCTGCGCGTCCTCGCCTCGATAGAAACGGTCGAAAACACGTTCGAGCTCCGCCTCGGGTATGCCTGAGCCGCTATCCACCACATCGAATCCCACGCGCTCCGCCGAGCGCCTCAGGATCACGTCGACTCGACCGCCGCGCGGCGTATGGCGGATCGCGTTGTTGATCAGATTGCCCAACAGCACGCTCATTCCGTGCGGATCGGCGAGCACGGTGTAAGCATCGTCGGCCGTGCGGGCGTGCTCGCATTCGAGACCGAGGTCGATCTCCTTGGCCTCGGCCAGCAACGAACAATCGCCCACCACCTGCTCACCGATCCGGCGCAAGCTCACGGGCGTCATCGAGGTGACCGGATGCGCGTCCTCACGCGCCAGCGTCAACAATTGCTGGACCAGGTGAATCATCCGGTTCACGCGCCCCTCGACGCGTTCCAGCGTCTGCCCCTCGCCCTTCAACGAGCCGTCGCGCGAGGCCGCCTGCAATTGCAGCTTCAAGGCGGCGAGCGGCGAGCGCAACTCATGCGCGGCATCGGCGATGAAGGTGCGCTGCGCCTGCGATGCGGCGTTCAGGCGCTGCAGGAGATCGTTGAGCGCGACCACCAGCGGCGTGATTTCGACCGGCACGGTGCCGTCGAGACGCAGCGGTTCGAGCGAATCGATCGAACGCGTCGACAGCGCGCGCGACAGTCCGCCGATCGGCGCGAGCCCGCGCGCCACCACCAACAGCACCAGCGCGACCGTCACCGGCACCAGCACGCCGAGCGGCCACAGCGTATGCAGCGCCAGTTGCATCGCCAGGTCGTCGCGCACGGACACCGGCTGCGCCACCTGAACGTAGCGGTCGGCCTGCTGCAATCCGAACGCGCGCCAGTGGTACTCGCCGGTCTCCACGGTATTGAAGCCCACGGGCAGACGCGCGAACACCGGCTCCTGCATCGAGTGATAGACGAGCTTGCCGGAACGGTCCCAGATCTCGATGACGAGCCGGTCGTCGGCCAGGTCGCCCAGGTCGGGCTGGCGATCGCCCTCGCCCGCGCCGGCCAGATTCGCGGGCAGCGACAGCGCCACCGTGCGCAGTTCATAGTCGAACAGTTCGCCGGCCTCGACGCGCGCCGTGTGAAAGATGCCGTAGGCGGCCACGCCCGACGCCGCGGCGAGGCCGAAGATGAGCCAGCCGAGCAGCCAGCGGCGGATCGATCTCACCCGCATCGTTTCAGACGGTAGCCCACGCCGCGCACGGTTACCACCTGGTCCGCGCCGATCTTGCGCCGCAGGCTGTGCACGTGCACCTCGATCGTATTGCTGCCGACTTCCTCGCCCCAGCCGTACAGCTTCTCTTCCAGTTCGGTCTTGGTGAACACGCGCGTGGGCTCCTCGATCAGCGCTTGCAGGAGCGCGAATTCGCGCGGCACGAGCGGCAACGGTTCGCCGGCCTTGGTGACTTCGTGCGCCGCCGGGTCGAGCGTGAGTTCGCCGTGCGTATAGACGGGCTGCTTGTGGCCGGTGCGCCGCCGCAATAGCGCACGCACGCGCGCGCCGAGTTCGTCGAGGTCGAAGGGTTTGATCAGGTAATCGTCGGCGCCCGCATCGAGGCCGCGGATGCGTTCTTCCACCGCGTCGCGCGCGGTCAGGATGATCACCGGCGCGGCGCCGCCGTTCTTGCGGTAGGCGCCGAGCAGGTCGATGCCGTCCTTCTGCGGCAAGCCGAGATCGAGCAGTACGAGGTCGTACACGCCGTTGCCCAGCGACAATTCCGCCGCTCGGCCGTCACTGGCCCAATCGATCGCGTAACCGGCGCGGCGCATCGCGCCCAGCACCGTCTCCGCGATCATGTCGTCGTCCTCGACCAATAGCAGACGCATCGCCTCTCTTCCCCCGTTTTGCCCGCACTGTAGTCCGCTAGCTTAACGCGTCCTGGTGCTTGCACAGGGGCGATTCAGCGCCCGGTGCGCCTTCATGTTCTTCGTCAGCGTTCTTCTTCATCGCTCCGGTTCATGGAGCGATATACCGACATACGCGGGCGCGGCCGCATCGCGCGACGCGCTTGCCCGCGCCCGGCTCGGCTGGGAGCGCGAGCCGGCCGTCACCGTCATACCGGCTTGATGTCCGCCGCCTGCTTGCCTTTCGGCCCTTGCTTGATTTCGAAGCTGACCTTCTGGTTTTCCTGCAACGATTTGAAGCCCTCGCTGCGGATTTCGGAGAAATGCGCGAACAGGTCTTCGCCACCGTCATCGGGTGTGATGAAGCCAAAGCCCTTCGCGTCGTTGAACCACTTCACTGTACCGGTTGGCATGTCGATTCCTATGTGTATCCAGGTTGATGGGGCTGCATGTCGCCGTCTTTCGTCCGCTGATTCGACCAGCGCCGGCGCCCCGGGCACTACCGCAGCAGCGCTTCGTGCGCGGTCGATGACGCGGACATTCGCCGGCTCATGCCACTGCGGCTCGACTCTACGCCTCTTTACATGACGTTGCCGTGATGGCTGCCGTGATGGCTGCCGTGACCGCCGCCGTGGCTGCTGCTGTGACTACCTTCGTGAGATTTTCGCCGTGACCTCCGCATGACTTTCGCTATCGCGTCTACTCGCGTCGCAAGACGCGTGCCTCGCGCGAGCCGTGGCAGGCGCCGATGCGATTTCGCGCAATCAGATAAGATAATCGGAATCGGCAATCCACTCTGGTCGCGCAGGTTCATCCGACCGCCACACGGTCGCGCGGCTATCGTTTTCGCCTATCCAGGCTTTCCCACATACAGGAACTCAGCATGGCCATTTCGAGCTATACCGATACCCGACTTCTGATCAACGGCGAGTGGTGCGATGCCGCAAGCGGCAAGACGCTCGACGTCATCAACCCGGCCACGGGCCAGCCCATCGGCAAGGTGGCGCACGCCGGCATCGCCGATCTGGACCGCGCGCTCGCCGCCGCGCAACGCGGCTTCGAAGCCTGGCGCAAGGTTCCGGCCAACGAACGCGCGACCACCATGCGCAAGGCCGCGGGCTTCGTGCGCGAGCGCGCCGCCGACATCGCCCGCCTGATGACGCAGGAACAGGGCAAGCCGTTCGCCGAAGCGCGCGTCGAAGTGCTCGCCGCGGCGGACATCATCGAATGGTTTGCCGACGAAGGTCGCCGCGTGTACGGCCGCATCGTGCCGTCGCGCAATCTGTCCGCGCAGCAACTGGTGCTCAAGGAACCGATCGGTCCGGTGGCCGCGTTCACGCCGTGGAATTTCCCGGTCAACCAGATCGTGCGCAAGCTGAGCGCGGCGCTCGCAAGCGGCTGTTCGTTCCTCGTCAAGGCGCCGGAGGAAACCCCGGCGTCGCCGGCCGGTCTGTTGCAGGCGTTCGTCGACGCCGGCGTGCCGCCGGGCACGGTCGGCCTCGTGTTCGGCGATCCGGCCGAGATTTCGAGCTACCTGATTCCGCACCCGGTCATCCGCAAGGTGACGTTCACCGGCTCCACGCCGGTCGGCAAGCAATTGGCCGCACTCGCCGGCGCGCACATGAAACGCGCCACGATGGAACTGGGCGGTCATGCGCCGGTGATCGTCGCCGAAGATGCCGACGTGGCGCTCGCCGTGAAAGCGGCCGGCGGCGCGAAATTCCGCAATGCGGGCCAGGTCTGCATCTCGCCTACCCGCTTCCTGGTGCACAACAGCATCCGCGAGGAGTTCGCCGCGGCGTTGGTCAAGCATGCCGAAGGTCTCAAGCTCGGCGACGGTCTCGCGGAAGGCACGACGCTCGGGCCGCTCGCCAACGCGCGCCGTCTCAGCGCGATGAGCAAGATGCTCGATGACGCGCGCAAGACCGGCGCCACGGTCGCGACCGGTGGCGAACGCGTGGGCTCGGAAGGCAACTTCTTCGCGCCGACCGTGCTCACCAACGTGTCGCTCGAAGCCGACGTGTTCAACAACGAGCCGTTCGGCCCGATCGCGGCGATCCGCGGCTTCGACAAGCTCGAAGAGGCGATCGCCGAAGCGAACCGGCTGCCGTTCGGCCTCGCCGGCTATGCGTTCACGAAGTCGTTCAGCAACGTGCATCTGCTGTCGCAGCAACTGGAAGTCGGCATGCTGTGGATCAACCAGCCGGCCACGCCTTCCCCGGAAATGCCGTTTGGCGGCGTGAAGGATTCGGGTTACGGTTCGGAAGGCGGCCCGGAAGCGATGGAAGCGTACCTGGTCACCAAGGCGGTTTCGGTGATGGCGGCTTAAGCGCCCGAAGCGGCCTAAGGCTGGTTTTTCAGGCCTCTTCGCTTGCCATGAAGGTCCGCGGGCGTTTGCCCGCGGACCTTTTTTCTTGTGCTCGACCACCAACACGCCTGAACTCATGCAACCCACGCTGACTGGAACCATCGTCGAACTCAGGCCGCTTCGGCGGGAACACGCAAGCGCGCTGCTCGACGCCGCCGCGGACGGTGAACTCTGGAACATGACGCTGACCGTGGTGCCGGGACCGGACACCATCGGCGGCTATCTGGCAACCGCACTCGAAGGATGCGCGGCCGGCACCGTGATGCCGTTCGTGATCGTGAAGCGCGATACGGGCGCGATTGTCGGCAGCACGCGGTTCTGGAAAATCGATCGCGTGAATCGCAAGCTCGAAATCGGCCACACGTGGTTGAGCGCGTCCGTGCAGCGCTCGGCGGTGAACACCGAGGCGAAATATCTGTTGCTGTGTCACGCGTTCGAAGCGATGCAATGCGTGCGCGTGCAGTTCACCACCGACGAACTCAACGAGAAATCACGCGCGGCGATTCTGCGCATCGGCGCGAAGCAGGAAGGTGTGGTCCGGCATGAGCGCATCATGCCGGACGGACGCAAGCGCAACTCGGTGCGCTTCAGCATCATCGATGACGAGTGGCCTGAGGTGAAGACTGTGCTCGAAGGGAAACTGGGGCGGTGATACGGCCCAGCCACTCCCCGCCAGCACAAAGCTTCACGTTCAAACGTGCGCGTCGCGCTCGCTGAGCGGCTGCGCTTTCGCCACCGTGAACTCCTCGCGCAACGCGTCGCGCGCGTGATGCCGGCGCACCCATAGCGCGGTGAGGATCGGCACGAGAATCGCCGTGACGAGGCAGGCCGTCGCGACCATCGCGGTCGCGGCCGGCACGAGCGGCTTGAAGCTCGGAATCATCTCGCCGATGATCGCGGGGTTCGCCACCGCGGCGCCCGCCGTCGACGAGGCCGCGAGGCCCGCCGCGCCATTGCCGCCCGCGATCCAGCGGTCGGCGAGAATCAGCGGAATGCCGGTCACGACGATCACCGCGAGACCGAGCAGGACGCCCGGCAGACCGCTCTTCGCGATCACGTTCAGGTCGATGCCGTTGCCGAGCGCGAAGCCGAAGAACGGAATCAGCGGATGCACGCAGCGGCCGAAGAACTCCCGCAGCTCGCTATCGAGGTTGCCCAGCACGAACCCCACGAGAAACGGCAGCACCGCGCCGACGAAAAGCCGCGGCTCGAAGAACGCGACGCCGGCCGCGCCGAGAATGATCATGCTGACGAGTGGCCCCGATTCGACCGACATCAGCACGAACGCGCCCGCCTCTTCCTTGGTGCCGTATTGCTGCATCACCGCGGCATAGAGGCCGCCGTTGGTCATGTCCATCGACGTGGTGATCGCCAGCACCGACAGGCCGGCGAAGAGGCCCGCCTTGATGCCGTCGACGGGAATGAAATGCGATGCGACGAGCGTCGCGATCCACGCCACCACCATCTTGGTGACGAGCAGCGTGCCCGACTTGCGCAGCACCGTGCCGGTCGCCCGCAGGTCGATCGTCGCGCCCATGCAGAAGAACCACACCGCCAGAATCGGCACGGTGCCGCTGATCAAACCATTGGTAAACGAGCCGAAGTATTTCCCCGCGCCCGGCGCAAACGTGTGGACACAAGCGCCGAGCAGCAACGGCACCAGCATCAGACCGCCTGGAATGCGGTCGATGGCCTTCTTGATCTTCATGCCTCCTCCGTGGACTTCGCGTCCAGTTATCGGGTGGGTTACCCGGGGTAATGTCCCGGTCTTACGCCGGGCTGCTCCCTTTCGGCGCAATATAACATCGTGAAAGGAACACTGTTCCGATTCTCTTTGAATTTCGGATCATCGTTTACCCGAGCGATCCTGAAACACCGCACCATTACTCGACAGACCCCGCAATATTTTTTGGACCATCGTTCCGAAACGCGAATTCTGCGTTAAAGTCGAGCCCACACATCCGCCTCGATGCGGCATGGCGAGGCGCCCAATCAGACCGGAGACAGAACAATGGAAGTGAGACAGGCCATCAACAGCGAGTACGCAAAGACGCTCGATACCGCGGGGCTGCGCAAGGAATTTCTCGTCGACCAGGTGTTCGAGCGCGACGCGCTGCGGCTCACGTATAGCCACATCGACCGCATCATCGTCGGCGGCGTGTGGCCGGCCACGCGCGCCGTCGAAGTGCCCGCCTCGCTCGGCAAGGCGATCGGCGTCGGCTATCTGCTGGAGCGCCGCGAACTCGGCGCGATCAACATCGGCGGCGACGGCTGGGTCGACGTGGACGGCACGCGTCATATCGTGCGCAACGAAGAGGCGATCTACATCGGCAAGGGCGCGCAAGCCGTCGCGTTCGGCAGCGACGACGTCGCCCATCCCGCGAAGTTTTATCTGAACTGCGCGCCCGCGCACGAGACGCATCCGACCCGCACGATCTCGCTCGCGCAAGCTTCGCCGCAAACGCTCGGCGACCCGGCCACGAGCAACCGCCGCACGATCTACAAGTTCATCGTCCCTGAAGTGCTGCCCACCTGCCAGCTTTCGATGGGCATGACCAAGCTCGAACCCGGCAGCCTCTGGAACACGATGCCGTGCCACACGCACGAGCGTCGCATGGAGGTGTATTTCTATTTCAACGTCGCCGACGACGCCGCCGTCTTCCACATGATGGGCGAGCCGAACGAGACGCGCCATATCGTCGTGCACAACGAGCAGGCCGTGATCTCGCCGAGCTGGTCGATTCACTCGGGCGTCGGCACGCGCGCGTACACGTTCATCTGGGGCATGGTCGGCGAAAACCAGGTGTTCGGCGATATGGACCACATCGCCGTGCGCGATCTGCGGTGATCGACATGACGCTCTCCCTTCACGACAATCCGCGCACGATATGAGCCAGAAAACAGTGAACCCCTTCGATCTGACCGGCAAGGTCGCCATCGTCACCGGCAGCAATACGGGCCTTGGCGCGGGCATGGCGGTGGCGCTCGCGTCGGCCGGCTGCGACATCGTCGGCGTGAGCCGCGGCGACGCCGGCGACACACCCGCGCGCGTGCAGGCGGCAGGCCGCCGTTTCGCGGACGTGCGCGCCGATCTTGCCTCGATCGCGCCTATCGAGGACATCGTGCGCGCGGCGGTCGAGGCATTCGGCCGCGTCGACGTGCTCGTGAACAACGCGGGCATCATCCGCCGCGAAGACGCGCTCGCGTTCGGCGAGGACGACTGGGACGCGGTCATGGACGTCAATCTGAAGAGCGTCTTCTTTCTTTCGCAAGCCGTCGCGCGGCAGTTCGTCAAGCAGCAAGGCGGCGGCAAGATCGTCAACATCGCGTCGATGCTGTCGTTCCAGGGCGGCATACGGGTCGCCTCCTACACGGCGTCGAAAAGCGGCGTGCTCGGTCTCACGCGCCTGCTCGCGAACGAGTGGGCCGCGCGCGGCGTCAACGTGAACGCAATCGCGCCGGGCTACATGGCGACCGCGAACACCGCGGCGTTGCGCGACGACGCGCAGCGCAACGACGAGATTCTCGGCCGCATTCCGGCCGGCCGCTGGGGCACGCCCGACGACCTCGCGGGACCGGTCGTGTTTCTCGCGTCGTCCGCCTCGGACTACGTGCATGGCCATACGCTCGCGGTGGACGGCGGCTGGCTCGCGCGCTAGCTCGGCAGACGGCATCGGAAGCGGTATGCTTCTGATGCGGCGCGCGCGTTGACACGTTGACACGCCGACGCGGCTGACGTGGGCAGGCATCGACAGGGAATGACGGAAATGGCAGCAATGGGCAAGCAGCGCAAGGACGCCGCCACGCACGACGCGGAAAGCGCGGATTGTGTCGGCATGAGCGGTGAATCGGCTTCATCGGTCGGCCGGGTGTTCGCGATTCTCGGGGCGATCGGCGACAGCGGAGAAATCGGCATCAGCGACCTGTCGCAACGGCTCGGCATGTCGAAAACCACGGTGCACCGCGTGATCCAGACGCTGAAGGCGCTCGGCTACGTGACGCAGGAAATCGAAACCGAGCGCTACCGGCTCACCATTCGTCTGTTCGAACTCGGCGCGAAGGCGCTGGAGAGCGTCGATCTCGTGCGCGAGGCCGACGTCGAGATGCGCCGCATCGGTCAGATCACGCGCGAGGCGGTCCACCTCGGTGCATTCGACGAAGACGCGATCATCTACATTCACAAGATCGACGCCGACTACGGGCTGCGCATGCAGTCGCGCATCGGCCGCCGCAATCCGCTGCACAGCACGGCGATCGGCAAGGTGCTGCTCGCGTGGATGGACCCGGCCGAGGCGCGCGAAGTGCTCTCGCACGTGGAATTTCGCAAGTCGACGCAAAAGACGCTCGCTTCCGCCGAAGCCGTGCTGAGCATTCTGCCGCACGTGCGCGAGCAAGGTTACGGCGAGGACAACGAGGAACAGGAGGAAGGGCTTCGGTGTCTCGCGGTGCCGGTATTCGACCGCTTCGGCCGCGTGATCGCCGGCCTGTCGATTTCGTTTCCGACGATGCGCTGCGGCGCCGACACCAAATCGCACTACGTCGCGCTGCTCAAGCAGTCGGGTCTTGCGATCTCCACACGGCTCGGCTATCGCGAAGCGACCGCCGCCGCCGAGCATGCGGCCGCCGAGCCGGGCTGAGCGGCCAGGCCCAACGCGCGGCAGGCATCGAGCGGCGCGAGAGTCGACGCGCCCGCCGCGCGAACATTCAAGGCAGCATCCGCTGCATAACCCGATCCTTCAGCACGAAGCGATGAAAGAGCGCCCCGCCGACGTGCAAGACAATCAGCGCGAACAGCACCCAGGCCAGCACGCCATGAATGTCGCCCATTTCATGAGCGACAGGCGAGCCGACTGGTGCGATCGCCGGATAAGGCAGCACGCCGAATAGCCTGATCAACCAGTCGCGCGAGGATGCATTGGCCCAGCCCAGCACCGGCACGATCACCAGCGCGAGATACAGCAACCCATGCGTGACGTTCGACACGATCCGCAGAGAAGGTGAAACGTCCGCGGGCGCGGGCGAATGCGTGAGACGCCAGACGATTCGCAACGCCACCGCTGCAATCAGCGTGGCGCCCACGCCGAGGTGCCATGCGATCAGGCCGTCCGGCCGCGTGTCCTTGTGAATCTCCGGCATGGTCCAGCCGATCACGAACTGGGCCGAGATCAGCAGGACCACCAGCCAGTGCAAGAACTTCGCTACGCCGTCGTAACCCGCCGTATAAGGGCGAAAAAGATCGGCTTGGTCGGATTGCATTTTCATGAGCGTTTGTCGCCGTCGTTTAGCGGTTGGTTGGGGATGCAGGTCACGCCGGCATAAAGAATCGCGGGCGCATGCGCCGGGTATGCTACACACGCAACCTTAAGAATTGCTGATGCGCATCTGTCGGCGCGCTGCGCGTGCGCGGCCGCTAGGTCCATTGATAATCCGCTACAGGCGATCTTGCGTCGTTGCGCGAGCGCAAGATCATCCACGCAGTCTGCAACCGAATGTATCCGCTGAGCAAAGTCGCCGGCCCCTGAACGCGCCCGGCAGCGCCGGATGCCGCAGCCGTCCTCTTTTCCATAACGCGCTCAACGGGTTGCCGGCAACTGCTTGCTGGCGCATCGCTCCGCCGCGCGCCTTTCCAACGCCCTCCTGCCCACGTCCGCGCTCCGGCGACAGCGGATCGAATCGACACGTCCTGTTACACACGAACACATCGGTAATGCGACGGCTCAGTAGAGTTCCGATCAACAAGGAAAGGGAGCAAGGTCATGAAACGAATTCTCGCGCTGGTCATATTGGCGGTAACGCTCGGCAGCGCCTTGAGCGCTTGCATCGTGGTGCCCGCAGGCGGCGGCTATCACGACCATTACCGCTATCGCGACCGTTACTAAGCCCGTTACTAAGCCGGTTACCAAGCCCGTTACCAAGCTCGTTACCAAGCTCGATCCGCGCAGTCCCGCATCCCGCGGTGCAAACTCAATCGTAAAACCCGAGAATAAAACATGAGTCATTCACGAAACCGCTGGCTGTCCATGGCGATCGTTGCAGGTCTGGGGATCGGCGCATCGTCGGTCGCGCTCGCGCACGTCGATGTGGGCGTCGGTGTGAACATCGGCGTTCCGGGCGTCGCTTACGCGCCCGAGCCGGTCTATGCGCCACCCCCCCCGGTGTATGCGCCTCCTCCCGTGGTGGTCATCAGCCCCGGCTGGTACGGCGAGCGCTATTACGACGGTCATCGCTATTGGGAGCGGCGCGACTGGGAAGCGCATCACCGTGGCGGACGCGAATGGCACGAAGCCCGCGGACCGCGCGGCGACTGGCACGACGGCGGGCGCGACTACGGCTACGGGCGCGGCTACGGCGGCCCGCGCGGCGATTGGCGCGGCGATGGTCATGGTCACGGCGAGGGCCGCGGTCACGGCGACCATTGATACGCGGCACCCGGCGGCATCATCGGCCACGCCGGGCCGCACACGCATGAGCGTCACCCACTTTGAGGAGCGACGATTTGCTAAGCAGCGATCCCCGGCGTGTCACCGCG
This sequence comes from Paraburkholderia sp. 22099, assembly GCF_052045835.1. Lineage (NCBI taxonomy): Bacteria > Pseudomonadati > Pseudomonadota > Betaproteobacteria > Burkholderiales > Burkholderiaceae > Paraburkholderia > Paraburkholderia sp. 22099. The sequence continues at coordinate 88,201 of NZ_JBQEPU010000025.1, read as the reverse complement.
CAAGTCGACGGCGTGCTCATGTGCGCCGAATACAGTGAATTGACCGGCCAATTGTGCTTGCGTCAGGATGGCGCGTTGCTGCGCGAATGGTTTCCGCCTCATTCGTGGATCGCGATTGCATCCGCGGCGGGGGCGCGGCATTGGGGCACGCGGCCGACCGATGAAGATCTGCTCGCGCTGTTGCGCAATGAAGTGACGTTGTTGCGTGGAGCTTAGGTTAAAACTTAGATGCGAGACGGACGAAGCACGCGGCGAGGCGCTCGCCGCGTGCTTCGTTGGATGCTTCGTTGACTGCTTCAACGCGCGTTATAAATCGGCGGCGAATACGAACTGACCGTGGTATCGCGGCCATGTCCGGCTTGCCACGTGCCGTGGCTACCCGAACCATATCCGCTGGTGTCGGCTTGAGCCGCGTTTTGCGGGTCGGAGGTCCGCGCTTGCGTGGCTTGAACGTCTTGCGAAGCCGGCTGAGCGGACGACTGCGCAAACGAAGCAAGCGGCGCGGCAAGAACGACAGCGATAGCAACAGCTTGAATGAGCGATTTCATGTAACCACCTCCAGAGATTGTCTTTGTACGCGCTGCCGATGCGGCTTGTGTTGCAGCGATGAAGGCAGTGTAGGTGGCCGGCCTTACGGGATAAATCCGCTAATCATGAATTCACTGTTGCTTCGCGCACGACAATGAAAAACGTCCTGATCGGGCGTTCCTTCGCACGCACTCGGCGCCGGACACATTCAATCGCCGACGCCCTCCCCATTCGCTCTAAACGGCGGCGACCCCCACGTAGTTTTCCGCCATGACCGTGGCCGCCGCGCGCGACGTGGTCACGTATTCGAGTTCGGCCACCTGAAGCTGCTGCTCGAACGGCGACGCGCCTTCGATACGATGCATCATGCTCGTCATCCAGTAAGAGAAGTGCTCGGCGCGCCAGATGCGCTTGAGCGCGGTTTCGCTATAGCTGTCGAGCAGATCGGTGCGATTTTCCACGTAGAACGCCTTCAACGCGCGGGTGAGCACGCGCACATCGGCGACGGCGAGATTCATCCCTTTCGCGCCGGTGGGCGGCACGATATGCGCGGCGTCCCCGGCAAGAAAGAGCCGGCCATGCTGCATCGTGGCCGACACGAAACTACGCATGCCGACAATGTTCTTCTGAAAGATCTTGCCGTCGACAAGCTTCTGGCCGTCGTGCGAATCGACGCGCGCGTGCAGTTCCGCCCAGATTCTGTCGTCGGACCAATGGTCGACGGAGTCTTTCGGATCGCACTGGAAATACATGCGCTGCACGTTGCGCGAGCGCGTGCTGATCAGCGCAAAACCGCGTTCGTGCCGCGCATAGATCAATTCTTCCGAAGAAGGCGGCCCTTCGCACAAGATCCCGAACCAGCCGAATGGATAAACGCGTTCGAAGTCCTTGCGCAGCGCCTGCGGAATCGACGCGCGCGAGACGCCTTGCGAACCGTCGCAGCCGATCACGAAGTCGCATTGCAGTTCGCATGCTTCGCCTTCGTGGCGATAGCGGATCGAAGGCGAGTCGGTCTCGATGTCGTGCAGCGAGGTCTCCGACACGCCGAAACGCAGCGCCCCGCCCGCGGCGATACGCGCCGCGACCAGATCCTTGATCACTTCGTGCTGCGCGTAAACGGTGATCGAATGGCCGGTGAGTCCGGTCAGATCGATGCGCCGCCGCTTGCCCTCGAAAGCGAGTTCGAAGCCGTGATGCAGCGCGCCCTCCGCTTTCATGCGCGCGCCGACGCCGGCTTCGGTCAGCAGGTCCATCGTGCCCTGTTCGAGCACGCCGGCGCGAATGGTGGATTCGATCTGTTCGCGCGTGCGCGATTCGAGCACGACGGAGTCGATACCACGCAAATGAAGAAGATGGGAAAGCAGCAGGCCCGCGGGCCCGGCACCGATGATGCCAACCTGGGTGCGCATGAGTTGTCTCCTGAATGCGGCGATTGATTTGCGCCCAGTTTGACGATCATGCGCGGTATCGCGCAACGCGATATCGCGGATATGCCGTATGCCGATTCAAGATAGCAGGTCGACGTGCGAGCGTGGCGCCGAGGTGCACGTATGCACTCGAACGCCCTGCCGACAGAGCTTGCGGTCTCTTGCAACGATCACTGCTGTTCCACATCGCTTTAGCCGATCTCAAGGTAAACCCCGAACGGCAACCGGCTCCACCATTACGCAAGAAACAGGCGATACACGGGGTTTTGCGTCTCTTCCCAGTACGGATACCCCAGCGTCGCGAGAAAGCGTCCGAACTCGCTGTTCTCGCTGTCGGGCACCTGAATGCCGACGAGAATCGAGCTGTAGTCCGCGCCCTGGTTGCGATAGTGAAAGAGGCTGATATTCCAGTTCGGCGCCATCGACGACAGGAACTTCATCAGCGCGCCCGGCCGCTCGGGAAACTCGAAGCGGAACAGCCGTTCGTCATGCGCGAGCGGCGAGCGGCCGCCGACCATGTAGCGGATGTGCTGCTTCGAGAGTTCATCGAAGGTCAGGTCGACGGTCGCGAAGCCGTGCGCTTCAAACGCGCCCGCGATCTGCGCGGACTCGCTGCGGTTCCGGATCTGCACGCCGACGAAGATATGCGCCGAGCTCGCGTCCGCGATCCGGTAGTTGAACTCGGTGACGCTGCGCGTGCCGACCAGTTCGCAGAAGCGCCGGAAGCTGCCGCGCTCCTCGGGAATCGTCACGGCGAACACCGCCTCGCGCGCTTCCCCCACTTCGGCGCGTTCGGCCACGAAGCGCATGCGGTCGAAATTCATGTTCGCGCCCGACGTGATCGCGACCAGCGTCTGGTTCTCGATGCCTTCGCGCTCGGCATACTGCTTCGCGCCGGCCACCGCGAGCGAGCCGGCGGGCTCGAGCACGCTGCGGGTGTCCTGGAACACGTCCTTGATCGCCGCGCACAGCGCATCGGCGTTCACGAGCAGCACGTCGTCGAGATACTCGCGGCACAGGCGGAAGGTTTCCTCGCCGACCAGCTTCACCGCGGTGCCGTCCGAGAACAGGCCGACCTCGTTTAGCGTGACCCGCTCGCCGGCTTTCAGCGACGCGGCCATCGCGCACGAATCGTCGGTCTGCACGCCGATCACCTTGATCTCCGGGCGCACCGATTTCACGTACGCGGCGACGCCCGCCGCGAGTCCGCCGCCGCCGATCGGCACGAAGATCGCGTGAATCGGTCCCTGATGCTGGCTGAGAATTTCCATCGCGACGGTGCCCTGGCCGGCGATCACATACGGATCGTCGAACGGATGCACGAAGGTCAGGCCGCGCGCTTCCTGCAGCGTCAGCGCATGCGCGTACGCGTCGCTATACGACTCGCCCGACTGCACCACCTCGACGGTCGGCCCGCCATGCGCGCGCACCGCATCGACCTTCACCTGCGGCGTCGTCACCGGCACGACGATGATCGCCTTCACGCCCAGCCGTGCCGCCGACAGCGCCACGCCCTGCGCATGATTGCCCGCCGACGCGGTGATCACCCCGCGCTCCAGCGCCTCGGCCGGAATGTGCGCCATCTTGTTGTACGCGCCGCGCACCTTGAACGAGAACACCGGCTGGTTATCCTCGCGCTTCAGGTAGACCGGATTGCGCAGGCGCGCCGACAGATTCGGCGCGCGTTCCAGTTCGGTCTCGCGGGCCACGTCGTAGACGCGCGCGGTCAGGGTTTTCTTCAGGTAGTCGTGGCGCAGCGCCACGCTGTCGGCGGCTTCGGCAACCTGGTCGAGTTCGAATAGCGGCAAGGCAAGCTCCTGTGCGGCAAAAGCGGATCCAGCAGAGAGAGACCAGGAGGCAAGCAAGCGGACATAAAAAAACCCGCCTCGTGGGGCGGGTTAATGTGTCACTGCAAGCCGACGCGCGCTAACCCACCATTCGATGAATGATGCTAATAATCAGCGCAATACGGATGTCGAGGCAGTTCATGCGCCGGATCATCGTTGAGCTCGCGATGTTTGTCAAGGACGGTGCGCCGCCTGGGCGGCGCGCAAACCCGTATCGGACACAACCGGCCCGATATGAAAGCTCGGTTGGTCCAGTCGTTCGTCGAGCGGACCGCTGCAGCAGCGGCAGTTGGGACCGTCCCGCAACGCGCGCTGCGTTAGCGCGGGAAAAATCGCCGGGCCGTCCCATGAGCGATAGCGCTCCCGACATACGCTTGAGCGCGCGCGAAGACCGGCCCGAAGCGGCACGCCGGGCACCGCACGCCGGTCAGTTGCCCACGCCGCTGCGCTTCTTGAAGGCGCTCAGAATGTGCCGCTCGAGCGCGTTGTAGTCGCCGCCGAAGTGATGGCTGCCCGAGGTGCGGATCACCTCGATGCCGGTTTTGCCGAGTACCGGACACAAGGTGTCTTTCTCGCTCTCGCCGTAGAAGCACTGCACGATCGCGGGCGGCACGCGCGCCACTTCGGGCAGCACCTTCAAGGCCCTATCGCTTGCCGGCATGCCGAGCCAGCCGCCCACGCGAATCTGGAAATCGGCGTCGGGCGCGAAGCCGAGCAGCGCGATCAACGACACTTTCGCGCGCTGCGCCTCGGGCAGCCGGTTGTACGCGAACGGCATCACGTCCGCGCCGAACGAATAGCCGATCAGCGCGATGTGCTGAGCATGCCAGCGTGAGCCGTAGGTTTGCATCACGCGCGCGAGGTCGCGGCTCGTCTGCGCGGGCGGCTTCTCGCTCCAGAAATAACGCAGGCTGTCCCAGCCGATCACGGAAACGCCGTCTTTCTGCAACCCTTGAGCGATGGTCTTGTCCAGATCGCGCCAACCGCCGTCGCCGGAAATCACGATCGCCATGAGCCCGTTTGGCTGCGCCGCCGGCAACTCGATGAGCGGCAAGTCGGAGACGTCCTCGTCGCTCGTCGACACCGCTTGCAGATGCGGCGTGAGCAACGCGACGAGGCGCGCGCGATCCGCGTTGCCCGTCGCGGCCTTTTCGACGAAGCCCGGCACCTTGTCGCGGATCACGGTCGGGTCGGGCGGGCATGGCCGAAAGCGCGCATCGAGCGTGCGTTCCGCATCCACGGTCACCGCGCCGGCGATCGTGTTCGACGGCGCCTGCTCCAGCACGTGCATCGCGAGCGTCGCGCCCTGCCCCGTACCCGCGACGATCGGCGCGAAATAATGGCTCGATTGCGATTGCCGTTCCAACTGGTGGCTCAAGGCCTCGGCATCGCCCACCAGTTGATGGCAGGCCTCCTTCCGCGCGCGCAGATTGGCCGCATAACGCGCCGTATCCACGCCGACGGTCAACGCGCCGGCCTTGGCGAGCTCATCGGCAGCCTGCTGGTCCGCGGCGCTCCAGCCGCTCGCTTGCGAGTACAGCACGACGAAACCCCGCAACGGTCCCGCCGGCTGCGTGACCCTGACCTCGCCATAACGGCCGCCCGGCACGATGCTGGTCGCGGCGTGGGCGCCGCTGCCGCCGATCAGGCAGCTCGCCGCCACGGCGAGCCTGAAGAAACGATGCAATGTCATGAGCGCCGGCCTCCCGCCAGCAATGACAGGTCCGCGAGCGTGAAGAACACGCCCACCGAACCCGACGCCGCGAGATAGCGCGGCTCCCAATGCGGCTGGAACTTGCTCTTGAAAGCGCGCAGTCCGCGGAAGTTGTAGAAGCGGCCGCCGAAGCGCCACACGATGCCGGCGAGGCGATGCCAGCGCGACGCCAGCGGCGTGGGCTGCATGCCGGAGAGCGGCGCGATGCCGAGACTCAGCGAGCGGAAGCCCGCCTGCTTCAGATGCAGCGCCAGTTGCGTGAACAGGTATTCCATCGCGTAAGGCGAGGCGCTCGCCACATGCCGCATCACGCCGACCGTGGCTTCGGTATGCATGTCGGTCGTCATGAAGGTGACGAACGCCACCGGCTCGCCGTGCTGGCGCACCAGCATCACCGATTGCGCGGCGAGGTAGTCGTCGGTAAACGCGGCGACCGAAAAGCTCTTTTCGCGCGCGTCGCGGCTGCCGAGCCAGCCGTCGGAAATCTGCCGCAGCGTTTCGAGCGACGCCGGCACATCGGCCCGATGAATCACGTCGACGGTGAAGCCGTCACGCTCGCCACGCTTGAGCGCATAGCGCAGATGCGCGCGATGCGAGCCCTTCAGGTCGAAATCGTCGAGCACGACGTGGGCTTCCTCGCCGAGCTTCATCAGCGTGAGGCCGGCGTCGAGGTAAAGCGGCAACGCGTTGGCGCGCACCTGATAGAACGCCGCGCGCCCGCCGTGCGCATGCGCGAGCGCGACGAACTTGCCGATCAGGCCGGCCCATTCCTCGCGCGGCCCCACCGGATCGTGCAGCGCGGCCCACGTGCGGCCGTTTTTCGCGTACATCAGGAAGGCTTCGCGCGACTCGGAAAAGAGGAAGCTCTTGTCGCCCATCAGCGCGAGGCCGGCGTCGCTGCGCTCCTGCGCGCGCACGATGCGCGCCGCGTCCTGCAGATCTTCCGGCGCCGGCTTGACGAAATGGCCGGGCGCCGGGCGCAGCAGTTGCCAGAAACAGAACGTCGCGGCGAACAGGCTCGCGGCCAGCGTGGCGCGCAACGCACGCGGCGCGCGTTCGTCGAAGGCGAATTGCCACCACAGGTCGTCCGTGTACGGCACGTCGCGGAAGGCGAACAGCATCACCCAGACGGCCAGCATCAGCACCATCGCGACAGAGACCAGCCAGCCCGCCGTAAAGCGTTCGGCGAACAGCGACGAGTGACGATTGAAGCGCTTGCGCGTGGCCAGCAGCAGCACGATCAGCATGCCGAGCACGGCCGCCTCCACGAACGCGAGACCCTTGGTGAGCGACAGCGCGAGGCTCAGCACCGCCAGCAGCAAGGTCATCCACCAGGCGGCGTCCAGCCGGCGCAACAGCCCGCGCGCGACGAACAGCAGCAATACGCCGAGCACGCTGCATAGCAGCTGCGAGCTTTCGAGCACCCACAGCGGCAGCACGTCGCGCAGAATGCGAATGCGTTGCCAGAACGCGGGCGTCGCGCTGGAAATCACCAGCATGCCGCCGACCACGAACGTGACGAGACTCAGAAACAGCGGCGCGAGCTTCGATACGGCCGCCGCGTGGTGCAGCGGCAAACGCCCTTTCAGCGCGCGGCCCTCGAAGCCGGCGAGCAGCGCGGCCGAGACGACCAGCGGCGCGCCGAAGTAAATCGCGCGATAGGCGAGCAGCGCCGCGACCATCTGCTGGGTGGGCACGCTGCCGTTCAGCGTGAACACCATGGCGGCTTCGAATACGCCGACGCCGCCGGGCGTATGGCCGATCATGCCGAGCAGCATGGCCGCGGCATAGACGGTGATGAAGGTGACGAAGCTCACGTCCGCATGCGGCAGCAGCGCCCACAGCGCAAGGCCCGCGGCCACCACGTCGACCACGGCGAGCGCCACTTGCTCGAGCAGATCGCGGCGCGCCGGAATGTCGAACGACAGCCACGCCCAGCGCGTGCGGACCGCGCGCGTGTCGCGACGGCAGGCAGCGGCCGCGAGCGCAAGCGCGATGAGCAGCGCCGCGCCGCTCCAGCGGAGCGCCATCGGTGTGAGATGAAGCATCGGCGCGAGCGGGCCGGCGGCGCAGACCATGCCGAGCGCCGTCATCAGCACCAGCGCGAGCGCCAGCGACACGCTCGTGAACACCGTCATGCGGCCGATCTGCGCGGGCGTGACGCTCGCCACGCCGTAGACCCGCGCGCGCACCGCGCCGCCCGTCAACGCGCCGAACCCGGTCGCATTGCCGAGCGCCGAGCCTGCGGTGGCGCCGATCCACAGCGCGGCGCGCGGCACGGCGACGCCCAGGTATCGCAAGCCGACGAGATCGCGGCCGACCAGCGCCACATAACTGAGCGTGGTCGCGGCGAGCGCGGCGGTCCACTCGCCGGCGCTCAGGTGACGCAATTCGCGCATCACCGAGCGGTAGTCGACCGCTTGTGAAAGATGCTGCAAGACGATCAGCAGCAGCCCGCCGATGACGAGCGCGAGCAAGGGCGAGAGGATTCCCCGGTGGCCAAGCGTTTTCGATGCACGGTCGAACATCGCGACTAGCCGGTCGAACTTATTGTTATGTCGATGGAACATGGTCAATGCGGGCCTTGCGTGGAGCTGTCACGACGACGGGTCGTCTGCCGCGACATCGCCTTGCCTCGGCGATTACAACGAGATAACGGCAAAACATTGAAAAGGTTGACAGCAGCAGCCGTTCAACCCGGGATTAACCTGGGCTCGTGATCGAGGCTGAATGCGCGTTGCGCGTTTGCCATGGCGGTGCGCAAGATGATTGGGTCGAGATGTCGACGAGGATCGCGCCGCGCTCGACAGGGGCAGGAGTGTAAACGCGAATCGCGTCGTGCGGGATGAAGATTCGGCGTCGCGCCGATGATCCGAAACAGCCATGAGCGATCCGTAAGCCGCTCTGCTCTATCAAGCTTTGCGCTTCATGTGCCGTAAATGGAAGTAACGGCCCGGCAACCTGTCGCGAACGTGCCGCGTGAAGCGAAGTTCGACCCAAGGAGAACGATGATGGCGAATCAGGAATGGATGATGGCGGGAATCTGTCTGCTGGGTCTGGTGTCGACCGCGCTTTTGATGAGTTCGTTTTCCGCGCGAGCGATGAAGATGCGAAACGTCGTGGCGAGGGTGTCGAAGCGCACTCGCGACTGAATACGCAAGCAAAGCAGTAGGCAACCGGACGGGCGCGCGTGAATCGCGAGCGTGCTGCCGCGAGCGCGGCAGAGACGGCGCACTCGCGCGCCCGCCCGGTCTTGCAGCCGGTGCCGGCTGCGGTACTGCCCTTACTGCGTGCGCTTACTGCGGACGGCGGTGCGCTTCAGCGATCACGGCGCAGGTTTGCAGATGCAGGTTCAGCGCGTGCAGCGCCAGGGCGCGCAGTTTGCCCAGCAAGGTGATGTTCTTGGCGGTGGTGGCGCGAGCGGCTGCGGTATGAGTAGCGGTGTTCATGGTGGGCTCCTTTATAGGGTTTATACCTAGGGAATAACCCGATTATAGACCTATCCTGTCGCACTGCAACAAATATTAAAAACCCGCTGTGGACTTGTTGCGCGACGGTCACGGCCGCTCGCTGCGTCTTCCGCAGCGGAATGGCCTCAGCGCCCGGCTATTAGCAAACCGCACCGTACAGGTGCAATAATGGCCCTTTGCCTGCGACGGCACGCCGCAGACCCGCCTTCATGCCCGTCGTCCAGAAAGCCCTAATCGCGCCGCTCATCGTCGCCTGCGCGATGTTCATGGAAAGCGTCGACGCCAATGTGATCGTCACCGCATTGCCGGCCATGGCACGCGACTTCGGGCGCGATCCGGTCACGCTGAAAATCGCGGTGACGAGTTATGTGCTCGGTCTCGGCGTGTTCATCCCCGTGTGCGGCTGGCTCGCCGACCGTTTCGGCGCGCGCACTATCTTCCGCACCGCGATCGGCATCTTCGTGACCGGCTCGCTGTTGTGCGCCGCGTCGAACTCGCTGGCGACCTTCACGCTCGCGCGTTTCGTGCAAGGCGTGGGCGGCGCGATGATGGTGCCGGTCGGCCGCATCATCATTTTCCGGGTGGTCCACAAATCCGATTTCATCCGCGCGATGAACTACCTGAGCGTGCCCGCGATGCTCGGCCCGGCCGCCGGGCCGCTGCTCGGCGGCTTCATCACGACCTATCTGCACTGGCGCCTGATCTTCTTCATCAACGTGCCGATCGGCATGCTCGGCATCTATCTGACCAACCGGCACATCGCCAATACGCGTGAACCCGACCCCGGCCCGCTCGACTGGATCGGTTTCTTTCTCTCGGCGGCGGGCGCGGTGCTGCTTCTGCTGGGGCTCTCGCTGGTGGGCGGCGAACTGATTTCGAATCGGGACGCCTTCGGCATGTGCGCAAGCGGCGCCGTGCTGCTCGCGGGTTACGTGATGTACGCGCGGCGCGTCGAGTTGCCCTTGCTCGATCTGCGCTTTTTCAAGGTGCCGACGTTCCAGGCGAGCGTGCTCGGCGGCTCGCTGTTTCGCATCGGGCTCGGCGCCTTGCCGTTTCTGCTGCCGCTGATGCTGCAGGAGGGCCACGGCATGAGCGCGTTCGAATCCGGCCTGATCACCTGTGCTTCCGCGTTCGGCGGCATGTTCATGCGCACGGTCGCCTCGAGCGTGCTGCATCGCTATGGCTTTCGCTCGGTGCTGGTGGTCAACGCGGCATTGTCGGGCTTGTCGATCGCGGCGTGCGGACTGTTTTTCCCCGGTACGCCGGTCTGGATCATCTGGGTGGTCGTGCTGCTCGGCGGCTTCTTTCCCGCGCTGCAATTCACGAGTCTGAACTCGCTCACTTACGCGGAAATCGCGAGCCGCGACGTGGGCCGCGCCACCAGTCTCGGCAGCGTGGTGCAGCAGATGTCGCTCGGTCTGGGCGTGACGATCGGCGGTATCGTGCTGCAGATTTCGCGCGCACTGCATGGGCATCCGAGCATTATGTGGTCGGACTTCTGGCCGGCGTTCCTGGTGGTGGGTTTGTGCTCGTTCGCCTCGATTCCGGTCACGCGGCGCCTGCCGCACGGCGCCGGCGACGAGATCGCGCGCGGCGGCCGCGGCTAACCCGGCGCCCTTAACCGGGCTGCTTCTTGCGAATCACGCTCACCTCGCCGTTGCGTTCGAGAATCGCGGCGGCCACGTTGTCGAACGAGCACGCGCCGGTTTTCTGCCGCACGCTCTCGCGAATATCGGTTGCCGTAATCAGCGCGGCGTTCATTTCGTCGTCGTTGAATTTGCCGTTGCTGAACACCTCGCGTTCGCCGCCGCCGACCAGCCGCTCCAGCCCATGCGAGTGCACGCAAGCCCACGCCAGCAGCCGATGGCACACGACGATCACGAACGCGGCCGCGATCGTCGCGAGAAACGGCGACGCGCCGACGATCGCCCGGCTCAGCGTCGCGCCGAGCAGGATCACCACCACCAGATCGAACGGCGAGCGCTGCCCGAACGAGCGCCGGCCCGAGATGCGGATCAACACCAACGTGATCACGAACACGATCACGGCGCGCAGGCCCATCTGCAGCGGATCGAGATTCCTGCCGTCGCCAAACAGCGTGAAAATCACGTCGTTCATATCGCCCTCCTCGCGACAGGCGGCCGCCCTGGTTTTCTCTGTCGCGAGCGGCGGCCGCAGCGTTCATAGGGCGCGCAGCAAACGATGTGCCTCGGGTATTCAATGCCCGCAAGGCAGCGCGATGCCCGGAACGTGAAGCGATGAAAACGGGCGTGAGCGCGGCTAGCCGCCACCGCCCCCGCTGCGCCGCTGTTCGACCTGCGCCAGCAACGCATCGAAGCGGGCAAGCTCGACCGGCTTCACGAGATGAACATGGAAGCCGGCCTTTGCAGTGCTCTCGCGATCGCTCTCATGGCCGAAGCCGGTCATCGCGGCGAACATCGTGTCGGCGAGTTCCGGCATGGCCCGCAGCGCCGCGAGCGTCGCGTAGCCGTCCATCTTCGGCATCGCCAGGTCGATCACGGCGAGATGCGGCGCAAAGCGCGGCGCGACGTGCAGCGCCGCCTCGCCCTCGTAGGCGATGCGCACTTCGTGGCCTTTGAGTTCGAGCAGCATCGCGAGACTGTCGGCGGAGTCGCGGTTGTCGTCGACCAGCAGGATGCGCAGCGGCGCAACCTCGCCCGAGGCCTCGCCCGGCTGAGCGGCGGCGGCCTCGGAGGGCGCCGCGGCGAGCGGCAGACTCAGCGTGAACGTGCTGCCGCGCCCCGGCCCCGCGCTGCTCGCGACAATGCTGCCGCCATGCATTTCGATCAGCGACTTGCACAACGTGAGGCCGATGCCGAGGCCGCCTTCGCCGACACTTTGCCCTTCCTTTTCCTGCACGAACAACTCGAAGATCGTATCGAGCGAACGCAGCGGAATGCCGCAACCCGGGTCGCGCACTTCCATCACGGCCATCTGATAATCGAGGCGGACCACGATCTCGATGCGGCTGCCCACCGGCGAGAACTTCGACGCGTTGTGCAGCAGGTTCTGCAACACCTGCACGAGACGCGTCATGTCGCCGCGCACGACCACCGGTTCGCGCGGCAGGTTCGTTACAACGGTCTGCGAATGCGCGTCGGTAAACGGCCGCGCCGCTTCCATGCCGCGCGCCACCACCTCGCCGAGATCGACGCGGCCAATGCGCAACTCGACCTTGTCCGACATGATCCGGCCAATGTCGAGCAGATCGTCGACGAGCCGCGTGAGATGCGTGACCTGGCGATCGATCAGATCGCGCGAGCGCGCCAGCGTGGGACTCACTCCCGCCTCGATCTGCATCACGCCGATCGCGTTGCGCACGGGCGCGAGCGGATTGCGCAACTCGTGCGCGAGGGTCGCGAGAAACTTGCGCATGCGTTCGCCCGAGCGCTCCAGTTCTTCACGCTGACGCCGCTCGGTCAGATCGCGCGTGATTTTGGCGAAGCCGCGCAGCCGCTTCGATTCGTCATACACCGCCGTGATGTTGACGTTGGCCCAGAAACTCGAGCCGTCCTTGCGCACGCGCCAGCCTTCGTCCTCCACGTGGCCGAGCTGCCGGGCGATCGCGAGTTCGCGCGCGGGCTTGCCCGCCGCCGCGTCTTCCGGCAGATAGAACACCGAGAAATGCCGGCCGACGATTTCGTCGCGCGCATAGCCTTTGATGCGCGCGGCGCCCTCGTTCCAGCTCGCCACATGACCTTGCGGATCGAGCATGAATATCGCGTAATCCTTGACGTTGTCGACCAGCAGACGAAAACGCTCCTCGCTTTGCCGCAGCGCTTCGAGATATTCGCGTTTCGCGGTCAGGTCGCGCGTGATCTTGGCGAAACCGCTGAGCAGGCCCGCCTGGTTGCGGATCGCCGTGATCACGACGTTGGCCCAGAAGGTCGAGCCGTCCTTGCGCACGCGCCAGCCTTCGTCCTCGAAGCGGCCGGTCAGCGCCGCCTGTTGCAGTTCGTAGGCGGGCCAGTCGCGCGCCAACGCTTCCGCGGTGTAGAAGCGCGAGAAGTGCTGGCCGATGATCTCGTGTTCGGTGTAGCCCTTCATTTTCTGCGCGCCGACGCTCCAACTGACGACATGCCCGGTCGCGTCGAGCAGGAAGATCGCGTAGTCCTCGATCGCCTGCACCAGCGTCCCGTAATCGACGTTGACGAGCGCGCTCGCGCGGACGGCGGCGGGATTCTGGGCGGGACCGCCGTTCTCGCCGGCGGAAGGGAGATCGAACTCTTTCATGGGATCGGGAAGAATAGAGGTTCATTCAAAAGCATACACCGCCGACAGCCGGCCGCCTCGCTCATCAGGCCGTGCGCGCCGTTGCGACGGACCCGGGCCGCGCTATTTGTGTAAAGCGCCGCGCACGCTCGACACGTCGCGCGTCGTCACCGGCGCTGCCGCATTGCCCCACGTATTGCGAATGAACGTTAGCACGTGGGCCATTTCGCTGTCGCTCAACTGATCGGCGAACGACGGCATCTTGCGCGGCTCGGGACCGTGTTCCGTGCGCGGGCTCCGGCCGCCCTCGACGAGCAAACGCACGAGCGACGTGCTGGACGCCGACAACACCGCCGGATTGCCCGCGAGGCGCGGATACTTTTGCGGCACGCCCGCGCCGTCCGTCTGATGGCAACGCGCGCAATAAGCGGCGTAGAGGCCGGCGCCGGGCCGTTCGACATCGCCGGTTTTCAGCGCCTGCACGCTCTGCCGCGCGGCGCGCGAACGCTCGTTGAAGTGCCCGCTCGGCGCGCGCGGCGGCAAGCTCTTCAGATAGGCGGCGAGCGCCGCGAGGTCGGCGTCGCTCAGATATTGCGTGCTGTCTTCCACCACCTGCACCATGCTGCCGAACGCGATCAGTCCGCCGCCGTGGCCGTGCTTCAGGAACGCGGCGATGTCCGCGGCCGAATGCCTGCCGAGACCCGAGCCGGGGTCGCCCGTCAGATTCGGCGCGAACCAGTGGTCGTTGGTGCCGCCCGTCAGAAAGAGCGGATCGGCCTCGCTATAGCCGCGCTCCTGGTAGGCGGCTCCGCGCGGCGTGTGGCACGTGCCGCAATGTCCGAGCGACTGCGCGAGATACGCGCCGCGATTCCATTGCGCGTCGCGGGTCGGCTCGGGCTTGAACGGGCCGCTCGGCGCGAAGGCCCAGTTCCAGACCGCGAGCGCCCAGCGCTGGTTGAACGGAAACGGCAGGCGGGTCGCGGGCGCGGGTGCCGCCACCGGTTGCACGCCGTGCATGAAGTACGCGTAGAGCGCGTGCAGGTCGGCATCGTCGATCTTCGCAAACGAGGGGTACGGCATCGCCGGATACAGCCGTTTGCCGCCGGGCGCCACACCCTCGCGCACGGCGCGCGCGAAATCGTCGTAGCTATAGCGGCCGATGCCCGAGCGCGGGTCCGGCGTGATGTTCGACGAGTAGATGGTGCCGAACGGCGAAACCATGCCGAGGCCGCCGGCGAATGCAGGCGTTGCGGTGGGCGCGGCGCCGGGGTGCGTCACGCGTGGCGGGGCTGTGTGGCAGCCGGCGCAGTCGGCGGCTTTCGCGAGGTAGGCGCCGCGGGCGATCTGGGCGGTGGTGGTGTCGGTGGTGGGCGCGGTGCTGGTCGTGACGCCGTTCGCGGTGCTATTCGCCGTGCTGTTCTCGGTGCCGCCCGTGCCGCCGTTCGCGGTGCTATTCGCCCTGCTGTTCTCGCTGCCGCTCGCTGTGCCGCCCGTGCCGCCCGCGCTCGACACCAACGCCAGCGTCACGACGCCGCCGAGCACGGCATGCCAAAGCCGGCGCCACCCCGGCCGGCCGCCGTGCCACGCAACGTGATCGCTGAACCCGCGCATCGTCACCACCCCCTGCATGGCGACACGATCGCCAACGCCACGTCGGTCGCGATCAGCGCGAACAGGAACAGCGCGCTGCACATCGCGGCGATGCGGCTCAGGAACCAGTCCAGTTCGGCGCGCGTGCGGCGCTTGCCGCTCAACGCGCCCCACTGCATCGGCCCGATGCGGCGCATCGTGCGCCACGCGGTCAACGTGCCGAACACGCCGGCCGCGAGACACAGCGCGCTCACCGTGAAAAGCGCCGGACGCATCCACACGACGAGCGGCGCCGACAGCGGCCGATCGAACGGATAGCAGCTCTGCGCGGCGAGCGCCTCCGTCGTCACCATCTGCGCGAGCCATGCAAACGGCGCGAGCAGCAGGCCGATCAGCATGTGGCGCATGGCCGGATGCGGCACCTGCGGCGGCTCGCGGCTCAGGCGCGGCGTCATGTCATCGGTCACGACCACCCCCGAAACAGGTAAGGCGTCAGATACAGCGTGCTGAAAATAAACAGCCACACGACATCGACGAAATGCCAATACAGCCCGCCGATCGTCAACGCGGCGCAGCGTTGTTCGTCGAAATAACCGAGCGCGGTCCACAGCAGCAGAAACAGCAGCACGACGATGCCCACCGCCACGTGCGCCATATGAAAACCGGTGATCGTGAAATACAGCGAACCATAGAGATGCGTGCTCAAGCCATACGGATGCGCGCGCCACTCGATCAACTGAATGCCCATGAACGCGCAGCCGAGCACCACGCCTAGCGCCATCGACGCCGCCGCCCAGCGCAGACGGGCGCGCCGCACGCAGCGCTCGCACAGCCACACGAACACGCTGCTCGACAGCAGAATCGCCGTGTTGGCGATGCCGAGCCCGAGCTTCGGCAGCCCTTCAGGCGGCCAATGCTGCGGCGTCTGCGAGACCAGGTACAGATACGAAAAGATCAGATAACCGAACAGCGAACCTTCGGTGGCGATCAGCGTGAGGCACCCCCACCAGCCGCCCGAGCGCTCGCCGGCGCTGCCCACCGGCAAGGGGCGCGGCTGCGCCGGCTCGCGTGAAGGCTGATTCAGGTCGACGGCGTCGCTCACGTCAGCCTCCCGCGTCGCGCACGGCGACCGGCTCGCGCTGGATCAACGCGCGCTCGGGCCACAACCAGACCACGATCGATACCGCGCAGCCCGCCAGCATCGCGCCCGCGAAAATCCACGCGCCCGTCGCGAGCCCGGCGAACACCAGCGTCGCGAACACCGCGAGCCAGAACGGCGCATACGAATCGCCGGGCATCTTCAGAATCACATCGGGGATGGCTTCGAGCGCGGTCGTGCCGAGCGCCTCGCGGCCCTGCGCGAGCAGATAGCCTTCGTCGAGTTGCGAGCGCATGGGGACCGTGATGCCCGGCTCGTCGATGCGGCCTTCCCACAACGGATGACGGCTCGCGAGCCACGGCACGACCGCGAAGTTGTACGGCGGCGGCGGCGAACTCATCGACCATTCGAGCGTGGGCGCGTCCCACGGATTGTCGCCGGCCGGCTTGCCGCGTTTCAGGCTCACGAGCACGTCGATCAGAAAGATCAGCACGCCCGCCGCGAACAGAAACGAACCCAGCGACGTGATCAGATTCGCCGTGTTCCAGCCCATCTCGGCGGGATAGGTGTAGATGCGTCGCGGCATGCCGAGCAGCCCCGCGATATGCATCGGAAAGAACGCGACGTTAAAGCCGACGAACAGCACCCAGAAACCGAGCTTGCCGAGGCGCTCGCTCATCATCTTGCCGGTGAACTTCGGAAACCAGAAATAGATGCCGCCGATCACCGGGAACACGTTGATGCCGAGCAGCACGTAA
This sequence comes from Paraburkholderia sp. 22099, assembly GCF_052045835.1. Lineage (NCBI taxonomy): Bacteria > Pseudomonadati > Pseudomonadota > Betaproteobacteria > Burkholderiales > Burkholderiaceae > Paraburkholderia > Paraburkholderia sp. 22099. The sequence continues at coordinate 71,535 of NZ_JBQEPU010000025.1, read as the reverse complement.
TGCAGATGCGCGACCACGAAGTACGTGTCGGTGAGTTGCCAGTCGAGCGGCACCGCTGCCGTCATCACGCCGGAGACGCCGCCCACCACGAACAGCAGCACGAAGCCCGCGAAGAACAGGAACGGCACACGAAACACCGGCCGGCCCGTCCAGATCGTCGCGATCCATGCGAAGGTGGCGACCGCGCTCGGAATCGCGATCACCATGCTGGCCGCGCCGAAAAACGACAGTGCCAGCGCCGGAATGCCGGTCGCGAACATATGGTGAATCCACACGACGAAGCCGATCACCATCGTCGCGACGGTGGCGAGTGCGACCGGTCCATAGCCGACCAACGGCCGCCGGCAAAACACCGGCAACGCATCCGAGACGATGCCCATTGCCGGCAGCACGACCGCATAGACCCACGGATGCGCGAAGATCCAGAACAGGTGCTGCCAGAGCAGCGGACGGCCGCCGTTGAGCGCGTCGAAAAAATGCGTGCCGATGCGCCGATCCATCCACAGCAGCAGGAACGCGAGACTCACCGAGGGCACCACCAGCAGATTGCCGCCCGACGCGGTGAGCGTGCCCCACACCAGCACGGGCATCCGGTCGAGCGACATGCCCGGCGCGCGCATGCGCAGCAACGTGACGACGAAGTTCATCGCGCCGACCGTCGTCGAGATGCCGAGCAGCACCATGCCGAGCGCGTACACGTCGATATTCGGCCCGCTGCTGTATTCGAGGCCGGAGAGCGGCGCGTAGTTGAACCAGCCGGCGTTCGGCGCCTGGCCGCTCGGAAAGCTCGCATACAGAAAGATGCCCGCGAACAGAAACACCCAGTACGACAGCGCGTTCAGCCGCGGAAACGCCATGTCGCGCGAGCCGAGCACGAGCGGCCACAGGTAGTTCGAAAAGCCGGACAGCACGGGCAACGCGTACAGAAAGATCATCGTCACGCCGTGCATCGTGAAGAGCTGGTTGTATTGCTCGGGACTGAGCACGGTCGCGTTGGGGCGCGCGAGCTGGACACGCATGATCAGCGCTTCGACGCCGCCCATCAGCAGAAAAACGAACGCGGTGACGAGGTAGCGCAGGCCGATGGTCTTGTGATCGACCGTGGAGAGCCAGCCGCGCCAGCCCGGCGGGGCTTCCCAGATTTCGCGCAGGCGCTTTTCCTCGGCGCTGCCCGGCAGCACGCGGCCGCGCCGTGGCGTGCGCGCAAGTGGCGACGCGGCGGGCGGCGTGCTCGTTGAAGCGGTGTTCGTAGCGCCCGGTGTGGCGGCGGACGCGGCGTGATCGGACATCGAAAGGCGCTCCGTAATGTGTCGGGAGGGTCGGGCGGGTCGGCGGGATTTCAACGCAGCGTCGCCAGATAGGCGGACAGCGCGGCGGCGTCGTCCGTTGTCAGCGCGATATTCGGCATCAACGCCTCCGGCTTGATCCGCTGCGCGTGCTGAATCCAGTCGAGCAGATGATCCGGCGTATTGGTCAGCGCGCCCGCGGCGATCGTGCGACGCGAGCCGAGATGCGTGAGATCGGGCGCTTGCAGGCCGGCTGCGTCGGTCCCGCGAATCATGTGGCAGCCGGCGCAGCGCTCGGCGAACAGATGCCGGCCCGCGGCGAGCGCACGATCGCCAGGATCGCCACGATCGCTGACGGGCGCGGCCGGTCGTCCTTGCGCGTCGCGCCAGGCATTGAAGTCCGCGGCGTTTTGCGCGACCACCTCGAAGGCCATGTGCGCGTGCTGCGCGCCGCAAAACTGCGAGCACTGTCCGCGATAGACGCCGGCATGATCGGCCTGAATCCACTGCTCGTTGGTTTGTCCGGGGATGGTCTGCGTCTTGCCCGCGAGTTGCGGCACCCAGAACGCGTGCACGACGTCGGCGCTTTTGAGCTGAACCTTGACGGGCTCGCCGACCGGAATATGAATCTCGTTGGCCGTGCTGAAGTTGCGGGCCGGGTCGGGATCGTCGGCGTAGTCGACTTTCCACCACCAGTCGTATGCCGTGACGGTGATGGTCAATTGCGGATGCGCGGCGGGCGAAGCGACCGACTCGAGCGTCACCAGCACATAGACGAGCATCGCGAACAGGACGATCGACGACACGCCGGTGCCGACATAAATCCAGCGCATGCCGCCCGCCTCCGCATCGAGGGAGTCGCTGGGCGCGGCCGGACGCTTGCGCGCGATCGCGCCGAACAGCAACCCGGCGACGATCAGCGTCACGCAGACGGCAATGGCGGTGAGCGCCCAGCCGAGCCGCATCGTCGGCGCGGCGGCAGGGCCGGCCGCGTGCAGGAAGTAATTGAGCGGCGCCGTGGGCAATGCATGAGTCGTGGATGCCACCCAGGCGATCGCCGCGAGCATGACGCGCGCGCACGCGTCTCGTGACGCACGAATGCCGTTGCTTCGCGTGGGCATCGCTCGTTGCATGCCGCTTTTGCTCCATGGGTTCGCCGTTCAGGGTCGTCACCCGGCAGGTTTTCCGACCTCGCGCGGGTGAGCATCAACCTGGTGAACCAGCAAGAAACGAACCTTTCAGGCGTAAGCAGAACGGCATCGGAACATCGCGGAGCGTAGGCGCAAAAAGAACCCGGTAGTGACCTCTCGATCATCTACCGGGTTCGATCAACGCTTCAGCCGACTGCAACCGGGCCTCACAGTGAGAACCTACCCCGCCGCGCTCACTTTTTCCGCCAGCTTCGCGTCGTAACTGGAATGCACATGCACCCGCTTTTTCTCGGGATAAGCGTACGAATACGCCTTGCGCAGCGCCAGCGATGCCTCGTGGAAACCGGACAGAATCAGCTTCTGCTTGTTCGGATAGTTGGCGATATCGCCGACCGCGAAGATGCCGGGCCGCGAACTCTCGTAGTTCGACGTATCCACGTCCACGCGGCCGCCGTGAATCGTCAGCCCCCATTGCGCGATCGGCCCGAGATCGGCGACCAGCCCATACAGCACGACGAGCTCTTCCGCTTCGAGCCGGCTCTCGCCTTCGATATGCCGCAACGTGATCGCCTTCAACGCATCGTCTTCCACGACGAGCCCCGCGATCGCGCCGACGACGAAGTCCATTTCCCCGACCGCGACCGCGTCTCGCATCAACTCCACGCTCGAATCGGCCGCGCTGAAACCGTTGCGCCGGTGCACCAGCGTCAGGCGCCGCGCGACCTTGCGCAGCGCCAGCGCCCAGTCGAGCGCGGAATCGCCGCCGCCCGCCACCACCACCGTCTTGTCGGCGAAATCGGCGAGACGCTGCACGCTGTAGTGCACGTGACGCGACTCCAGCGCCGCGGCTTCGGGCAGCAACAGTTTCTGCGGCACGAATGCGCCGTTGCCGGCGGCGAGCAGGATCGCCGCGACGTCGAACACGAGGCCGCGATCGGTGCGCACGGTCCAGCGTCCGTCGCCGCCCTGCTCGACCGACTGGACGCGTTGCTCCAGATGAATCGGCACGTCGAATGGCTTACATTGCGCCATCAACCGCTCGACGAGTTCACGCGCGGTGCAGGATGGAATCGCCGGAATATCGTAGATCGGCTTGTCGGGATAAAGCTCGGTGCATTGGCCGCCGATCTTGTCGAGCGCATCGACGATCTGGCACGACAGGCCGATCACGCCCGCCTCGAAAGCGGCGAACAGCCCCACGGGGCCGGCGCCGACGATCAGAACGTCGGAGCGGATCGGTTGCGTTTGCGGGTCGGCGGCGGGCGTCATTCGGCGTCTCTTCGGATGGGTGGATAACCCACCATACAGAATCAGCCCCAGCCCGGCAACGATGTCATTACACGCGGTAAGGGCGCTGGCGACGGAACAGCGGGGACCGGACGCGCGGGGTTCCGATCGACCGGGATGTCCAATATGATGACGCCATCCCACTGAATCGCCGCGGGCTCCCGCGCTCGCCGCCTCGTTGAACATGACCCGCGATTCCTCCCAGACCGCGCTATTGCGGATCGTCGCCGCCGGCTTTTTCATGCAGGCGCTCGACACGACGATCGTCAACACCGCGTTGCCGTCGATGGCGCACAGCCTGCGGGTCGCGCCGCTCGCGATGCAGCCGGTCGTGGTCGCCTACACGCTGACGATGGCGATGCTCACGCCCGCCTCCGGCTGGCTCGCCGACCGCTTCGGCACGCGGCGCGTGTACTTCGCGGCGATTCTCGTGTTCGTGCTCGGCTCGATAGGCTGCGCGAGCGCGCATACGCTCGGTCAACTGGTGGTCGCGCGAATCCTGCAAGGCGTCGGCGGCTCGATGCTGCTGCCGATCGGACGGCTCGCCGTGCTGCGCAGCGTCTCGGGCGAGCAGTACGTATCGGCGCTCGCGTTCATTTCGGTCGCCGGCCAGTTGGGACCGATCGTCGGACCGACGCTCGGCGGCTGGTTCGTGCAAACGATCAGTTGGCATTGGATCTTTCTGATCAACGTGCCGATCGGCGCGCTGGGTCTTTACGCGGTGCAGCGGTTTCTGCCGGCGCATGGCGAAACCCGGGCGCCGCCGTTCGACTTCCTCGGTTGCGGGCTGCTGTCGCTTTGCATGATCGCGTTTTCGCTGGCGATCGACGCGCCCGTCGAGACGCATCGCGCGGCATGGTCGGTCGGGCTCTTCGCGCTCGCCGCCGTGAGCGCGCTCGCCTACATTCCCTACGCGAGACGCCGGCGCGATCCGCTCTTCAAACTGTCGCTCTTCGGCGAGCCGAACTTCAGCGTCGGCCTGATCGGCAATCTGTTATGCCGGATCGGTTCGAGCGCCGTGCCGTTTCTCGTGCCCTTGCTGCTGCAATTGCAGTTGGGCTACTCGCCGCTGCATTCCGGCCTGATGATGCTGCCCGCGGCGCTCGCCGGCACCGTCGCCAAACGCTGGATCGCGCCGCTCATACGACGCTACGGTTATGACCTGTTCCTGCTCGTCAATACCGTGATCGTCGGCTTGTCGATCGTTGCGTTCGCGCTGATTTCGCGCGGCACGCCGCTCGTCGTCGAGGCCGCGATTCTCGCGGTGTTCGGTGCGGCCAACTCCATGCAATTCGCGGCGATGAACAGCGTCACGCTCAAGGGCCTGTCGCATGAAGACGCCGGCAGCGGCAACAGTCTGTTTTCGATGGTGCAGATGCTCGCGATCGGGCTCGGCGTGTCGATCGGCGGCGGTCTGGTGAATCTGTTTTCGGCGCAATGGGGCTCGGCCACGCTCGGCTTTCGCCTGAGCTTCGTGTGCGTCGGCGCGATCACGCTGGTGTCGGCCTGGGTGTTTCGCCATCTCGACGAAGCGCCCGCCGCGCGCGCGGTGCGTGCGCGGGCGACACAGGGCGCGGGGCGCTGAACGAGCGCGTCCTCGGCCCCGGCTTTTCAATTCGTCAGTCCGGCAAGCGGATGCCGGAGAAGCTCGCGCAAGCTTCGATCAAACGCTCCTGCACGGCGACGTCGCGCACGGCCGGATGCGTCTCGCGCGGCTTCATGTGATAGAAGTATTCGCCGCTGACGGTTGCCGCGGGTTCGTCGCTGACCGCGAGCCAGGCTTGGGTTTTGGGCGCGGCCCGCAGATCATCCGGTGCGCCCGCCCCGCCCATTTTCGTCGCGACCCAGCCCGGCTCCAGCGCATTCGACAACACCCGCGGCCAGCGGCGCGCGATCGCGAACGCCAGCAGCGCGTCATGCAGCTTCGAGTCCGAGTACGCCGCCGTGCCCTGCCACGGGCGCCGCTCCCACGCGAGGTCGTCGAGGCTCGCGTCGCCGCTGCGATGCAAACCCGAACTCAGGTAGACGAGCCGCTTCGGCTTCTCGATCAGCGCCGTCAAGATGTAAGGCGCCAGCGTGTTGATCGCGAACACATGCGGCAGACCGTCGACGGTGGCGATCCGGCGCGGCTCCTGATAGCCGACCGCCGCGTTATGGATCACCGCGTCGAAGCGGCCGAGCCGATTCGCCTGCCCGGCCAGCGCGACGGTGGCCGCGATACTCGAGAGGTCGCCGGTGAGTATCGTTTGCGCTTCCGGTATCGCTTTTAACGCGTCCTCGGCGCGCGCCGCGTTGCGCGCATGCAAAACCACCTGATGCCCGGCGTCGACCAGAAGACGGGCGGCCATCTGACCGAGGCCATCGGCGGAACCGGTTATGAAAACACGCGACATGAGGAGTTCTCCGTTGATCGGTTCAAATATGCCCGATGCATGACGAGAATCTGGTTTCATCGTGCATCGGACGAACGCACCTAGCTTAGCGCGCGCTCCGCGATTGACGCGATAGCGTGGCTGTCATTCGATTCATGACGCCGCATCATCTATTCGCTGTGACGTGCGGCATGACGACGAACCGACGCATGATTTAAAACGGACTTTCGCGTTAGCATGTCGTGCAACGAATACATAACAAAAGGACTATCACATGCCATTTGACGAGCGCATGCTGAACGGCATGGGCGTGTTGACGGCGATCGTCGATTGCGGCAGTTTCGCGGCGGCGGGCGAAGCGCTCGATATGTCGCAATCGGGGGTCAGCCGTTCGGTGGCGCGGCTCGAAGCGCGCCTCGGCATCCGGCTATTCGATCGCACCACGCGCTCGGTCGCGCTGACCGACGAGGGCCGGCGTTTCTACGAACAGATCGTGCCGCTGCTGGGCGGGCTCGAGGAAGCGGCAGCCTCCGCGACCCGGGGCGCGAGCGCCGTTCGCGGACGCCTGCGCGTGAACATGGACCCGTTCTTTTCGCGCCTCGTGCTCGGGCCGCGACTGGGCGGCTTCATCGACAAGCATCCCGATCTGCAGCTCGAACTGGTTACGCGCGACCAGTTGGGCGATATGGTCGCGGACGGCTTCGATCTCGCGGTCCGCTTCGGCGAGCCGCCCGTGTCGACGCTGATCGCGCGCAAGCTGCTGGATACGCGCATTCTGACCGTGGCCGCGCCGTCGTATCTGAGGAAGCATGGACATCCTGCCACGCCGGCCGAACTCGAAAGCGGCAAGCACGTGTGCATCAAGTTTCGCGACCCGCTCACGGGCTATCCGTTCAGTTGGGAATTTCATCGCGGGCGCAAGAAGATGGTGATCGCGCCGCAAGGCCGCCTGACCGTGAACGACGTGGGCACCTTGCATAGCGTGTGCAAGGCCGGCCAGGGCGTCGCGCAGATTCTCGCGCTCGGGGCCGAGCCGCTGCTCGCCAACGGCAAGCTCGTCGAACTGTTTTCCGACTGGGGCGACGAGGTTTATCCGCTGTATGCGCTCTACCCTTCGCGGCATCATCCACCGGCGAAGGTGCGGGCGTTCTTCGACTTCATCGTTTCGCTGACTGGCGGCGCGCCGCGCGAACCGGCCGGTTGATTCGGCGGCCGGCTTCACGCACGCCCGCGACGAAGCGACGAGGCGCGAGTGCGCCGCGTCGATAAGCCCGCGCCGGGAAAGCCGTCTCAGGAAATCGTGTAGCGGTTTTGCGTGCCGCTCGTGTACACGTTGCGCGCGAGCGTGAGAATCTGCTCGCGATGCCGGTCGAAGGCGGCCAGCACGGCCGGTTCGTCGGCGCCCACGCTCGGGCTCAGCGTCGAAATCACCGATTGATTGACGGCGAAAGCGATTTCACGCGCGTTGTCGTAGCCCCAGAAATTGACGCAATGGTGGAAGGCGTCGTAACTGCGGCTTGGGTTCGGAAAGTTGAGAGACATATCGGGCCCCCGCGAGATGTGTTTCCGCTTCACGGTGCGCTGAAAGGCCCACCCGGTCAAGCCCTCGTTTATCAGGAAGGGGCGCTACCAGGTCCGTTGCGCTCCGCCGGGCAAGGCATGAGCCGCACCGCGGAATTCGCGCGCGGGTCCGAGCCTTGCTGGCGTGTAAGCGTCTTCGACACCAGGAGCCAGATGATGAGCGACACCAGGGAACCCGCCAAAAACAAGCCGGCCGACATCGAGCATCCGCAACCGGCCGTGCACAGCGACAACGAGAAGAGCAAGCTGCCGGAACGCGACGATGAAGGGCGCAATCAGTCGCCGGCGGACAGTCCCGGCAAGAAACCGGGTGAAGGCGAACCGTCGGTTGGTTGAAATGTCAAGCGCCAAACGGGAGGCGGCTTTGCTGCGTTTCAGCGACGAAGCCGCACAAATTTTTCTTTTGAAACCCTTTCAGAAGCCGGACAATTTTTTCCTATTTATTACCGATTATTTTTTTGACGTGATGAACTATTTTTCTGCTTGCAGCGATGTGTGCGTCAAGCAAACCGGCTGCCGCCCCTCAACTGATAACAAAGGCGACGCCCATGTCCATCCCTTCAACCTCCTTCAAGGGCCCTAAAGTTTCGATTTGCCTGCCCACCTGCGAGCGTCCCGAACTGCTCGTGCAGTGTATCGATTCGTGTCTTGCGCAGACCTACGGCAATCTGGAGATTCTGATCGGCGACGATTCGAGGAACGCGCAGACGCAGCAGATGATCGCCGCGCGCTATGGGAAGGAATCGCGCGTGCGTTATACGCTCAATCAGCCGCCGCTCGGCCAGGCGCGCAATGTGGCGAGCCTGTTCGAGCGCGCGAGCGGCGACAAGATCGCGCTGATTCACGACGACGACCTGCTCACCACGGACGGCATCGAGAAACTGGTGTCGCTGTGGAAGCGCCATCCGCGACTGGACGCGGCATTCGGCGATCAGTACGAGGCCGATCACACCGGCTCGATCGACTTGCGGGCCAGCACGCGCCTGAACACCGCGTTTCGACGGACGAAAGAAGCCGAAGGCCTGCAGCCGCTGCCCGGCCGAACCGGTCTGATCCAGATGTTCCCCAACAACGGCTGGATGGCCGACGCCAAACTCGTCAAACGGATCGGCTACAAGGAAGAATATGCGGTGTGCTGCGATTTCGTGTTCGGCACCGAACTCTGTCTCGCGGCGCGTGAGGTGTTCTATCTGCACGATTACGTGTCGGTGTATCGCAAGACGGCAACCTCGATCTCGCACCGCACGCGCGGCACCACGGCCGCCGCGGCGGTGAGCGCCTATGCGTTCGTCAAGGCGTTGAAGCTGCCGCCGCAACTGGAGCCTTCGCGCAAGCTCAGCTTGCGCCGTCTCGCGCCCATCGTCGTCTCGGTCCATGCGAAGAATCGGCTGGCGCCCGGCGGCTTGAAGATCGCGCTCTCCCATCTGTCCGCGTACAGGTATGGGCTCAGTATCCGGCTTTACTACCATCTGCTGATGCTCTCGCGCGCGGCGCTGCGCATACGGCCGCAGGCCGCCGCCGCGGCCACCGTCGCGGCGGTGGCCGCGGTGCCCGGTGTGGCCGCCGGGCAGGCCGCGGCAGTGACGGAGCTCGTCAAGGAACTCGCCGCGGAGCAATCGGAGCCGGTGTGACGCCTCATGACGCGTGTGCATGAGCGTCTGCATGAGCGGCGGGTTGATTTCATCGTTTGCGGAAGCTGGCTAGCGCGTGCGATATGCGCGTTTTCTGCTAAGCATCCGCTGCTTAGCAAACGCGTATTTGTTGCTTGGTCCGGCGCGCCATGCTGATTACGATGAAGTCGAACATCATCCGCCCCAAGGTGAGCCGCCATGTCCGACAGTGCCTGTTTCAAGCCCCGCGTGATCGAACCGGTCGTCGATAATCAGCCCGAGGGACTCGGGCTCGCGGTGGAGTTGTGGCTCGCGCATCCGGTCGACGGCATCGCCGGGCGCGCGGTGCAGATTCACTTGCGCAGCGGCGCGAAGATGGCGCAGGCCGAGGCGCTGCGCGATCTGCTGCATGCGTTCGGCACGGACATCGTGGTGGCTTGAAGCGCGTCCCTGCCCGGCTGCCGCATCGCGCGTTGCCGGCTTCGATAAAAAACGGCGGCCGGGTTGCCCCTGACCGCCGTTGTCAATCAGCGCTCATTCGCGCTGTCCGGGCGTCTTGCACGCTCACGGCTCGTGACGCAAATACCCTTCTTTCGACGGATCGCGCATGCGCAGCGCGACGAGGCCGGCGATCGCGCACAGCGCGGTGACGTACCAGTAGAACATCGACTCGTTGCCCACCGACTTCAGCCACAGCGCGACGTATTCCGCCGAGCCGCCGAAGATCGCGTTGGCCACCGCATACGACAAGCCCACGCCGAGCGCGCGCACTTCCGGCGGGAACATCTCCGCCTTGATCAGACCGCTGATCGACGTGTAGAAGCTGACGATCGCCAGCGCCAGCACGACCAGGCCGAAGGCCGCATACGGGCTCGTCACGTCTTTCAGCGCGTGCAGCAGCGGCACCGTGCCGATGGTCGCGAAGAAGCCGAAGAACAGCATCGAACGGCGCCGGCCGATACGGTCCGACAACGCGCCGAACGCCGGCTGCATGATCATGTAGACGAACAGCGCCGCGGTCATCACGTTGCTGGCCGTCTTGGCGTGCATGCCGGCCGTGTTGACCAGGTACTTCTGCATGTAAGTCGTGAACGTGTAGAAGATCAGCGAGCCGCCCGCCGTGAAGCCGAGCACCGTCATGAACGCGACCCGGTGGATCCACAGGCCGCGCAGCGTGCCGGCTTCCTTGCGTTGACGCGTCGCGGCGCTGGTGGTTTCGTCGAGCGATTTACGCAGGTACAGCGCGACCAACGCCGCCAGCGCGCCGATCACGAACGGCACGCGCCAGCCCCACGCCTTCAGTTCCTCGGTGGAGAGCGTCTGCTGCAGGATCACCAGCACCAGCAGCGCGCACAACTGGCCGCCGATCAGCGTGACGTACTGGAACGACGCGAAGAAACCGCGCCGGCCCTTGAGCGCGACTTCACTCATGTAGGTTGCGCTGGTGCCGTATTCGCCGCCCACCGACAAGCCCTGGAACAGCCGCGCGACCAGCAGCAGCGCCGGCGCGAGCGCGCCGATCTGCGCATAGGTGGGCAGCACCGCGATGACGAGCGAGCCGCCGCACATCATGAAGACCGACACCATCATCGCCATGCGGCGGCCGTGCTTGTCGGCGAGTCGGCCGAAAAACCAGCCGCCGATCGGACGCATCAGAAAGCCCGCGGCGAACACGCCGGCCGTATTGAGCAACTGGGTGGTGGTGTTGCCGCTCGGGAAGAACGCGGGCGCGAAATACAGCGCGCAAAACGAATACACGTAAAAGTCGAACCACTCGACGAGATTGCCCGATGAAGCGCCAACAATCGCGAAGATACGGCGTCGTGTGTCGTGAGCCGAGGCCACGGTTTGGTCGGTTAGGTCGGTCATGCTTGTGTCTTTCCTTGTCTTTTGAACGGAGGTCGCGGTCTTGTTGCCGCCTTCACAACGCGCGCTGTGCATAGCGTGGGTGCCGCGGTGGCACCGGAGCGTCACGGCCGGCACGCGTGCGCGAATTTTACAGAATCGCAAGACAAAGATGGGAGGTTTATGCGCGGGCCGTCACGGGGAAACGGCGAGCGAGCCGCCAACCCCTTACGGCGCGAAAGGTTCCAGCGAGAAAAAGCCCCTCTGGGCCTTCACGGACCCAGAGGGGCTTTTTTTTGACGAGTCAGACGGCTCATCCGGCCGGCGCTTTATGGGCGCACCAAGCGACGCACCAAGCGCCGCATCAAGCCCTCACCGCCGGCGGCACATACCGGCACTCATAGCGCTTGCGCACGGTGCCGTTTTCATCGACGCTTTCCAGATACACGTCGAACTGCCACAAGCGCGCCATGTGCTTGAGCACCTCGTCGCTATCCGACGACAGATGCCGGTTGTCGCTCATGAAATGCCGCAGCGTCAGGCTCCGGTCGCCACGCGTATTCACCGCCCACACCTGAATGTTCGGCTCGCGATGATGCATGTCGTACTGCCGCGACAACGCCTGACGCACGTACTGATAGCCGCTTTCGTCATGAATCGCGGAGACTTCGAGCGCGTCGCGCATGTCGTCGTCGAGCACGGAGAAGAGGCGCATTTCGCGGATCAGATGCGGCGACAGATACTGCGCGACGAAACTCTCGTCCTTGAAGTTGCGCATCGCGTAGTGCATGGCGGGCAGCCACGGACTGCCGGCGAGTTCCGGGAACCACTTGCGGTCCTCGTCGGTTGGCGCCTCGCAGATCCGGCGAATGTCGCTCATCATCGAAAAACCGAGCGCATACGGATTGATGCCGCTGTAGTAAGGCTTCGTGACCGGCGGCTGATAGACCACGTTGCTGTGCGAATGGAGAAACTCCATCATGAAGCCGTCTTCCAGCTTGCCCTGGTTGTACATCGTGTTGAGCAGCGTGTAGTGCCAGAACGTCGCCCAGCCTTCGTTCATCACCTGGGTTTGCCGCTGCGGATAGAAATACTGGCCGACCTTGCGCACGATGCGGATCACTTCCCGCTCCCACGGCTCCAGCAGCGGCGCATTCTTCTCCGCGAAATACAGCAGGTTTTCCTGCGGCTCCGGCGGATAGCGCTCCTCGATTTCCTCGGGCAACGGCGTGTGCCGGGTCGGCAAGGTGCGCCAGAGTTCGTTCACCTGCGATTGCAGATACGCCTCGCGCTCGCGGCGCGCGGCGAATTCCTTTTCGAGCGAGAGCTTCTGCGGACGCTTGTAACGGTCCACGCCGTAATTCATCAACGCATGGCAGGAATCGAGCAGTTCTTCCACCCGGTCGAGCCCGAAACGCTCCTCGCACTCCGCGATGTAGTTCTTCGCGTAGACGAGGTAATCGATGATCGCGTGCGCGTCCGTCCAGAGCCGGAACAGGTAGTTGCCCTTGAAGAACGAGTTGTGCCCGTAAGCCGCGTGCGCGATGACGAGCGCCTGCATCGTCATCGTGTTCTCTTCCATCAGATACGCGATGCAGGGATTCGAATTGATGACGATCTCGTACGCGAGCCCCATCTGCCCGCGACGGTAGCTTTTTTCGGTGGAGAGAAAGTGTTTGCCGAACGACCAGTGACGGTAGTTCACCGGCATGCCGACGGACGCGTAGGCGTCCATCATCTGTTCGGCGCTGATGAGTTCGAGCTGGATCGGATAGACGTCGAGTTCATATTGCTCGGCGACGCGGGCAATATGCGAGTCGTACTCTTCGATCAATTCGAAGGTCCAGTCGGACGGGCACGGCAGAGGCCTTCTATCGGCTACGTTCATACGGACTTCCCTTTGCCCCTCAGTGGGCGTTCCGGTGTGTCCCCGTGCTGCAGCGGTGTCGACTGCTCCGGTGGCGGCGCCTGCCTGATCCGCCCCACCCTCGGCATGCCCCGACTGACGCTGCGGCACGCCTTTTCCACGCTCCGGCTGATAGCCGCGCGCTTCGTTATGCAAATGCTTGGTCGTCATGAGGACGCCACCTGCTTTTCAAACAACTCGCGAAAGACCGGATAAATGTCCGCCGCGGTTTCGACCTTCTTCATCGCCATGTGCGGCTGGCTCAGGGCCAGTTGCGCATATTCGAGCCACAGGTTCTGCTCTTCGGGCGTCACCTGAATATACGCAAAATAGCGCACCTTCTCCAGGATGTCATCCGCGAGTATCTTGCGGCACTTCGGCGAGTCGTCGGTCCAGTTGTCGCCGTCCGACGCCTGCGCGCCGTAAATGTTCCATTCGGTGGGCGAATAACGCTCCTCCATCACCTTCTGCATCAGCTCCAGTGCGCTCGACACCACCGTGCCGCCGCTTTCGGTCGAATGGAAGAACGTGTCTTCGTCGACTTCCTCGGCGCGCGTATGGTGGCGGATGAACACGACCTCGATGCGCTCGTAATTGCGCTTGAGGAACAGATACAGCAGGATGAAAAAGCGCTTGGCGAGATCCTTGCGCTGCTCGTCCATGGAACCCGACACATCCATCAGACAAAACATCACGGCCTGGCTGGACGGCGTGGGCTGCTTCACCCGGTTCACATAGCGCAGATCGAACGGGTCGATAAACGGAATGCGCCAGATGCGTCCCTTCAGGTGGTGAATTTCTTCCTCGAGCAGTTTGATCTCGTCGCGGCGGTCGTCGGGGTCGGCCTTCATGACCTCCAGTTGCCGCTCCATCTCGTGCAACTGATTGACGAGCGGTGCACCGAGCGCGATGCGGCGGCCCAGCGCGCTGCGCAGCGAGCGGACCACGTCGATGTTGTTCGGCGTGCCTTCGGCGGCCCAGCCCGCGCGAATGCTTTTCCACGTGGGCACGGCCATCAGATGGGTTTTGACGAGACGCGGCAGTTCGAGGTCGTCGAAGAAGTACTGCATGAATTCTTCGCGGCTCAGTTCGAACACGAAGTCGTCTTGACCCTCGCCCTCGTTGCTGGCCTGATTGCCCCCGCCACCGCCGCCGCCCCCTTGCGGGCGCTGGATCTTGTCGCCGCGGATGTAGTCGGAATTGCCCGGATGCACCATTTCCCGCTTGCCGCCGGGGCCATGCCGGAACGACGGCTCCGCGATGTCCTTGCGGGGAATCGTGATGCTCTGGGTGTTCTGGATGTCCTTGATGCTCCGGTCGCGAACCGCTTCCGAGACGGCGCGACGAATGTAGTTCTTAACGCGACGCAAAAAGCGTTCGCGATTGGCGATGCTTTTGTTCTTGCCTGCTAACCTGCGGTCGATGATTTGATGAAGCACACCGCTCTCCCGTGTCGATCGGAGTTAGCGCTTCAGCGCTTACTCCGATCCCATACACTCGTACGTCGATCGGAGTTGGCGCTTCAGCGCTTACTCCGATCCCATACACTCGTATGTCGATCGGAGTTGGCGCTTCAGCGCTTACTCCGATCCCATGCACTCGTATGTCGATCGGAGTTGGCGCTTCAGCGCTCACCCGGACCCCATGCAACTGTACTAACTTCGGGCGAGGCGCAAGCCGCATGCGCAGCACAGCTATGTCCATGCGGCTCGCGCCTCGCAAGGTGCCCGCGCGGCCGAACCGCGCGGGCGGCACGCAATGCGCATCATGACGACTTGCGCACGCGCAGATACCAGTCACACAGCAAGCGCACCTGCTTCGGCGTATAGCCCTTCGTCACCATGCGATTCACGAAGTCTTCGTGCTTGCGTTGTTCCTCCGCCGAGCCCTTGGCGTTGAACGAGATCACCGGCAACAGTTCCTCCGTGTTCGAGAACATCTTCTTTTCGATCACGACGCGCAGCTTCTCGTAGCTGATCCACGCGGGATTCTTGCCCGCATTGGCAGCACGCGCGCGCAGCACGAAGTTCACGATCTCGTTGCGGAAGTCCTTCGGGTTGCTGATGCCCGCGGGTTTCTCGATCTTCTCCAGTTCGGCGTTCAGCGCCGCACGGTCGAAACTCTCGCCGGTGTCGTGGTCGCGGAACTCCTGATCCTGAATCCAGAAGTCGGCGTACGTCACGTAGCGATCGAAAATATTCTGACCATACTCGGAATACGACTCCAGATACGCGGTCTGAATCTCCTTGCCGATGAATTCGGCGTAGCGCGAGGCCAGCACGTCTTTAATGAACGACAGATACTTCTGCTCGGTTTCCGGCGGGAATTGCTCGCGCTCGATCTGCTGTTCGAGCACGTACATCAAATGCACCGGATTCGCCGCGACTTCGGTGGAATCGAAGTTGAACACCCGCGACAGGATCTTGAACGCGAAGCGGGTCGACACGCCGGTCATCCCTTCGTCCACGCCCGCGAAATCGCGGTACTCCTGATACGACTTGGCCTTCGGATCGGTATCCTTCAGATTCTCGCCGTCGTAGACCTGCATCTTCGAGAAGAGGCTGGAATTCTCCGGCTCCTGCAAACGCGTGAGCACCGACATCTGCGCCATCATCTTCAGCGTGCCGGGCGCGCATACCGCACTCGCCAGCGACGAGTTGCGCAGCAGCTTCTCGTAGATCTTCACTTCCTCGCTGTAGCGCAGGCAGTACGGCACCTTCACCACGAAGATCCGGTCGAGCAGTGCTTCGTTGTTGCGGTTGTTGCGGAACGCCTTCCATTCGGACTCGTTCGAGTGGGCCAGGATCACGCCGTCGAAAGGAATCGCGCCGAAGCCTTCCGTGCCCTTGAAGTTGCCTTCCTGGGTCGCGGTGAGCAGCGGATGCAACACCTTGATCGGCGCCTTGAACATTTCGACGAATTCGAGAAGGCCCTGATTCGCGAGACACAAGCCGCCCGAGTAGCTGTATGCGTCGGCGTCGTCTTGCGCGTACTGTTCGAGCTTGCGGATGTCGACCTTGCCGACCAGCGACGAGATGTCCTGATTGTTCTCGTCACCCGGCTCGGTCTTGGCGATACCGATCTGGCGAAGGATCGACGGATAGCGGCGCACCACGCGGAACTTGCGGATGTCGCCGTTATATTCGTGCAGGCGCTTGACCGCCCACGGGCTCAGAATGCTTTTGAGGTAGCGGCGTGGAATGCCATATTGCTCTTCGAGGATCGGACCGTCCTCGTCGTAATCGAACAGGCCGAGCGGCGACTCGTTGACCGGCGAGCCCTTGATCGCATAGAACGGCACGCGTTCCATGAGCTGCTTCAAACGCTCCGCGATCGACGATTTGCCGCCGCCGACCGGGCCCAGCAGATAGAGAATCTGTTTCTTTTCCTCGAGACCCTGGGCCGAATGCCGGAAGTACGCGACCACCTGCTCGATCACCTCTTCCATCCCGTAGAACTCACGGAACGCTGGGTATACCTTGATCACCTTGTTCGCGAAGATGCGCGACAGGCGCGGATCGTTGCGAGTATCGATCTGTTCCGGTTCCCCGATTGCCGTCAACATGCGTTCGCCAGCCGTGGCGTACGCGGCGGGATTGTCTTTGCAGAGCGCGAGATACTCCTCGAGCGAGAGTTCATCCTCTCGCGTTTTCTCGAAGCGGGTCGCGAAACTGCTGTAGATATCCATGCTACCTCCTCGCCGAAGTCTAGACCGATGTCGTGCGCGGCGCGCTATTCGGAAACGACATCGCTCGAATTCATCCTAAACCCTTTTAAATTTTTTTTCACGAACTACGTTGCGAAAATCGCGCCGTACCCGGCTACCGATATTCATCACTTGGAAACGGTGTATCGACAACCTACAATCTTGCGCGCAGGCCGCAGCAATCGCGAACCGCCGCTGTCGTGACAGCGCTGCCGCCATCTCGCCGCGACACACT
Organism: Paraburkholderia sp. 22099; assembly: GCF_052045835.1. Lineage (NCBI taxonomy): Bacteria > Pseudomonadati > Pseudomonadota > Betaproteobacteria > Burkholderiales > Burkholderiaceae > Paraburkholderia > Paraburkholderia sp. 22099. Next base: position 54,556 of record NZ_JBQEPU010000025.1, on the reverse strand, counting down.
CTGTTGCACCGTTGGTCCATGTCACGGCCATGCCCCCATTACACAGGTCACAGGTCGTATCGTTCATCGAACAAACCGGCTGCTGCACCGGACGATCTGTCCGCTCGCACCCGCATCGTCGTGAAAGCACGCACGTCCTACGCGTTTTTCGTGCCCGGCCATTTTCTTCATCAACGCGCGGCGCGGGCATCGGGTCTACACGAAAAAGCGCCTGTTACATGTTCGCGGCGTCGCGCGCATGGCGTGCCTTGCATCGGTGCGCTTTCAAGCGGTTCGTCAAGGCGCGAGCGGTTTTGTTCCGCGTCGTCCGCACCGACGCGAGGTGAATCGCACAGAGCCGCCCACTGATGCTTCAGCCCTCGTAGTAACCGCGTCCGCGATATGGTTAGCCGCCCGTATAACTGGATGACGGCGCAGCGGCAGTCCGCTTCAATAGGTGTATACGCAAGACGCGCGCGAGACGCACCTTGGGGACGCCGTAAATGTAAAACGGCCACCCCGTGGGCAGCCGTTTGCATGAAGCTTCGTAATGAGCCGTTACAAGACAGTCGTGACAAGCGGGTTGTCACAAGCGCGCCGTAACCCGCGCTGTAACCGGCGGGTGTCGCACGCTCAGGTCAGATCGACCTCGACTTCGCCAAGGCCGTCGATATGGCCGCGCACGATGCCGGGCTTGTCCACATTGTGAGCGTCGACATAGGAACCCGTGGTGAGCGTCCAATCCGGTTCGATGGTGATGCCCATCGCCGCGCAATGGTTGACGAACCACACCAGCAGTTCGCGCGGGTCGCCCGCCGGATTGCCGGTCACTTCCGGCACGAGCGAGCGGCCGTTGAGACTCAGTTCGAGTTCGGGCGACACGAAATCGAAGCCGCGCGCGAGACCCGCGTAAGCCACCGGATGACCGGTGATCAGCGCGCCGTTGTTCTGCGCGTCGGCCAGTTGCGCGAGCGGCGCGACGTTCGGCCATTCGGCAAAGCGGCTATCGACGATCTCGATGGCCGGCAGCACGACGCCGACCTTCGCCAGCACCTCGTCGCGCGCATAGGCCCGCCCGCGCGGCTCGATCGCCTCGGCGAAGCGAAAGGCGATCTCCAGTTCCACCAGCACGCGGAAGAAGCCGGCATGCGCGACCCGCGCCGGCGAGGGCAGCACCAGCGACGCCGGAATCGGCGCGCCCGCGGCGGCCCCGCCCGGCGCCTTGGCGCCGATCTTCCACGCACCGGTCGCGTCGCCGAGGCCCGCGATGACCGCCTGCTGGATCGCGTAGGCGGTGGCCGCGTCGGGCGGCAGGCTGTCGGGCGCGGGCACGTCGATCGGATGATGCTGCCGGCGTGCTTCGACGAGGCGGAGCGCGAGGTCGTGTGGCGTCATGTCGGTCCTTTATGGCTGGCGCGTTGAGCGGTTGGTTGCCGCGTGCCGGTTGGCGTGGACAGGCGTTACAGCGATTAAAGGCAGCGGGCTCGCACGCTTCAGGCAGACGATCCGCGCTGGCCGCGCAGCCGCGAGGAGCAGCAGCCGCGCCCGTCAATGTACCGGATCATGGCGCCCGCCAGGGCGTGAAGTGCGCCGTCGGCCCTACTTAATGCGCAAGCCATGAAAAAAGACCGCCGATGCGTGCGCGATCGCGGTCTTTTCGGGCGATGCGGTCATCCGCCGGGGCGCGTTTCGAGTCGTCCCGGCGCCGCGAACGGATGCTCCGACAGAGGGCAAGGGATTAGAAAGTTTCCCAGTCCTGGTCGCCGCCGGCGCTGACGGGCGCCGCGGCTTTGGCCGGCGCTCTCGCGGGCGCTGCTGCGGGCGCCCTCGCAGGTGCCCTCGTGGCGGCGCTTGCGGCCGGAGCCTGCGGCGCGGGCCGCGCCGTGACGTGAGACATCTTGCGGGCCGCGACCGGACGCGCCGGCTTGGCCGCACTTCTCGCCGCCGCGCTCACGGGCGCCTGGCCGCTTTCGTCCAACTGGAACACCGCGACCGCGGCGCGCAGCTTGCCCGCCTGGTCTTCGAGCGAAGACGCCGCCGCGGCCGCTTCCTCGACCAGCGCGGCATTTTGCTGCGTGACCTCATCCATCTGCGTGACGGCGCGCGCCACCTGGTCGATGCCGCTGCTCTGCTCTTCCGAGGCCGCCGCGATCTCGCCCATGATGTCGGTCACGCGCTGCACCGCGCCGATGATCTCCGTCATCGTGCGGCCGGCCTGGTCGACCAACGCCGAGCCGGACTGCACCCGCTCGACCGAAGTGTCGATCAGTTCCTTGATTTCCTTGGCCGCCGCCGACGAGCGCTGCGCGAGACTGCGCACCTCGCCCGCCACGACCGCGAAACCGCGCCCGTCCTCGCCGGCCCGCGCCGCTTCCACGGCCGCGTTCAGGGCCAGGATGTTGGTCTGGAACGCAATGCCTTCGATGATCGAAATGATGTCCGCGATCTTCGCCGAACTCTGGTTGATGTCGCCCATCGTGCCGACCACCTGCCCGACCACCGTGCTGCCGCGATTGGCGATCTCCGACGCATTGGCCGCGAGCGAGCTCGCCTGGCGGGCATTGTCGGCGTTCTGCTTGACGGTGCCGGTCAGCTCTTCCATGCTCGACGCGGTTTCCTGCAACGCGGAGGCCTGCTCCTCGGTGCGCGACGAGAGGTCGAGATTGCCGGCCGCGATCTGACGCGTGGCCGTCGCGATGGATTCGCTGCCGCTGCGCACCGTGCGCACCGTTTCGGTGAGACTGCGCTGCATCTTCGCGATCCCTTCGAGCAGCCGGCCCATTTCATCGCGCGACGTGACGACGACCGGGCGGCGCAGATCGCCGGCGGCGATCGCGTCGAAGTGGCCGAGGGCTTCGTCGAGCGGACGGGCGATCGCGCGGCTCAGCACGAGATACGACAAGGCCGCGGCCAGCACGCCGACCAGCAGCGCGCCGGCGCTCACCAGCCGAAACAGGTCGAATTGGCTCTGCGCGGAGTCGTAACCCGCCTTCGCCGATTCGAACTGGAATTTGCGCAAGGCCTCGTCGGCGTTGGCGAGTTCGTTGTACGCCACCTGCAGACGCTTGGCGCTGTCGATCAGCTTGCTCTGGTCGCTTGCGGCGACGATCGCGGCAAAGGCGTCCGCCTGCTGATGCAGCGCGTCGCGCTTGCCGACGACGACCTGTGCGAGACGGTCTTCCTCGGCGTCGCGCGGCAGGTCCATGTACTTTTTCCACCAGGTGTCGGAGGTGGTGCGCATCAGGCGCGCGCGCTCGAGCGTGGGCGCCGATTCCGGCGTGCCGATCATGAACGCGGCGCGGTCGAGCGCCAGCCGTTCGCGCGCCGCGTACAGCTCCGCATTGCCGATGTCGACCGCGCTCGGCATGGCGTTGGTGAACGTGTCCTTATAGGCGTCGTTCGAACGGCTCATGCCGAACAGACCGAACACGCCGATGGCCACCAGCAGCGCGGCAAGGAATGCCATCGTCAGGCCAATGCGCGCCTTGATCGTGATGCCTTTGTTCAACATGCTTGTTCCTGTGCTTAGCAAATAAGAGAGCGCGTACGCGCGGGGCGTCTGCGTCGAGGCGTCCCTTTTTGGGTGCGGCGCTCTAAGTTTGTTTACGGCACATAAAACGCATACTTGAAGTATTTATATGGTGTGAAGAAAGACGTTGTAACAAATTCGATTAAATTTCAAAGGGCCGACAAGCGGCCTGCGTCGCATGGATTACGCGGCGTTTAGGGCAACGACGGGGCGGGAAAACGGGCACTGAACGCGCGAGGGGATGAGCTGTGTTCAGGCCTGGCCGAGCAGACGAGCCTGCTGCGAATCGAGCCCGGGCACCACGGCGGACGCTTTTGCGCGCCGCGCATCGTTGGCCTCGATGCGCGGCGGGCTCGCTGCCAATCAGGCCGAAGCGTCCAGTTCGGCGCAAGTGGGAATCGACGGCTGCGCGCCGGCGCGCGTCACCGAGAGCGCCGCCGCGCGCTGCGCGAAGCGGATCGCCGCATCGACGCTCGCGCCTTGCGCGAGTTGCGCCGCGAAGCCGCCGATGAAAGTATCGCCCGCCGCGGTCGTATCGACGGCTGCCACCCGCGGCGCGTCGTACAGCGTCGCGGCCCCGCCGTCGAGCGTCGCGTGCACGCCCCGCGGACCGAGCGTGACCAGCACGTTGCGCGCGCCGGCCGCGCGCAGCGCGGCGGCGGCCCGCGCCGCGTCCTCGGGCGAGGCGACCGGCAGACCGGTCAGCGTGGCGGCCTCGAGTTCGTTCGGGATCAGGTAGTCGATCAGCGGCAGCCAGTCGGCCGGCAACGGACCGGTGGCGGGCGCCGGATTCAGGATCACCGTCTTGCCCAGCCGCCGCGCCGCGGCAAGCGCCGCGCGCACGGTCGCGGGCGGCGTTTCAAGCTGGCAGATCACCACGTCGGCGGCGGCCAGCACGGCCTCGTGGCGGGCAATCGTTTCAGGCGTGACTTCGCCGTTGCTGCCCGCGACGATCACGATCGCGTTCTGGCTCGCATCGTCGACGACGATCAGCGCCACGCCGGTCGCCTGCGTTCCGGTTTCCAGCGCCGCGCAGTCGATGCCTTCCGCTTCGAGTCCGGCGCGCAACTGCGCGCCATTGGCGTCCGCGCCGACGCAGCCCAGCATCGACACCCGCGCGCCCAGCCGGGCGGCCGCGACCGCCTGGTTGCCGCCCTTGCCGCCCGCCACCTGCGCGAACGCGCGGCCCGCGAGCGTCTCGCCGGGATGCGGCAGACGCGGCGCGCGCGCCACCAGATCCATGTTCAGACTACCGACCACCGTCACGCGTGAGCGCGTTTGCTGACTTGCCACTCCCTTCTCCCATAGTGCGGCGAGCTTTCGTGCGCTTCGCCGCCGTTGCGCTCATGCCGCCAGATTGCGTTTGCCCGCGCCCGCCCAGGTCGCGGTGGATTCGCGCACGATCAGCCGCGGCGACACGACGCGCCGGCGGCCGGATGCGCGCGCGGTGCCCGACGGGGTCCCGGCGATGCGTTCGATCAGCGTTTGCGCGGCCATGTCGCCGAGCGCGCGCACCGATTGCCCGACCGTCGACAGCGACGGGTAGGTGAAGCGTCCCAGTTCGATATCGTCGAAACCGATGATCGAGCAATCGCGCGGCACGCTGATGTTGCGTTCCGCCGCCGCGCGCAGCGCGCCGATGCCCATCATGTCGTTGCCGGCGAAAATCGCCGACGGCTTCACCGTGTCGAACAGTTGCGCCGCCGCGCGATGGCCGCCCATGCCGGAAAAATCGCTTTCGACGATCGCATCCGGCGGAATCTCGATGCCGCGCTCGGTCATCGCGCGGATGAAGCCGTGTACCCGCATCGCGCTCACCGCGGTCTCGACCGGCCCGGTAATGCAGCCGATCCGCACATGCCCCAGTTCGAGCAGATGGCGGGTGGCGAGATAGCCGCCCTTCTCATGGTCGATCTGCACCAGGTCCGCGTTCAGCCCCTCGATGTTACGGTCGACGATCACGAGCGGCTCGCGCGCGTCGGCGAGCGCTTGCGCGAGCACCGCGTCGTCGCCGGCGGAGGCCACGATCAGCCCGTCGATGCGCTTTTCCTGCAACACGCGCAGATAGTTGCGCTGCTTGGCCGGGTCGTCGTCGGAATTGCAGAAGAACACGCAGTAGCCGTTGCGCGAACAGCCGTCCTCGATGCCGCGCGCGAGTTCGGCGAAATACGGGTTCGTGCTGTTCGGCACCACCAGGCCGATCGTCGCCGTCGCCCGCGCCTTGAGCGAGCGGGCCACCGCCGACGGCACGTAGTGAAGCTGACGGATCGCGTGCTCGACCTTCGCGCGCACGTCGGCGGACACGGGCCGCGAGTTGTTCACCACGTGCGATACCGTCGTGAACGACACGCCTGCCACGGCCGCTACATCCTTGATCGTCGCCATAACTGTTGCTCTCCTGCCTGTTTTTTCCGCCGGTCGCGCCATCTGGCGACCCACCGGACGTCTTCATCGAAGACAGACCAAACCCATGAATTCTTACGCTTTACCGCTAACGACACCGTGACTGCTCAGGCCGCGTCAATCTGCCGGACCGCTGCGCGCCGCGAGCGGCTCAGGCGCGCTTGCGGCGGCTGCGGTAGGTGTCGAGCACCACCGCCACCACGATCACCGCGCCGGTGATCATCCGCTTGGTCGGCTCGTTCGCGCCGATCTGCGCGAGGCCGGCCGCCAGCACCGAAATGATCAACACGCCAAAAAACGTACTGATGACCGAGCCGCGGCCGCCCATCAGGCTGGTGCCGCCGATCACCACCGCCGCGATCACCTGGAGTTCCACGCCGGCGCCCGCGTTCGGATCGGCCGCTTCCAGACGCGAAATCTGGAACAGCGCGGCCAGGCCCGCGAGCGCGCCCATCAGCGCGAACACGATGACCTTGTACGGCCGCGGATCGACCCCGGCGAGCCGCACCGCTTCCTCGTTGGTGCCGATGCCGACCAGATAGCGGCCGAATACCGTGCGCGTGAGCACCAGTTGCGCGATCACCATCACGGCCACCGCGATCAGGAACGCCGGCGAGATGCCGAAGGCGATCGGGTTCGACAGAAAATCGAAGGCGTCGCCGATATAGGCGGTGCGCGAATTCGTCATCTGATAGGCCATGCCGCGCGCCGCTTCCAGCACGCCGAGCGAGACGATGAACGACGGAATCCGCCAGCCCACCGTCACCGAACCGGTGATCGTGCCGGTCAGCGCCGCCGCCGCGACGCCCAGCAGCGCCGACGGCAACGGCCCCCAGCCCCACTTCAGCGCGGCCACGCTCACCACCGAGCCGCCCAGCGCCAGCACCGAGCCCACCGACAGATCGATCCCGGCGATGATCAGCACGAAGGTCATGCCCACCGACATCACCACCAGATCCGGAATCTGGTTGGCGATCGTGCTGAACGTGTCGTAGGTGAGAAAGTGCGAACTGAGCAGCGAGAACAGCACGATCATCGCCAGCAGCGCGCCGGCCAGACCCAGGTAATTCGAAAAGCCGAGGCGCGTGCCCGCCGGCTTGCCGCTCGCGAGCGGCGCGGACGGGTCGGCCGGCGGCATGGCGTTGTTCGTGCTGTTGGCGTTGGCCGCGCCCTGCTTGCCATTCGGCGCTTCACGCAACGATTGATCGGTCATGACAGACTCCCTGCTTCGTTGGTGTCGGGGACGGCGTGGAGCAACGCTTCGCGGCTGCGGTAGCCGGCGAACGCCGCGGCCAGCAACGCATCCTGCGACCAGCCGTCGCGTTCGAACACACCCGTCATGCTTCCCGCGGACATCACGCCGATCCGGTCGCAGATCAGCATCAGTTCGCGCAGGTCGCTCGACACCACGACGAGCGCGCGCCCTTCCCGAGCCAGCGCGCCCATCAAGCCATAAATATCGAACTTCGCGCCGACGTCGATGCCGCGCGTGGGTTCGTCGAATAACAGCACGCGGCAATCGCGCGCGAGCCAGCGGCCGATCACGACCTTCTGCTGGTTGCCGCCCGACAGTTCGCCGACGATCTGCCCCGGCCCCGAACTGCGAATCCGCATGGCGTCGATCTGCTTTTGCGCGAGCGCGTTCTCGCGCCGCGCGTCGACGATGCCATGCCGCGCCACGCTGCGGATATTGCCGAGCGACACGTTGGCCGCGATCGGCTGCGGCAGCAAAAGGCCTTCGCCTTTGCGGTCCTCGGTGATCAGCGCGATGCCGGCGCGCACCGCGTCCGTGGGCGAGGCGATGTGCACGGGCGTGGGCGGCGCGCCCGGTTTCGACGCCAGCGCGACCGTGCCGCCGTCCTTCTGATCGGCGCCGTAAATCAGCCGCATCAGTTCGGTGCGGCCCGCGCCGATCAGCCCGCTAATGCCGAAAATCTCGCCCGCGCGCACCTCGAACGAGACCTCGCGCACCACCTTGCCGCGCGTGAGCTTGTCCACCTTCAGGAGCGGCGCGCCGATATTGCGCACGCCCAGATCGATCCGCTCGCCGAGTTCACGGCCCACCATCCACGTGACGATGTCGTCGCTCGTCAGGTTGGCCATCGCGTCGACATGCACCAGCCGGCCGTCGCGCAGCACCGCGACCCGCTCGGCGACGCGCGCGAGTTCCTCCAGCCGATGCGAGATGTAGACCAGCGCGACGCCGCGCGCCTTCAGGCGGTCGATCTGCTCGAACAGCAGATCGACTTCGCGCGCGGTCAGCATCGCGGTGGGTTCGTCGAGAATCAGCACGCGGCAGTCGTCGATCAGATTGCGGGCGATCTCCACCATCTGCTGATGGCCGATGCCGAGTTCGCCGACGAGCGTATCGGGATCGATCGCGTCGAGGCCGACTTGCGCCATGGCATGGCGCGCGTCCTCGCGCAGCTTGCGGCGGTCGATCCAGCCGAAGCGGAACGCGCCCGCTTGCGGCAAGCGGTTGAGGAACAGGTTTTCGGCCACCGACAGCGTCGGCAGCAGATTGAGTTCCTGCATCACCATGCGCACGCCGAGCGCTTCGGCTTCGGTGCGGCTCGCCGGCGCATACGGCTCGCCGCCGAGGCGCATCGCGCCGGTGGTCGGGTCGACGAGCCCGCCGATGATCTTGGACAGCGTGCTCTTGCCCGCGCCGTTTTCGCCGGTCAGCGCCAATACCTCGCCGGCGCGCAACGACAGCGAAACGTCGGCGAGCACCGGTTCGGCATAGGTCTTGCCGATGCCGCTAACGGACAGTACGGCAGGCACGGCGTCGTGGTCGGTTGAATCCATCGCGATCCTGGTTCGGGGCGGCCGGCGCGGCCTCATGCGATTCGCTCGAATGAGGCGGCGGCCGATCGCCACGTGTCATGCCGGCCCAATGCGCGGAATGCGCAGGCGCTCACGGCCACGCACCCTCCCGCCGCGCGGCCACCGTCATGACGCTTACCTCTGGCATTAACGGCGGCGCGGCAGGTTTCTTGAGCGTTTATTGAATTGCCGCGGGTTCGTGTCTCGCCCGCATGCATAGGGCATGCGACGGCGTGAGCGCGAACCCTGGAGCCGGGCTCGTTGCTGTGCTTATTGCGGTGCTTACTGCTGTGCTTATCGCGGTGTTTTCCCGGCGACGCTTACTTCGTCACCAGGTCGCACGGCGTTTCCACCACGCCGGACAACTGCGACTGCTTCTTGTGCTCGGCGATCGCCTTCAACGCCGTATCGATGCCGAACACGGCCTGCTTGGCGGCGTATTGATCGGCGGTGGCGAGCACGCGGCCGTCCTTCAGCATCGGCTTGATCGCGCCGATGTTGTCGTAGCCGACCACCATCACCTTGCCCTGCTTGCCCGCCGCGCGCACCGCCGAGACCGCGCCGATCGCCATGTTGTCGTTGCCGGCGAGCAGCGCCTTCAGGTTCGGGTACTCGTTGAGCATGGCCGAGGCCACCGCATTGCCCTTGTCGATTTCCCATTCGCCCGATTGCACGGACACGACCTTCGCGCCGACGCTCTGCATCGCGTCCTTGAAACCGGCGGTGCGCTGCTGCGCGTTGGTGGTGGTCGACACGCCTTCGAGAATCCCGACTTCGTCGCCCGCCTTCAGCTTTTTGGCCAGATAGTCGCCGACCTTCTGCGCGCCCTTGCGGTTGTCCGGTCCGACGAACGGCACGTTCAGGTCCTTCGACTTGAGCACGTCCGGGTCGAGCCGGTTGTCGATGTTCACGACGATGATGCCCGCGTCGACCGCCTTCTTGACGACCGGCACCAGCGCCTTCGAATCGGCCGGCGCGAGCACGATCGCGTCGACCTTGGACACGATCATCTGCTCGACGATGCGGATCTGGTTCGCGGTATCGGTTTCGTCCTTGATGCCGTTGGTGATCAGGTCGAACTGGCCGGGATTGTGTTTCTGGTAATCCTTCGCGCCGTTTTCCATGGTGAGGAAGAACTCGTTGGCGAGCGACTTCATCACCAGCGCGACCTTCGGCTTATGAGCGGGCGCGGTTTGCGCGTAAGCGGCGGAAAACGGCAGCGCGGCGGTAGCGGTGGCGAGAACGGCGGCCGCCAGCAGGCGGCGGCGAATGCGATGGCTCATGCATATCTCCAAGGTTTGTCGGACTCGCGGGCGAGCCGTATTTTTAGTGACGCGCAAACGTTTGCGGGGCCTATTCTCAGCGCAGCCTGCTCGCATTGTCAACGATTCGCGGTGTTGCAGTGCACCGGGGCGCAGAATATGCGGCGGTGCGTGGCGGTCGATCGATTCGACCCGGCGCGCGTGTCGAGCGCGCCGGCAGGCGGCGTGTTGGCAAGGGTCCTCGCGGGGTGCGTACGTGGCTGAATTGCCGCCGGCTGCAAGGTCAGCGGCCAACGGGCCGCCTATGCTGGACTTTTATTGCGCGCGGTGCAAGCGTGAACATGCGCGGCGTCCCGGATGACCCGCGCGTTGCACAGCGGCGCGCTGGACGCCGGATCAGAGCCAGCCGGCTTTGCGGAAACGCCAGTACAGCACGAAATCGACCGTCGCCATGACGGTTAGACAGATGGGATAGCCGTACCGGTAGTGCAATTCGGGCAGATTCTGGAAGTTCATCCCGTAGATGCCGGCGATCATGGTCGGCACCGCGAACAGCGCCGCGAACGAGCCGAGCCGCTTGGTCACCTCGCTCTCCGCGAGCGAAATCATGCCGAGATTGACCTGCACGGCCGTGACGATCATTTCGCGCCGGCCGTCGATGGTGCGCACGATCCGTTCGAGGTGGTCGTAGACATCGCGGAAGTACGCCTGCATGCCTTCGCAAACACTGGGAATACGCCCGCCCGTCAGCTTGCTGATGGCTTCCTGAAGCGGCGCGATATGGTGCTGCAACGTGACGAGGCGCCGCTTCAGCGAGTACAGATCCTGGATGATCGCGCGCGATGCCGCCGAATTGTTGCGATCGAAAATGCGGTCTTCCAGTTGCTCGATCTCGGCGTTCATCGCCTGGACGATCGGGAAATAGCGATCGACGATGTCGTCGACGAGCGCGTACAGCACGAACGCCGAGCCCTTCTTGAGCAGCTTCGGCTCGCGCTCGCAGCGCGCGCGCACGTTCTGAAAGCCGGCGCGCGTGCCGCGGCGCACCGAGAGCACGTAGTTGCGCCCCACGAACACGTCGACCTCGCCGATCACCAGTTCGCCGTCTTCGTCCATTTCGACCGTGTGCATCACCGCGAACAGCGACTCGCCGTACTCCTCGATCTTGGGGAGCTGATGGCCCTTCTGCGCATCCTCGATCGCGAGCTCGTGCAGGCCGAACTCGTGTTTCATCACGGCCAGTTCGCCCGGCCCGGGGTCTTTCAGCGCGACCCAGACGAAGCACTCGGGCCGCGCCACGTAGTCGCTGATGCTATCGATGTCGATGTCAGCCAGCTTCCGGCCGTCCTGATAGGCGGCGCAATTGATCAGCATGTTGGATTACCTTGAAAACGAAACCGGCAGGCGCCGCGGCGCGGTGTAAGCCGAACGTCGGATTCGCATGAACGAATGCGATAGCCGTCATGTTAACGGGCTAACGAGGCGCCGCATCGACCTCATGTATCGAATTGTTATACCCCGGGCGCGATGAATGCGCGCCCCTTGCGTGACGCCGCGTTCTTCTTCATGATCGCTGCAAAGCCCGGTGCCGCGGACGCGAGCGTCACGGCTTCGCCCGCCGCGAACATGATTTGCCCGCATTTCCGCTTCGCTGCACCGGCCATGCGCGACACCATCGCCGCCCGCCTCGCCGGATAGACATAACGACCAAGGAGACTGCAATGTGGTACTTCACCTGGATTCTCGGCATCGGCGTGGCATTGGGCTTCGGCATTATCAACGTCATGTGGCTGGAAGCCAACGGCAAGTTCGCGCGCGACCCGCAACCCGCCGGCAGCGCGTCCGGCACCGCCGAGGACACGCCTTGACCCGTCTGGTTTTTTTCTGCGGTCACGCGGGCACCGGCAAGACCACGCTCGCGAAGAAGCTGATCGGCCCGCTGATGAAGGCCACCGCATCGCCGTTCTGCCTGCTCGACAAGGACACGCTCTACGGCAGCTATAGCGCGGCCGCCATGGGCATGCTCACGGGCGATCCGAACGATCGCGACAGTCCGCTGTTTCTGGAGCATCTGCGCGAGCCCGAGTATCGCGGCCTGCTCGATACCGCCCGCGACAATCTCGCGCTCGGCGTCAGTGCGCTGGTGGTCGGGCCGTTGTCGCGCGAGGTGCGCGAACGGCGCCTGTTCGATCGCGCCTGGCTGGGGGTCGATGCGAACGTCGCGCTGCGGGTCGTATGGGTCCATACGTCGGAAGAGACCGCGCATCAGCGTATCGTCGCGCGCGGCAATCCGAACGACGCCTACAAGCTCGCGCACTGGGACGAGTACCGGCAGCGCCGCTTCGTGCCGAGCGGCGACCTTTGCGAGGACCTGTTGATGTTCGACAACACCGCGCCCGCCGCGGCGGATTACGAGGCGCTGCTGGCGCGGATCGTCGGTGAGCCGCTTGCGGTGTCGGGGATGCCGCCGGTGCCTGTGTAGCGCGGGCCCTGGTCGTAGTGCCGGTGTCGATGCGGGTGTCGCGCCGGGCTTGCGCCCGACTTGTTTCCCTACTCGTCCGATATAAAAAACGCCCCGCATGGCGGGGCGTTCGAGTGATCCTCTGCGGGACCTTTCTGCTTGCTCGTGGCGGACGGTTCGACAACAACCGCGTCGACAACCGCGTCGCCGCCCAATCGCACGGCCCCCAGCATCGAGCCTTTCGCAACCGCGCCGCCTTACACCGTCGCCATCGCATCCAGCGAGCGGCCTTCATACAACTGGCCGAAGCGGTTCGCGAGGAACTTGCGCAGCGATACCTGCTCCTGGCGCACAAAGCCGCTTTGCGGCAGCTTCTTCTCGCGGAACAGATCGAGCACCGCGCACATCGCGCCGGCCGTGGTGATCTGAATCGCGCTCATCGGCACGCCGCACACTGTCTTCGCGAAGATCTTGCGCGTGAACACCTCCTGCACCAGTTGACCGTCGCGCATGCCGCTCACGGTGATGAACACCAGCACCACGTCCTGCGCGGTGGCCGGCACCGAACGGCGCAGGATGGTCTTGAGCGTGTCGCGGTCGCTCGACAAACGCAGGTCTTCCAGCAGGAACTGCATCAGGTTGCGGTGGCCCGGATAGCGCACCGACTTGTAGTCGAGCGACTCGACGCGGCCCGACAACGTCTCGCACAGCGTGCCCAGGCCGCCGGAGGTGTTGAAGGCTTCGTATTCGGTGCCGTCGAGCGAGAAATGCTCCAGGCCTTCGAGCGGCTGCACCCATTGCGTGCGGCTGTCGCGGATCGCTTCGCACGGCTGGCAGTATTCGTTGATCAGACCGTCGACGCTCCACGTCAGGTTGTACTTCAGCGCATTGGTCGGAAATTCCGGCAGCGCGCCCACGCGCATCTTGACGTCGCGGATTTCCGTGAAGCGGTTCGCCAGTTCATGCGCGGCGATGCCGATGAAGCCCGGCGCGAGACCGCACTGCGGCATGAAGGCGTGCTCGGCGCCGTCGGCGATCGCGCGGATCGCGTGGGTGGCGCGCACGTCCTCGGTCAGGTCGAAGTAATGCACGCCCGCGCCCTTGGCCGCCGAGGCGACGTTCACGGCCAGGTAATAAGGCAGCGCGTTGACGAGCGCATCGAAGCCTTGCATCGCGGCGCGCAGCGCGGCGGCATCGGCGGAATCGACGCGGCGGGTCGGAATGCCCTGGGCGGAAAGCTTGTCGAGCGCGTGCTGGTCGCGGTCGAACGCGACGACATCGTAGTCGCCGGTGTCGCGCAACAGGTGGGCAATGGTGTGACCGATCAAACCTGCGCCAACGATGGCTACTTTCATGCGCTTCTCCAATTTTTTGTGTGCGCTGTCTCAAGCGTGGAAGTGCGCCGCGCGCTACGCGCCGCGCCCGGCGGGCCGAACCCTTGAGACACAGTTTAGGGAGAAGCAAAAACAGTTCATACACGCAAAATGCTGCGTTATGACTATGAACTTCGACGTTATGACGACACGGCCAGTCTAAATGTCGAAAACGTATAAAAATGGCGTAAGCGGCGCGCTGCGCTCACACCATGCCGCGGTCGATCTTGCGCGCGAGAATGATCGACGTCGTGGTCCGCACGACGCCTTCCAGGCCGCCGATCTGATCGAGCAGATCGTTGAGGCGATCGGGCGAATCCGCGCGCAGCCACGCGACGTAATCGAACTCGCCGCTCACCGCGCACAGCAACTGCACCTCCGGCATCTTGCCGAGCCGCTTCTGCACCGCCGGCCCGTGCCGCGGCGCGATGATGATGCCGACGTACGCATAGATGCTCGAGTCGAGCACGTCCTGGCCGAGCCGCACGCTATAGCCCGCGATCACGTTGCTGCGTTCGAGCCGCGCGATGCGCGCGATCACGGTGGTGCGCGCCACGCCCAGTTGGCGCGCGAGATTGGCGACGCTCTCGCGCGCATTGGCTTGCAGCAGCGCAACGAGGTTGCGGTCGAGGTCGTCGAGTTGATCGAGGCGCGGAGGTCTCATCGGGAAGAAGGAAGTGGTTGATCGGTGGCCGGATGGATTATCGCGCGTCTTCAATCGCGACAGGGGCGATGCGGTGACCCGGCACGCCTGGTCCCCTGACAGAATTCATACGTCAAGGCCGGTGGTGCGTTTCCACTGATCTTTGGAACTTATGCCCCACCGCCCCCACCTCGGTCTGGAAAGAAGCTGGCCGGAAGCAAGCGCCATTTCCCATAACCCAGCCCCGCGCGGGGCTTTTTCATGTCAGCCGTTGGCAACCAGTGAGTCCACGAGATCGCGCCCCTCGCGATAGGCCGCATCGAGCGCCTCTGCTTCGGTCGCAAAGACGTCGCCGAGTTCATAAAACTGCTTGCGTTGCCCGGCATGACGCAGATCAGCGCCTGGTCGGCATACATACCCGTTGTAATGGTAGGGGGTGTTTGGCGTCGGGGGCCCGTATGCAAGGATCGGCAGCACCCAGATTTCAAATCCCTTGTAGTCGATTTTTTCCCACATAGACACCTCGAACGTTAGCGGCGCGGTACCGCCGCGCGCGGTCCTTTTCTTCGTATGGCTGCGGCTTTCTGAGTCCAGATCGACTGGATCGTCGACATACGCGAAGGCGGCCGCGTTTATTTGTGGTTGATCTTTGCCAAGCGCTCCATACACTTTACGCATGTCATCGCGTAAAGGAAATGTCATGAAGCCGATCAGATTGCGCGTGCCGCGGGAGGAAGCAGGGAACCTCCCGGACGATCTCACCGCATGGGCGAGCACCAGCGGCGTCGATCCAGGTCTCACGATATTCAACGAACCGGGGAAGACCACGAACACCAGCTCGACCACGCTGTATCTCGTCCATGTGAACGAAAGCTTCTTCGATCAGTTTCCGGAGTGGCGCATGTACATTGAGCAGTAGCGTGGCAGCGCTTGCGGAGCGCGTTGGATGTAAGCCTCGCAGTTTGGCATGTGTGACGCGTTGGCTCGAACTTGACCGGTGGGCGTTTGTCCGGTGGCGCCGTTGGGGCTGATGCGTCGATGTAGCCGTGCGGGTATGACGGCCATGCAAAACCTACCGAATCTGGCGCCGCACGATACGTACAGCTGCAGGTGCGCCCCACACAAGGGCCGCGGCAATCACGAAGCTGATAGCCAGCATCACGACGACAATCGGATCGTCAGCGCTTTCTCCGTCGAGTGGTTCGAACGGAACGGCCGCCCAGCCTAAAACACGATGACCTGCCGGACTTTTCGCCAGCATCCAGAACCAATCGAACAAGCCCAGCAGCCACCCAATCGGTATGGTGAGTGCGAGGGCCAGCAGGAGTCGGAAGGCAAAGCGTTTCATCGCACCATCACCGTGCCGTAGTAATTGATGTTAGATCCCGGAATCGTCTGTTGCGTCTGCGACTTCAAAAACGCACGCAACTGCTGAAACTGTGCCGGATTGGCTACGGTCACGCAACCCTTGCTTTCGCCGAGTCGGCCCACAGGATGCAAACGGAAATTGCCTCTACGGACGCCGTTGATGAAAGTCCAGTCGTCGATCTTTCCGTCATTGCGATACAGCGCAAACCACTCGCTTCGGTTGCTGTGTACGAATGTATCCTTGACGGCATCCCACAGCCAACCCAGATGGCCGCCGCTCTGTCGGTCAATGATGTAGTACGTGCCGGTCGGCAGCGGGCCTTCGTCCGCCTTGGCTGTTGCATTCGGGTCGTCGATCGATGAACCGTCGCCCGAGAACGCGGCGACGCCGCCGAAACCGGGGCATTGGAGGGCGGACATTCGTTGGCCGTTTAAACGAAACGTGCATGCTATTGGCATAGGTCGGGTTTCTGTCTGTCTGACTTGCACCCATTATAGAAGCGAGCTTCGGTGCCGCGCCTCGCGCGCAAACTAGACGGTCACCGCAGCGTTAGATGATACGTGGGGCCTATTTGAACTAACCAAGGCGCGTGCGATCGCCGAACTCTCGGATCAGATCGCAACACGCCTTCCATTCACCGATAGCGTTAGATTCGATAGTGAACTTCTACTTGAGAAGGTCGAGTGGGATCGAGTCGTTATAGCGCACACCGGGGGTAAGCATGAAGCGGCAGGCGCCGCACACAACGGCAGGCAAGGCGGCGCTCGGCACTCGCGTGCAGCGCTTTCACTCACGCACCGAACCGCTCGATCACGAAATCGATGAAGCTGGTGAGCTTGGGCGTGGCGCGGCGATCGCGCGGGTAAAGCAGATGAACCGGCGCGCCTTCAGGCAGATAGTCCTCAAGCACCGACACCAGTTCGCCGCTGGCGATCTCCTTGGCGAGCAGCGCCTCCGGCTGCAACACGAGGCCGAAGCCGCGCAACGCGGCAATCTTGAGCGCCTGGCCGTTGTTGGCGCGAAACCGGCCCGCACGCAGCGGCTTGTCGCCGGCGGTTTCGCCGTCCAGCCGCCACGTTCCTTCGCGGCCCCAATGCAGAAAACCGAGGCATTCATGATGCGCGAGATCGGCCGGCGTGCGCGGCGTGCCGGCGCGCGCCAGATACGCGGGCGACGCGCACGCGCGCATCCGGTAGGGCTTCAACGGTCGCGCGACGAAGCTCGAATCCGGCAGATGACCGATCCGCACCGACGCGTCGAAGCCCTCTTCCACCAAGTCGATCACACGGTTCGACAGATCGAGTTCGAGCGTGACGTCCGGCCACGCGCTCAGATAGTCGGTCATGGCGGGCGCGAAAACCTCGGCGCCGTAAGTGAGCGGCACCGTCACCTTGAGCACGCCGCGCGGCGCGGCCGCCATCGCCTCGGCGAGCGACTCGGCCGCCTTCACGTCGGCGAGAATCCGCCGGCATTGCTCGTAATACTGCCGGCCTATCTCCGTCAGACTTTGCCGGCGCGTGGTGCGCGTGAGCAGCCGCGTCGCCAATCGGGTTTCGAGCGAACGGATGTGCTTGCCCACCATCGCCGACGAAATGTCGAAGCGCTCGGCCGCCGCGGTCAAGCTGCCCGCCTCGACCACGGCGACGAAAATCTCCATGCTGACGAATTTATCCACCCGCTATTTCCTGTTCGTTTCGGTTGTAAGCGTTTGTCGCGCACGAGCCGCATTGTAGGGATATCGTGATACTAATAGCGCCGACGGCGAACCAGGCAGCCGGTCGCCATGCGTCGCCACGGCTCACGCACGCATGGCGGGCCGCTCGCCCTGTACGCCTTGTCCCAATTCGAATAGACATCAGGAGTTTCGATGAAAAAAACACTGGTACTGCTGGCCTCCGCCGTCGCGATGAGCGGCGCATTCGCCCAGGCTTCCGCGCCGGTTCCGGCTTCCCCCGCGGCGAGCGCCGCCGCTTCCTCGCCCACCGCCAAGGCCGGACACGAGCGCAACGTCGAGGACCGCATCGCCTACCTGCACTCGCAATTGAAGATCACGGCGGCGCAGGAGCCGCAGTGGAACACCTTCGCCGACGTGATGCGCGGCAACGGCCAGACGATGGGCCAACTGTTCCAGCAGCGCAAGGCGGCCACCAACGTGACGGCGGTCGACGACATGAAGCAATATGCCGCGATCTCGCAAGCGCACGCGGACGGCATGAAGAAGCTGGTCGACGCATTCGACCCGCTGTACAACAGCCTCTCGCCGGAACAGAAGAAGCTGGCCGACGTGACGTTCCATCAGCCGGGCGGCGTCGTGGGCGGTCGTCGTCATCATGGCAAGGGCAAGGTCGGCAAGGTCGCGCCGGCGCCCGCGAGCGACGCGGCGGTCAAGCCGTAAGACTTTGATCGCGCGCAGCGCGGCGTTTGCGCGCTGCGCCGCGATTCATTCACGCCGCCGTCAGCGGCAAAAGAAGCGGGTCTCGAGACGCATCTGGCATGATGCGGGCATGCGCGGCGCCACGTCACGGCGCCGCGGTCAACATCTCTCCACCCATTCGCTTCATGACCGAACTCAAAAACCTCGACCTCAGTCAAGATGCCAACGCTCGCCGTGTCGTCAAGAACGAAACGGTGAGCGTCGAATTCGCCGCCGCCGAAGGCCAATTGATGAGCCTCGAAGGCCCGAACCGCTATGCTCGCGGCGACGCGCTGATCACCGGATCGACCGGCGACCGCTGGGTCGTCTCGCGCGAGCGCTTCGACGCCAAATACCTCCCTGCCGACGCCGCCGTCTCGCACGGCCAACCGGGCCCGTACCGCAACCGCCCCGCCGTCGTCCTCGCCAAACAGATGAACGAAGCGTTCTCGCTCGCCCGCTCGGCGGACGGCGGCGACGTGCTGCATGGCGCGGCCGGCGACTGGATCATGCAGTACGCGCCGGGCGACTACGGCGTCGTGCAGGCCGCGCGCTTCGCGAAGGTCTATCGGCTCGCGGATTGATTCGCTTCAGGCAAAACCGTCAGCAAACCCGTCAGGCAAACTCGTCGCCCAGATCGACGGTGACGTCGCGCGGCACCGCCTCGCCGTTCGCATACTGCTCTTCGAGCGAGCCGATGCTCGCTTCGACATATGCGCGCAGCACCGCGAAACTGCGGCCGCGCAGCCGCGCCGGCAACGCGCGATAACGCGCCCACGCGGCCGGCGCGATCACCACGCTCATCACGATGCGGCGCGCGGCCGCGCCGAAACGCATCGCCACCCAGTGAATCGCCAGCGTCGGCGTGCCGTCCTCAGCCGCGCGCTGGATGAACTGCGTCTGCTCGGGGAAAAGATCGCTGATGACGCGCGCCAATTCCTCGAACTCGGGATTCGCGCAGTCGTATTGGTAAGCTTCCATGAGATGTGCCGAAAGTGGTCTGGAGAGTCCGCGGATATCGCAAGGATGGGCCGACGGTTCAACGCGCCGGCATGGCTCATGCGGGCACCGGCGCACGCCGGAACGTCCTGAACAACAGACCCGCGACGAGCAGCGCCGCCAGCGCATAAATACCGTCCACCGCCGCGAGCGGCACGAGTTGCGCCTGGAACAGCGCGGCGGGCACGTCCACCAGCGCGTGCAGCACGATGGCGAGCGGCAGGATGCCGCGCCAGCCCGCCCGCAAGCCGCGCCACATCAGCACCGACAAGCCGATCTGGAACACCAGCGCGGCCACGCGTTCGAGCGCGAAGATGCCGGCCGTCTGCGGCGTCAGGCTTGCGAGAATCACGTGGATGCGCATCAACGAATCGGCCGGCAGGTTGCTTAGATAGCCGTCCAGTTCGCCACGGTTTTCGAGCACCGCGAACAGAATCCATTGAATCTGCACCAGCACGCCGACGAGCCACGCTTCGGCGCCGCCGTGGCCGAGGCCGTAGGTGAGCGCGGTGCCGTCGCCGGCGGCCGCCGTGGAGGCCGGCTTCGCCGCGGCGCGCTTGAGCAGCAGGCGCATGCCGATGAAGCGTCCCACCTCCTCGCAGATTCCGGCAACGAGCGCGCCGTACACCACGAAGGCGAGCGGATTCGACAGGAAAGTGGCCGTCGCCTCGTTCCGATGCAGCACGTAATCGTTCAGCGCGCGTTCGATCACCATCGCGAAGAGCGCGAACACGGCGATGCCGATGATCGCATCGCGCGGCTTGAGCGCGAGCGGCCGGCGCAGACGACGGTAGATCAGGAACGGTAAAGCGGCGACCAGCAGCGTCGCGACGGCGAGGCTCGACAGGGTAAGCGGTGCAACAACCATGAGTTTCCTTGCGATGACCGGCGCGCACCCGCTGCGCGCCGCAGCCCGAATGATCGCAGATCAGCGCGAAGTCAGCGCGAAGTCAGTGGGAAATCAGCGCAAGGTCGAGGCGCGGACGATCAATTCGCCCGGCAAAAGGCAGTCGCGCGCACTGGTTTGAACGCCTTCGATGCGCTCGTGCAGGAACTCGACCGCGCGGTAGCCGATCTCGTAGGTAGGCTGGCGAATGGTCGTAACGCCGGTCAATTCGGCCCAATCGGGGTCGTCGATGGAGAGGAGCGCGACGCGTGATTGCCAAGCGGCGCCGTAACGCGCCTTCAGGTGCAACGCGAGGCAGAGCGCGACCGGCGCGTTCGCGGCGAACAGGGCGATGCGGCCGGCGTTGGTTGGGGCGTTGGTTGGGGCATTGCTTGCATCGCCAGCCGCATCGATCGCGCGGTCGAGTTCGGCGAGGCCGCGTTGCACCGCGGCGCTGTCGGCAAGATCGAGCACCAGCGTATGCCCGCGCACGCGACCATTGGCGCCTGCACGACTTACTCCGCTTACTCCACTTACTCCCGACGCACCCCAACCGCCCTCCCCTCGACCACCCACCGCACTCGCACTCCACTCCCCCTGCGCGCGCATCACCTCGCGAAACGCCGCCTCGCGCAACTGCCGCGAACTGACCTGCTCGAACGGCTGCACGACGAACCAGATCTCGTCGAAGCCGTTATCCAGCAGATGCCGCGTGCCGAGTTCGGCCGCCGCCCGGTTGTCCAGGCCGACCATATCGGCGACGAGCCCTTCCACCGAACGGTCCACCAGCACCGCCGGAATCCCGCCGCCGCCCACCGGCCGCAGCGTTTCCTCGCGCACGCCGAGCGCGTTGACGATCACGCCTTCCACCCGATAGGTGGTGAGCAGTTGCAGATAGCGCCGCTCCATCTCCACTTCGTTCGCCGCGTGGCAGATCAGCGGCATCAGGCCGAGTGCGTGACAGGCCGCTTCCGCGCCTTGCAGCACCTCGACGGTGTACGGATTGGTCAGGTCGGCGAGCAGCATGCCGATCAACCGGTTGCGGCCACGCTTGAGCCCACGCGCCATCTGGTTCGGCTGATAGTCGAGCCGTTCGATCGCCGCCTCGATGCGCGCGCGCAACTCGGGCGACAACGCGCTCATCTCGCCGTTCAGATAGCGCGAGATGCTGGTCTTGCCGGTGCCGGCTTCGCGCGCGACGTCGGTGATCGTCGCGCGGCGCGGCGTGGCGGGCGGCATCGGGTTCATTGGCGCATGGCTCACCGACGCAAGACTCCGCGATTGACGATGTTGGCGGTGAGCGTGCCGTCGAGCGCAGCGACCAGGTTTTCCGCCGCGTTGCGCGCCATCGCGTGACGCGTCTCGTGAGTCGCCGAGCCGATGTGCGGCAACGCGACCACGTTCGGCATCGTCAGCAAAGGCGAATCGGCCGGCAGCGGTTCGGTCTCGAACACGTCGAGACCGGCGCCGTGAATCGTGCCGTTGCGCAGCGCCTCGATCAGCGCGTTTTCGTCGACGGTCGCGCCGCGCGAGGCGTTGATCAGAATCGCGCTGCGCTTCATCGACCCGAGTTCGGCCGCGCCGATCAGGTGCTTCGTCTCGGGCGTCAAGGGCACTTGCAGGCAGACGAAATCGGCGCTGGCAAGCAGCTCCGCCAACTCGACGCGCCGCGCGCCGTACGCCTGTTCCGCCTGCGGATTCGCGCTGCGGTTCGTGTACAGCACCTTCATGCCGAAGCCGAGCGCGGCGCGCCGCGCGACCGCGCCGCCGATGCGCCCCAGCCCGACGATGCCAAGCGTCTTGCCTTGCACGTCCACGCCGAAATGCGCCGGCCCGATGCTTTGCCGCCACTGCCCGGCCTTGACCCAGTTCGCCAGTTCGACCACCCGGCGCGCCGACGCCAGAATCAGCGAGAACACGGTGTCGGCGGTCGATTCGGTCAGCACGTCCGGCGTGTGCGCGAGCACGATGCCGCGCCGCGTGAGATCGGCGACGTCGAACTGGTCGAAGCCCACCGAGATGGTCGACAAGGCCTTCAGCCGGCTCGCGCCTTCGAGCATCGCCGGCGTGATCTTCACGCTGGCGCCGATGCCGCCGTCCGCATCGCGCAACGCGGCAACCAGCGCGTCGTGCCGCGCGGGATCGACCTGCACGACTTGCGCATGCTGTTGCAGATAGGCGAGCACGTCCTCGGGCAACGATTTCCAGGCGACGATCTTCTTCATCAGCTTATTTTCCTTGCAACGGTGTGGCGAGCGTGGGGGCCTTGGTCAGCGGCTGCGGCTTGACGGCCAGCGTCAGGATCACCGCGGCGATCAACGCCACGCTCATGAACGCATACGATGCCGCGGGCGAGCCGGTCGCGCCGTTCAGATAGCCGACCACGTACGAGCCGACGAACGAACCCAGCGCGCCCATGCTGTTGATCAGCGCCATCGCGCCGCCCGCGACGTTCTTCGGCAGCAGTTCCGGCACGATCGCGAAGAACGGGCCATAAGGCGCGTACATCGCGGCGCCGGCGATCACCAGCAGCGCGTACGACAGCCAGAAGTGCGTGGAGCCGATCGCATACGACGCCGCGAAGGCCACCGCGCCGATCAGCAAAAACGGCCACACGAACACCTTGCGGCGGTTGAGTTTATCGGATGCCCACGAAGCCGCAAGCATCGCGATCGTCGCGGCCAGATACGGCAGCGCGGACAGCCAGCCGGTTTCCACCATGCCGAGCGTCGAGCCGTTCTTCAGGATCGACGGCAGCCACAGCACGAAACCGTACACGCCGATGCTCCAGCAGAAATATTGCGCGCACAGCTTGATCACCGCCGGCGAGCGGAACGCCTCGCCGTAATTGCGCACGGGTTTGATCGCGGCCTGCTCGGCGCGCAGCGTTTCGGCGAGATCGGCCTTCTGTTGCGCCGTGAGCCACGAGACCTGCTGCGGCTTGTCCTGCACGATGAACCACCAGCACACGGCCCATAGAATCGCCGGCACGCCTTCGGCGACGAACATGTGACGCCAGCCGAACGAATGCACCAGATAGCCGGACACCACCGACATCCACAGCACCGTCACCGGATTGCCGAGAATCAAGAAGGTGTTGGCGCGCGAGCGCTCGCGCTTCGTGAACCAGTTGCTGATGAAGATCAGCATCGCCGGCATCACGGCGGCTTCGACCACGCCGAGCATGAAGCGGATCACCATCAGCGAGGGAATGTTGCTGACCATGCCGGTCAGCGCCGCGCAGCCGCCCCACAGAACGAGGCTCCAGAACACGAGCTTCTTGACGCTGCGGCGTTCCGCGTAGATCGCGCCCGGAATCTGGAAGAAGAAATAGCCGAGGAAGAACAACGCGCCGATCAGCGACGACAGTCCCTTGCTGATGCCCAGGTCCTGGTTGATGCCGGCGGCGGCGGCGAAACCGTAGTTCGCGCGGTCGAGATAAGCGAGGCTGTAGGTGATGAAAACGATCGGCATGATCGTCCACCAACGGCGGATCGCAAGCGATGAGGTCATGAGTGTCTCCTTTGACGGCTTTCCGAAACAATGATGAACGGTTGTCATGCGGCGCCGTGCGGGCGCTCTTGTTGTTATCGAACTGCGTTCACGCGGCGTTGGCGATGCGCGGTGCGGCAGTGAGGTCGAGCGTATCGAGTTCGAGCGCGTCGAGTTCGGCGCGCGTCGGCAGGCCCTCGGAATCGCCGATCACCTGGATCGCCAGCGCGCCGATGCGATTGCCGCGCGCCACCGCTTGCGGCAGCGGCTTGCCTTCGAGCAACGCGCTGATCACGCCGACCGCGAAGCCGTCGCCCGCGCCGACCGTGTCCACCACGTTCGCGACGGGTTCACAGGCGATCACGGCGGCATCGTCGGCGCTGCGGAAATACGCGCCTTGCGCGCCGAGCTTGACGATCACGGCGCGCGCGCCCTGGTCGAGATAGAACTTCGCGATGTCCTCGGGCTGCGTGTAGCCGGTCAGGATCTCGCCCTCGCCGATGCCGGGCAGCACCCAGTCGGCCAGGGCCGCGAGCGCGTTCAAGCCTTCGACCATCGCCGCGCGCGAGGGCCACAGCGTCGGACGCAGGTTCGGGTCGAAGGAAATCGTCTTGCCGGCCGCACGCATTTCATGCGCCAGATGGAAGGCGAGTTCGCGCGAACTCGCGGAGATCGCCGGCGCGACGCCGGTCAGATGCAGATGACGGGCGGAGAGTACATATTCCGCCGCGTAGTCGTCCCGCGACAGGTGGCTCGCCGCCGATCCCTTGCGGAAGTACTCGATCGCGGGATCGCTGCCGTCGTCGGCTTTCGACTTTAGCTGGAAGCCGGTGGGATAGCGCTCGTCGGTGGTGACGCGGCGTTGGTCGATGCCTTCCTTCGTCAGCGTGTCGCGCACGTACTGGCCGAATGAATCGTGGCCGACGCGGCTCATCCAGCCGACGTTGAAGCCGAGCCTGGCAAGACCGATCGCCACGTTCAGATCGGCGCCCGCGACGCGCTTGGTGAACCGTCCGACGCCCGCGAGCGGGCCGGTTTCGGCGGCCACGAACATGGCCATTGCTTCGCCGTAGGTGATGACGTCGAGTGCTGCGCCTGGGTTGCTCATGCTTCGCTCCTGCGGGTCCTTTGGTGGTGGGTCGGGGTGGTGCCGGGTGTACGGGTTGCGCGTACTGGTGCGCTTTTTTGCGTGGGCTCTTTGCGTGGCCTCTTTGCGTGGCCGCTTTGCGTGGGCATCTTTGCGTGTGCTTCTTTGCGTGTGCTTCTTTGCGTGTGCTTCTTTGCGTGTGCTTCTTTACGGCGTTTGCTTCTTTACGGCGTTTGCTTCTTTACGGCGTTTGCCTCTTTACGGCGTGTGCCTCTTTACGGCGTGTGCCTCTTTACGGCGTGCGCTTCCCCGCACGCGCCTCTTTGACTCCGCTAACACTGCTCACGCCTCGCCGCCTACTTTCCGCCACGCGTCTTTTTACCTACCGCTGCTCTCTCAGGTCCTGCTTGCCGCTCACGCGGCGGCCAGCCATGCGACGTAGTGCGCCGCGTCCGCCTCGATACGGCTCGCATCGAACGGAAATTCGATGCCGCGCGGCACGTGGCGCGGCAGGTTGTCGAGCACCGCGGCGAACTGCGCGTCGCCGGCGGCCGGAGCGGCGGGAAAGCGCCGCGCGCCTTCGCCCACCGCCGTCTTGCAATGGATGTATTCGACGTGCGCCGCGAGCGGCCCGGCCGCGTCGAGCGGCGCGACGCCGCGCCATGCCCAGTTGCCGATGTCGAAGGTCATGCCCAGCACGTCCGTATGCCCTTCACGCGCCAACGCGTCGAACAGCCCGACGAATTGCGCGAGCGACCCGCCTTCGGCCAGTTGCCCGTTTTCGACGACGAGCCGCACATCCGCGCAACGCATATGCTCGGCGATCACCGCGGCATTGGCCTCGGCGGCGAAACCGCCGAGTTGTAACTTGACGAAGCGCGCGCCGAGGGCGATCGCTTCTTCGACGGAGACGCGCAGCGCGTCGGCGTTCAGCTTGCCGTCCGTTGTGTAAAGCGAAGCCGGCGTCGAGTAGACCGACCACAGGCCCAGTTCGGTAATCCGCTTGCCGAGCGCGCGCAACGCGGGCGGCGCCGCGTCGGCCTCGTCGGAAAACAGTTCGCGGCGCACCTCGAAGCCCGCCGCGCCGGCTCGCCCCGTCGCCTCGGCCCATTTCCGATGGCCGCCCGCGCGGACCGCCTCCATGCCGAAAGCGCTTGCGACGATCACTACGTCAACTGCTTCTGTCATGTTGAATCCGCTCGAATTTTGCGTCGTATCAGCGTTTGGAACCGGTTCCAACACCGTTTCGAAAAAAAGCGCCGAGGCGCTTGGACGACCGAATAGTGCGCCGTGGCCGGGGTGACGCACCATAGAGGAAATCCCCAGGGGAAGCGTGGCATGGCAAGTGTGTCGAGCGTGTCTGCTGGCGGCAAGGATGCCCGGAGCCGCCCGCCGGGATGCCACGGTCCGCCGCCGTTGGAGCCGGCAACCGTCCGCCAGTTTCGCGCTGATTCGCGTCACATCGCGCTTCACATCGCGCGTCACATTGCACGCCACTTCACGCGCCATCCGCGAGACACAGGGCGAGAAACTGTTCGACCACCCGCGACGGTGCGCTCGCATGCGGCACGAGGATCGACAGCCGCCGCGTCAGCGGCTCCGGGCTCAGCGAGAACAGACGCAACGCGCCGTTCTCATGGCGCATCGACATGGCCGAGACAAAGCCGATGCCCATGCCGGCCCGCACCGCCTCCTTCACGCCCTCGACACCGGCGATTTCCAGGGCGACCCGCATCGGCACGCCCGCGCGCGCGAACGCCCGCTCGACGACCTGCCGCACGCCCGATCCGGCCTCGCGCAAAACCAGCGGATGCGCGCCGAAATCCGCCAGTTCCGCCCGCCCGCTTTCGAGACCCGCGCCGCCCGCCTGCGCCAACGGATGCGAGCGCGGCATGATCGCGACGATCTCATCCTCACGCCAGGCGTGCACCGCGGTGTCGGGCGGCAGATCCGCGCCGACCGGCCCCTCGACCAACGCGATGTCCACCGAGCCGAGCGCGCCGACGATCTCGGTGGTGTTGCCGTCCGCGGTATGCAGCGTGACGTCCGGATGGCGGCGATGGAAGTCGGCGATCAGATACGGCAGCAGATAACTCGCCGGCGTGGTGCTCGCGCCGATCCGCAACGTGCCTTGCTCCAGGCCGCGCAAGGCGTCGCGGTACGCGTGCGCTTGCCGCCAGGTATCGCGCAGCCGCGCGGCGTAGCTCGCCAGTTGCTCGCCGGCGGGCGTAAGGCGCACCCCGCGGCCGTCGCGCTGGTAAAGCGGTTCGCCGAATTCGTCCTGCAACTGCCGCAATTGCCCGGACACCGCCGGCTGCGACAAATGCAATGCGACAGCCGCGCGACTGATATTGCGATGCTCGGCGACGGCGGCGAAAGTTATAAGCTGGTCGGGGGTCATGAGGATACAAATATCGGTTCGGCCGATACTTTACATCCCAAATCACGATTTTTCATATCGTTATATTCAATTTAGGATTAGGGCCATTGAATCAGCCAGCCAATAAGGACTGCGCCATGACCACTGCCCATCTCACCGCTGCAACCACACCGGCCGGATCGTCCACTCGCGGCCTGCTCAACGGCATTCTTTTCGTCGCGCTTTTCGCGGCTGCCGTGACCCACATCGCGTCGATTCCGGCCATCGCCGGACTGGGGCTGAGCCCGCTGATCGTCGGCATCGTGGCGGGCGCGGTTTACGGCAACGCGCTGCGCGACGGCATGCCGGAAAGCTGGGCGGCCGGCGTCAACTTTTCGGCGCGCAAGCTTCTGCGCATCGCGGTGGCGTTCTTCGGGCTGCGCGTGAGTCTGCAGGAAATCGCTCAGGTCGGCTTGCCGGGGCTCGCGGAATCGGTGCTGATCGTCGTGAGCACGCTCGTGC
This sequence comes from Paraburkholderia sp. 22099, assembly GCF_052045835.1. Taxonomy (NCBI): domain Bacteria; kingdom Pseudomonadati; phylum Pseudomonadota; class Betaproteobacteria; order Burkholderiales; family Burkholderiaceae; genus Paraburkholderia; species Paraburkholderia sp. 22099. The sequence continues at coordinate 26,953 of NZ_JBQEPU010000025.1, read as the reverse complement.
TCGGCACGTGGGCCGGCATGAAAATCATGAAACTCGACCGCGACACGGCGTTGCTGACGGCCGCGGGCAGCGCGATCTGCGGCGCGGCCGCCGTGCTCGCCTTCGAGTCGACGCTGCAATCGAAGCCGCACAAGAGCGCGATGGCGGTGGGCAGCGTCGTGCTGTTCGGCACGCTTTCGATGTTCCTCTACCCGGCGCTGTTCAAGGCGGGCTGGCTGCATCTGGACACGGTCGGCGCGGGGCTTTTCTTCGGCGGCACGATTCACGAGGTGGCGCAAGTGGTCGGCGCGGCCAGCAACGTGAGCCCGGAAGCGACGCACATCGCCACCATCGTCAAGATGACTCGCGTGATGCTGCTGGTGCCGGTGCTGCTGATGGTCGGCATGTGGGTGAACCGCACGGCGCGCGGCGCGGCGGCGCACGACGGCAAGCATCATGCTCCGCGCAAGCTGGCGATTCCGTGGTTCGCGCTCGGCTTTCTCGCCTTCGTCGTGATCAACTCGCTGCATGTGCTGCCGGAAACCGCGACCAGCACGCTCAACACGCTCGACACCTTCGCACTGACGATGGCCATGACCGCGCTCGGCATCGAGACGCGCATCTCGCAGATCCGTCAGGCCGGCCCGCGCGCGCTGACCACCGGTTTCATCCTGTACGTGTGGCTGACCTTGGGCGGACTCGGAATCACATGGACTGTCCAGCACCTGCTCGGCTAAGCCGCCCTCGCCTTCGAACCCACCCCGCCGCGCGCGGGGTTTCGCGCATTCTGGCGAACATCCGGCGCGCTCGCACGGCATACTGGTTGCTCACGTTACCTACTCATGCAACCCGTTCACCGCAACCCGAATGAGGATCGATCGATGAGCCTGGAACTTTACTATTGGGACGGCCTGCAAGGCCGCGGCGAATTCGTGCGGCTCGCGCTGGAAGAAGCCGGTGCCGACTACGTGGAAGTGGCGCGCGGCGAGCCCGCCGAGGGCCTCGGCACGAGCGCGATGATGGCCGTCATGAAGAGCAGGGACGAACCGTATCCGCCCTTCGCGCCGCCGTTCCTGAAGGACGGCGATCTGGTGATTTCGCAGACCGCCAATATCCTGTTCTACCTGGGCCCGCGGCTCAACCTCGCGCCTTCGGTAGAGAGCCTGCGCTACGTCGCCAACGGCCTGCAACTGACGATCGCCGACGTGGTTACCGAGGCGCACGACACGCATCACCCGCTCGCCAGCGCGCTCTATTACGAGGATCAGAAAGACGCGGCCAAGGCGCGCGCGCGCGACTTCATCGACAACCGCATTCCGAAGTTCATGAATTATTTCGAGCGCGTGCTGAAGCAGAATCCGGCCGGCGACACCTTCATGGTGGGCGATGCGCTCACCTACGTCGACCTGTCGATGTTCCAGTTGATCGACGGTCTGCTATACGCGTTTCCGCGCGCGCTCAAGCGTTTCGGCGAACACTATCCGCGGCTCGCCGCGCTGCACGACGCCGTGATCGAGCGGCCGAACATCGCCGCGTATCTGCAGTCGGAACGGCGCATCGAGCATAACGAGGCGTGCATCTTCCGGCACTATCCCGAACTCGACAAGGCGGCGGCTTGACCCGCGCCGCTCTTCCCCGCTCACCCGCCGCCGCGCGCCCGCTTTCGAGAGCGGGCGCGCTGCTGTTGCCGTGCGCGTTTTTCCACTCCCTCTCACGCCCAGTCCCGCCGACGTGCTTTCGTTCCTGCTGAAGCTGCGCACCCGCGCCCAAAATCTCTTCCGTCTCTCGGAAGCCCATACGATGCTGGTCTGGTCGGTGGTGGTCGGCGTCGCCGGCGCCTTCGCGACGATCGCTTTTCGCGAGGGCATCGCGCTGCTGCAATTCGCGGTGGCCGGCAAGTCCGGCAGTTTCGTCGAAATGGCGCGCAGCCTGCCGTGGACGGTGCGGATCTGGCTGCCCGCCGCGGGCGGTCTGATCGCCGGTTTCTTTCTGCTGATCGCGCAGCGTCACGCCGACAAATGCAATCACATCGACTACATGGAAGCGGTCGCGATCGGCGACGGCGTGGTGCCGGTGAAGCTGAGCCTGTGGCGCAGCGTGTCGTCGCTGTTCACGATTTCGAGCGGCGGCTCGATCGGCCGCGAAGGACCGATGGTGCAACTGGCGGCGCTCGCCGCATCGCTGATCGGACGCTGGGTGCATTTCGATCCGGCGCGGCTGCGTCTGCTGGTGGCCTGCGGCGCGGCGGCGGGGATCACGTCCGCGTATAACGCGCCGATCGCCGGCGCGTTTTTCGTCACCGAGATCGTGCTCGGCTCGATCGCGATGGAAAGCTTCGGGCCCGTGGTGGTCGCCGCCGTGGTCGCCAACATCACGATGCGCGAATTCGCCGGCTACAAGCCGCCTTACGAGATGCCGGTGTTTCCGCCGGTGACGGGCGTCGAGGTAATGCTGTTCGTCGCGCTCGGCGTGCTGTGCGGCGCGGCCGCGCCGCAGTTTCTGCGGCTGCTCGACGCGTCGAAGGCGGGCTTTCGCAAGCTGCCCTTGCCGCTGCCCGCGCGGCTCGCGCTCGGCGGCCTGGTGGTCGGCATTCTGTCGGTGTGGACGCCCGAGGTCTGGGGCAACGGCTACAGCGTGGTCAACTCGATCCTGCATTCGTCGTGGACGTGGGGCGCGCTCGTCGTCGTGCTGCTGTTCAAGCTGATCGCGACGGCGGCCACCGCCGGCTCGGGCGCGATCGGCGGGGTCTTCACGCCGACGCTTTTCGTCGGCGCGGTGGTCGGCTCGCTGTTCGGCCAGGGCATGCATACGCTGTGGCCGCACGGCACGTCGGCGCCGTTCGCCTACGCGATGGTCGGCATGGGCGCGTTTCTGGCGGGCGCGACCCAGGCGCCGCTGATGGCGATCCTGATGATCTTCGAGATGACGCTCAGCTATCAGGTGGTGTTGCCGCTGATGCTGTCATGCGTGGTCGCGTATTTCGTGTCGCGCGCGATCGGCAAGACCTCGATGTACGAAATCACGCTGCGCCGCAATCAGCAGGAACAGGAACGCATCCGCCTGCGCGCCACGCAGATGCGCGAACTGATCCGCCCGGCCGAAACCGTCGTGCCGCCGAACGCGACCGTGCACGACATGACGCGCGTGTTCCTCGAATATCCGGTGAAGTATCTGTACGTCGCCAATGAGTCGGGGGCGTTTCTCGGCGTGGTCGCGTTGAAGGACATCACCTCGGATCTGCTCGACAAGCGCGATACCTCCACCAAGACCGCCGCGGATTATCTGCAACCGCATTTCGACGTGCTCACGCCCGACATGCCGCTCGGCGTCGCGTTGCAGCACTTCCTCGCGTTCCAGGGCGAACGGCTGCCGGTGATCGAAAGCGCCGCGCATCCGACGCTCGCGGGCGTGGTCTACAAGACTTCGCTGCTCGACGCTTATTTCCGCATGAATCCGGCTCGCTAGGCAGGCGCCCGCCGTGCAAAGCCTCGCGGATTCCCTACAATAAGAAAGACGCCGCGCCGAAATGCGAGCCGCGCGCGTGACGCCACGACGGGCGTATCGAGACGCCCGACCTTCGACCGGAGCGAAGATGAGCGAACCGTCCCTCGATGCCGTGCGCCGCGACCAGGCGGGCTGGATTTTCCTGCATATCGAAGGCGAGCCCTACGACCGCGGCGAGCAGCACGGCCAGTTGCTCGCCGCCGAAATCCGCAACGCGATCCACACCGCCCGCTATCTCGCGAAGTGGGACACCGGCGAAGACTTCGACACCTTCGTCGACGCGGCGACCTCGCAGTTCGCCAACCAGCTCGACACCGAATTCAGCGACGAAATCCAGGGCATCGCCGACGGCGCGCAGTTGCCGTTCGCCGAAGTGCTGGCGTGGAACGGCTACATGGATCTGCTGCAAAGCTGGTGGCCGACGCACGCGGCGCAGCGGGAGCCGCGCCTTGGCCTCAAGCCGTGGCGCGGACGGCGCGGCCACCACTGCAGCGCGTTCATCGCGACCGGCAAGGCCACCCGCGACGGCCGCATCGTGATGGCGCACAACTCATGGGACCGCTATGCCGCGGGCGACGCGTTCAATGTGGTGTTCGACATCGTGCCGGATCGAGGCAACCGCATTCTGATGCAGGGCTTGCCCGGCTGCATCTCCAGCCTCACCGATTTCTGGATCACCGCCGCCGGGCTGATGGTGACCGAAACCACCATCTCCAACTTCGTCGGCTACAACGCGGCGGGCGCGCCGGAGTTCTATCGCTCGCGGCGCGCATCGCAGTACGCGAACAGCATCGGCGAATGGTGCGAGATGTTCGCGGTCGCCAACAACGGCGGCTACGCGAATAGCTGGTTGCTCGGCGACGTCAAGACCGGCGAGATCGCGCGTTACGAACTCGGGCTGCACTATTCCGGTTTCGAGAGCACGAAGGACGGCTTCTACAGCGGCTATAACACCGCCACCGATCTGAAGATCCGCAATCAGGAATGTCTCGGCGAAGGCGAGGACTATACCGACGTGCGCAAGAACGGCGCGCGGCGGCTGCGCTTCATGCAACTCGAGGACATGCATCGCGGCAAGATCGACGTCGAGCTCGCCAAGCAAATGATCGCCGACCATCACGACGTCTATCTCGACCGCAACGACAACCCCTGCTCGCGCACTATCTGCGGGCATCTGGAACTGGACGACGCGCGCTTCGGCGGCAGCGATCACGGGCCGTTCAATCCGTGGGGCGCCAACGACGGCAAAGTCGCCGACAGCGAAATGGCGCGCGAGATGGCCTTCAGCGCGCGCTGGGGCCATCCCTGCGGGCGGCCGTTCGACGCCCAGGCGTTCATGAAACGGCATCCGCAATGGAACTGGCTGAACGGCTATATGCGCGACCGGCCGTCGTGGCCGTGGACGCGATTCGAGGTATTGCGTGAGGGAAACTGAACGCGGAACGACCGTCCGCGACAGCCCGGTCCCTTCCTGCCATCATCCGCGCTACGCGACGGCGTTTTTCTTGGCGTTCGGGGCGCGTTGCGGAATTTGACCAACTAAGATGGTAAGTGCGCGTGGCCGCGAATCGCGGCGTCGCGTGCGGCTGGCGCCCTCCTTTCGACGCGGGGACGGCACAGCGCTTGCTGACTCGTTAGCGCCGCATGAGCTTAGGAGGTCGGGTGATGAAAACCTCGACGCTGTTGATCATGGTGACGCTGTCAGCCTCGTGTTTCGCCGCGCCAGTGCATACCGCGACGGACACCAGCAACGCCGGCATCCTTGCCGAACGCGCCAATGCGGCACCTGTCGCGCCGCCGGCGCCGGATGTCGCCGCCACGGACGACAATCGTCCGGACCGATGGAAACACATCGCCTTGCCCAGGTCACGGCACCTCGGGCGCGGCTTCATCGGACGAAACGAGCGTTTGCAGACTTGATAGGGCTGGTTTGGTTGGCCGAGTTCGGTTTGCGCGTTCAGTCGGCGCTTTCGTTCGGCGTTTTCGTTCGGCCCTGAACCGGTGCGCGCCGACGAGCGCCGGTTCGCGCGACAATGGAGTCCGATGGCGTGATCAAGATGGCTCGGCGAATCGCGGTGACGTCTGAAGAAGCGGCGGCCGGACTTGTTCATTGCTTAACGGCGCCATCATCCCGTCCAGCAGCACGGCAACAACAACCAGGAGCGCTTGCATGACCGCATCGGCTATTCCCGGCGAATCAATCGATCTTCAGATCGCCGATCTTTTGAGCGAAGTCCAGTTTCCGACCAATAAGGACGCGCTGGTCGACGCCGCGCGCGAAGCCGGCGCGAGCAACGAGGTGCTGTCGATGCTCGACGGCATGCCGGAACAGGATTACGCCGACATTGCGTCGGTCACGCGGCTCCTCGGCAGCAACTACGGACCAGGGCTCGCCGGATAAGCGACGTTCGGCGGGAGCGGCTGCGGGCGCTGATGGCACGGCGCTTGGAGGGGCTTGTATGGCCGCAAGCGCGGTGACTAGCAGCACCGGACTGACCGGCACGGCTAAACGCGCACTGACGAACGACGCCCGGCGGACCGGCACGGCCGTAAGCGCGCCGACGAGCGGCTACCGGACTGACCGGCACAGCTAAACGCGCACTGACGAACGACGCCCGGCTGCAAACGCGCCCATGAGCGGCTACCAGACAGACTGACCGGCACGGCTAAACGCGCACTGGCGAACGACGCCCGGCGGACCGACACGGCTGCAAACGCGCCGACGAGCGGCTACCAGACAGACTGACCGGCACGGCTAAACGCGCGTTGGCGCACGGCGCCCGGCGGACTGGCACGGCCGTAAGCGCTCTGACGAGCGGCTACCCGACTGACTGGCACGGCTAAACGCGCACTGGCGCCCGGCGGACCAGCGCGGCTAACGCACCCACGAGCCCCGCCGACTCACACCAACGCCCCGCCATCCCCCGCCCCCATCAAACCGTCGACGGCGCCGCCACGCCTCGCGCGCGCAAAGCCTTGAGCAACGGCCGCGGCCGCGCCTCTTCTCCCCGCAACGCAGACGCCGGCAGGCCGTCGGCATAATCCGGCGAACCCGCAACCGCACGCCGCGGCGCCAGCATCCGCGGACCGCGCGGGTGCTGCCCGTCCTGCTGGAAATGCTCGACGAGATGATCGATGAAGGTCCGCACCTTCGCCGGCAAGTGAAAGCGGCTCGGATACGCAATCGCGATTTCGACCGGCGGCAGACGATACGCGTCCAGCAGCGGCACGAGCCGCCCGGACGCCAGATCCCGGCCGATCAGATAGCTCGGCAGAATCGCCACGCCCATGCCCAGCAGCGCGAACTGCCGCAGCATCTCCGTATTGTTCGCGGCGATCGCGTTGGTGGGCCGCACGCGGATTTCGCCGTCCGGCCCGCTGAACACGCGCTCGTCGCCGCCCTGCTCCTGCGGCCGGCTCAAACAGGGATGTTCCAGCAGATGCTCCGGGCGCGTGGGCGTGCCGTGCCGCGCCAGATAGGCGGGCGTCGCGCAGACCGTCATGTGGCCCGTGGTCAGCCGCCGCGTGACGATGCTCGCGCTGCGCATGGGCCGCGCGACCAGAATGCCGACGTCGAAACCCTCTTCGACCAGATCGACATGACGATCCGCGAGCGTGACGTCCGGCACCACGTCGGGATAGCGCGCCGCATAGGACTGCACCACCGGCGCGAGACTATGCAGCCCGAACACCACCGGCGCGACGATGCGCAAGGTGCCGACCGGTTCGTGATTGCGCGCCACCACCATCTGCTCGACGCCGTCGAGGTCGTCGAGAATGGAACGCACGCGCTCCAGATAAGCCGCGCCGGACTCGGTCAGCGCGAGCCGCCGCGTGGTGCGATTGATCAGGCGCGTGGCGAGACGCGCTTCCAGGTCGGCGACATGACGGGTGACGACGGCGGTGGAAAGCTCCAGCGCGCCGGCCGCGCGGACGAAACTGCCCAGGTCGGCGACCTTGACGAACACGCGCATCGATTGCAGTTGATTCATGGGACGACTCCTGCCTCGGTAACGCCGGGCCGGCGCGACGCTGCCGCCTCTATCGACCCGTGCGGCAAGGCGCGCGCGGGTTTGCCCAACGAATCGATTGTATCGATCGAGCCTGTCCCAACCCTGACCCGTACATGACAATCCGGTCAGATTTCCGACGCGCTTGCAGCGGTGCTGCGAGACTCGTCGCGAACTTTGAACTAGGTATAAACCCTTAGATGCTGGTAACATAGCGCCCGAAAGGAAACTAACCGCTATGCCACATCGTTTTCAGCTTTTCGAAAAAATCGCGTTTTCGCTGGTCTGCTGGTCCGCCGCGGCCTGTTCGGCCTTCATCGCCTATGAGCGCTGCCCGGACATCCGGGTCGTACTGCACGCGAGTAAGGAAGTGCTGCGCTACAGCGGTGAGTATTCGTTCATTTGCGCCACGCCGGTCGCGGACGCTTGCGCGCAATTGCCGACCAACTGATCCGCCTGATCCGCCCGGATTCGTCGCTCATCCCACCACGCGGGCCGCGCGGATCACGCGTCGCGCCCGAACACCACGCGCGCGAAAAATTGCGCCAGCACCGTCTCGGCCATCTCCGCCGACACGTTTTGCGGATCGACCGTGTAGAAGAACTGCACGCCGTCGCATAAGCCCATCAAGCCCACCGCCAACCCCTCCGCGGGCAGCAGGAGCGGCGTGCCCACGCGTGCCGAAAACTCGCGGATGTACGCGCCCAGTTGTTCGAGCTTCTCGTGCATGAACGCGTTGAAGCGCAGCCGGAAGCGGCCGTCGCGCACGGCCAGCAGCTTGGCCTCCACCCACAGCAGGAAGCACTTGTTCTCGCGATGCAGATTGCTGTAGTAGCGCAGCACGCGCGCTTCCATTTCCTCGCGCGAGGCCGAGTTTTCGAAGATCGCCTGCAAGCCGGCCTGCATCGTCTCGTGATCGCGCCGCAGTAGTTCGAGAAACAATTCGCTCTTGCTGCGGAAGTTCGAATAGAACGCACCGCGCGTATAGCCCGCTGCCGCCGCAATATCCTCGACGCTTGCCGCGACGAAGCCTTTCTTCATGAAAATCGCCTGCGCAGCGTCGAGCAGACGCTGACGCGTCTGGTCCTTGCTCTGTTCCCGTGTGAGTCGTTGCCGTTTCATGAGCGCAAGTCTAGCACCGAAAAGAATTTAAATTCATCCTCGCATTCAAATACAGGTGTGTATTAGAATGCGATTCACCATTCGAAGTCCGATGCGCATGCTGTCTGCATAAAACGACCTGCGCGTCCCCGCTGGCGGGCCCCCTGCGGCTTGCCGTGTTCGTTCGCCGTCTCCAGTTGGGGTAATTGTGAAGCGTCCCGGTCCTCCCGCATCGTCAGCGATGCGCCAGCAGTCACAGCGGCTTGCCCGTTCCGCGCGTTTGCGCCGCGCAACCTTCGCGCTTGCGCTCGCCGGCCTGGTCACGCTGGCCGCGTGCTCGAAAAAAGAAGCGGCCGCGCCCGCGCCGCGCCCAGTGGTCGCCGTGGCCGTGCATGCCGACGGCAAGGCCGCGCCGGTGGCGTCGTTGCCCGGCGAAGTGCAGGCGCGCTATTCGACGCCGCTGTCGTTTCGCGTCGGCGGGAAGATCATCGAGCGGCGCGTGCGCCTCGGCGACGTGGTCAAGACCGGCCAGATCGTCGCCCGGCTCGATCCGGCGGACGCGCAAAAGAGCGCGGCCAGCGCACAGGCGCAGCTCACCGCCGCGCAGCACGCTTTCACGTACGCGAAGCAGCAGCTCGAGCGCGACCAGGCGCAGGCAAAAGAAAACCTGATCGCGCCCGCGCAGCTCGAACAAACCACCAATGCCTACGCGTCCGCCGCCGCGCAGCGCGACCAGGCGGCGCAGCAGGCGGCGTTGTCGAAAGACCAGCTGCAGTACACCACGCTCGTCGCCGATCACGCCGGCGTCATCACCGCCGAACAGGCCGACACCGGCCAGAACGTGTCCGCGGGCCAGGCCGTCTACAACCTCGCGTGGAGCGGCGACGTCGACGTGGTGTGCGACGTGCCGGAAAGCGCGCTGGCCGCGCTGGCGGTCGGGCAAACCGCCAGGGTCACGCTGGCCGCGCTGCCGGGGCGCAGCTTCACCGCGCGGGTGCGCGAACTGTCGCCCGCCGCCGATCCGCAAAGCCGCACTTATCGCGCGAGGCTCACGCTCGAGAACCCCGGCGCCGACGTGCGCCTCGGCATGACCGCCGATATCGCGATCTCCACCTCGCCGGCGAACAGCGCGGCGAATCAAGGCAGTTCCTTCGTCGTGCCGGCTACCGCGCTGTTCCACGACGGCGCCGAACCCGCGGTATGGGTCGTGCGAGCCGCGGACAACGCATTGGAACTGCGCCGCGTCACCGTCACGCGCTACAACGAGCGCACCATCGTGATCGGCGGCGGGCTCAAGGAAGGCGAACGCGTCGTGCTGCAAGGCGTGCATACGGTGAGCGCCGGCGAGAAAGTCCGGCCGATCGCGCCGCTGCATCCCGAGGACTTCGCTTCATGAGCACCACGCAAGAAGAAGGACGCTTCAATCTGTCCGCATGGGCGCTGCGCCACCAGGCGCTGGTGGTCTTCCTGATCGCGCTCTCCACCGCGTTCGGCATCCTCGCCTACACCCGGCTCGCGCAATCCGAAGACCCGCCCTTCACGTTCCGCGTGATGGTGATCCGCACCTTCTGGCCGGGCGCCACCGCGCGCCAGGTGCAGGAGCAGGTGACCGACCGCATCGGCCGCAAATTGCAGGAAACGCCCGCGATCGATTTCGTGCGCAGCTACTCGCGCCCCGGCGAATCGCTGATGTTCTTTTCGATGAAAGACTCGGCGCCGGTCAAGGACGTGCCCGAAACCTGGTATCAGGTGCGCAAGAAGGTGGGCGATATCGCGGCGACCTTGCCGCAAGGCATTCAAGGGCCGTTTTTCAACGACGAATTCGGCGACGTCTACACCAACATCTACACGCTCGAGGGCGACGGTTTTTCCGCCGCGCAACTGCACGATTACGCGGACCAGTTGCGCACCGTGCTGCTGCGCGTGCCGGGTGTCGCCAAGGTCGATTACTTCGGCGACCCGGATCAGCACATCTACATCGAAATCGCCAACACGCAACTCACGCGTCTCGGCATTTCGCCGCAGCAGCTAGGCCAGGCGATCAACGCGCAGAACAGCGTCTCGCAAGCCGGCACGCTGACCACCGCCGACGACCGCGTGTTCGTGCGCCCCACCGGCCAGTTCAAGGACGTCGCCGCGCTCGCCGACACGCTGATCCGCATCAACAACCGCTCGTTCCGTCTCGGCGACATCGCCACGATCAAGCGCGGCTACGACGATCCCGTCGCCACGCAAATGCGTTCCGGCGGCAAGGCCGTGCTCGGCATCGGCGTGACGATGCAGCCGGGCGGCGACGTGATTCGCCTCGGCAAGGCGCTCGACCAGGAAACGGTCCGGCTGCGCCAGCACCTGCCTGCCGGCATGCAACTGGCCGAAGTGTCGAGCATGCCGGAGGCGGTCGCGCGCTCCGTCGACGACTTTCTCGAAGCGGTGGCCGAGGCGATCGCGATCGTGCTGGTGGTAAGCCTCATTTCATTGGGCGTGCGCACCGGCATGGTGGTCGTGATCTCGATACCGGTGGTGCTCGCCGTCACCGCGCTGTGCATGTACCTGTTCGACATCGGCCTGCACAAGGTCTCGCTCGGCACGCTGGTGCTGGCGCTGGGCCTGCTCGTCGACGACGCGATCATCGCGGTCGAAATGATGGCGGTGAAGCTCGAACAAGGCTGGAACCGCACGCGCGCGGCGGCTTACGCGTACACCAGCACCGCGTTTCCGATGCTCACCGGCACGCTTGTCACGGTGGCCGGCTTTCTGCCGATCGCATTGGCCAAGTCGAGCACCGGCGAATATACGCGCTCGATTTTCGAGGTGTCGGCGATCGCGCTGATCGCATCGTGGCTCGCGGCGGTCGTGCTGATTCCGCTGCTCGGCTATCACCTGCTGCCCGAGCGCAAGCGCCACGAACACGAAGCGGACGATCACGAGCACGACATCTACGACACGCGCTTCTATACGCGGCTGCGCGGCTGGGTCGGCTGGTGCATCGAGCGGCGCTTCATCGTGCTGACGATCACGGTCGTGCTGTTCATCGTCGCGATGGCGGGCTTCACGCTCGTGCCGCAGCAGTTCTTCCCGAGTTCGGACCGTTCCGAGTTGCTGGTGGACGTGCGCTTGCCCGAGGGCGCGTCGTTCGATGCAACGCTGCGCCAGGCCGAGCGGCTCGAAAAAACGCTCGCGGGCCGGCCGGAAATCGACCATACGGTGAACTTCGTCGGCAGCGGCGCGCCGCGTTTCTATCTGCCGCTCGATCAGCAATTGCAGCAGCCGAACTTCGCGCAGTTCGTGATCACCGCGAAATCGGTGAAGGATCGCGAGAAGCTCGCGCAGTGGCTCGAACCCGAATTGCGCGACAAATTCCCCGCGATCCGCACGCGCCTGTCGCGGCTCGAGAACGGGCCGCCGGTCGGCTATCCGGTGCAGTTCCGCGTGAGCGGCGACGACATCGCCACGGTGCGCTCGATCGCCGAGCGCGTCGCCGCGACGCTGCGCGCCAATCCCGGCACGCGCGGCGTGCAGTTCGACTGGGACGAACCCGCCGAGCGCTCGGTGCGCTTCGAGGTCGATCAGAAGAAAGCGCGCGAACTCGGCGTGAGCTCGGAGGACATCTCCAGCTTCCTCGCGATGACGCTCTCCGGCTACACGGTCACGCAGTACCGTGAACGCGACAAGCTGATCAGCGTCGATCTGCGCGCACCGAAAGCCGAACGCGTCGACCCCGCGCAACTCGTCACGCTGGCGATGCCGACGCCGAACGGCCCCGTGCCGCTCGGCACGCTCGGCCATCTGCGCAACGATCTCGAATACGGCGTGATCTGGGAGCGCGACCGTCAACCGACGATCACCGTGCAGTCCGACGTCGGACCTGGCGCGCAAGGCATCGACGTCACGAACGCCGTCAACAAGGCGCTCGGCCCGATTCGCGCGACGCTGCCGGTCGGCTACCGGATCGAGGTGGGCGGCTCGGTGGAGGAAAGCGCCAAGGGCCAGACGTCGATCAACGCGCAGATGCCGATCATGATCATCGCCGTGCTCACGTTGCTGATGATCCAGTTGCAGAGTTTCTCGCGCGTGCTGATGGTGGTGCTGACCGCGCCGCTCGGTCTGATCGGCGTCGTGTTGACGCTGCTGCTGTTCGGCCAGCCGTTCGGTTTCGTCGCGACGCTCGGCGTGATCGCCATGTTCGGCATCATCATGCGCAACTCGGTGATCCTAGTCGATCAGATCGAGCAGGACATCGCCGCGGGGCACAAGCGCTTCGATGCGATCGTCGGGGCGACGGTACGGCGTTTCCGGCCGATCACGCTGACCGCGGCCGCCGCCGTGCTCGCGCTGATTCCGCTGTTGCGCTCGAACTTCTTCGGTCCGATGGCCACCGCGCTGATGGGCGGCATCACCAGCGCGACCGTCCTTACGCTGTTCTATCTGCCCGCGCTGTACGCCGCCTGGTTCCGAGTGCGCGGCGACGAACGCGAGCCGCGGGCGCCGTCCGCGTCCGGTTCGGCGCATACGGGGAATTGATCATGGCTACTTTCGCAATCTCCCGATACCCGCGCATCGCCGCGCTCGCGGGCGCCGCATGCGCGCTCGCCGCCTGCTCGTTCGGACCGAGCGGCGAGCCGCCCGCGATGCCGCAACCGGCGCATTACGGCGCGCAGGCGCAGCCGACGCAAACGGCGTCCGCGCAAGGCGTCACGCAACAGTTCGTGGTCGGCGCGAAGCCGGTGCCCGAATGGTGGAAGCTGTATCGCTCGGATGCGCTGAACGCGCTGGTCGACGAAGGCTTGCGCAACAGCCCCACGCTCGCCGCCACCGACAAGAGCCTCGCCGCGGCGCGCGAGCAACTGCGCGCGCAGATCGGCAGTTCGATGCTGCCGACCATCGACGCGGGCGGCCAGGTGACCCGCAATCGCGCGCTGGCGATCCCCGAGATCGGCTCGAACACGTTTCTGTACAACATCTTCGTCGGGCAATTGCAGGCGCACTACACGCTCGATCTGTTCGGCGCGGCGCGTCTCGCCGACACCGCGCTCGCCGCTCGCGTGAACGTGCAGGCGTACCAGTTCGATGCGGCGCGCCGGGCGCTCGCCGCCAACATCGTCAGCGCCGCGATCACCAGCGCCGCGCTGCGCGCGCAGATCGACACGACCGAACGGCTCGTCACGCTCGCCAACGATCAGGCACGCGATACGCAGCGCCGCTACGTGCTGGGTGCCGTATCCCACGCGGACCAGTTGAGTGCGCAACAGAGCGCGGCGAGTTTGTCCGCGAGCTTGCCGGGTCTGAAGCAGCAATGGCTGACCACGCGCCATGCGTTGGCGGTGCTGCTCGGCCGCACGCCGGATGCCGCGCCGGACGATCTCGATCTCGCGCAACTGAGCGTGCCCGAACAGGTGCCGGTGGTGGTGCCGTCCGAGTTGTTGCGCACGCGGCCCGACATCCAGGCCGCCGACGCCGCCTTGAAGGCCGCGGCTGCCGAGGTCGGCGTGGCGACGGCGCAGATGTTCCCGAGCATTTCGCTGAGCGCGTCGATGGGACAAGGCGGGTTTAGCTGGCCGGTGGCGCTGTCCGGCGCGGGAGCGATATGGAGCATCGGCGCATCGCTGTCGCAGCCGCTGTTCCACGGCGGCGCATTGTTCGCGCAGCGCCGCGCCGCGATGGATACCTATGACGCGACGGTCTCGCAATACAAGCAGACCGTGCTGGCCGCGTTCCAGAACGTCGCCGATACGCTCGCCGCGCTCGAGCACGACGCGCAGGCGCTGGAGGCGGCCAATAGCGCCGCGCATTCGGCCCAGGGCGTGTTCGAGGAGACGTCGGGGCGCTATCGGCTGGGCGCGGTGCCGGTCGCGTCGACACGTTCGAGCGAGCAGCAGTTTCGTAACGCGCAACTCGATGAGATCCGCTATACGAGCGCGCGTTTGACGGATACGGCGGCGTTGTTTCAGGCGATGGGAAATCCGCCGGTCGAGGGCGGAACGGGGACTGCCGCGGCGGCATCGAATGCCGGCACAGCCACCCGTAACGCTCAGTAAACGCCCGCCTCCCCCGCCGGCCGATTCTTGAATCGCTTATGCACCCAATAATATTGGGCAGGAATCCGCCGGACCTGCGTCTCGAGAAATTCGGTGATCCGCCGTGCGTCGAGTGCGACGTCGTCCGACGGAAAATCGCTTAGCGCGTCGAAGATCGTCAGCTTGTAGCCGCGATAGTCCGGCAACACCTCCGTCACGAACGGCACCACGCGCGCATTGCTCGCACGCGCCATCCGCGAGACGGACGTCAGCGTGCAAGCCGGCACGCCGAAAAACGGCACGAACACGGAGTCGCGCAAACCGAAATCCATGTCGGCCGCCAGCATCACCGGCTTGCCCTCGCGCAACACGCGCAACGCCCGCCGCACGCTATCGCTGCGCGGAATCATCTCCGTGCCGAAGCGGGCGCGCTGGCGCTTCGCCATGGCGTCAAGCAGCAGGTTCGACATCGGCGTGTACAGCGACGCAACCGGATGCCGCGTCGAATACATCATGCAACCCGCTTCGATGCCGACGAAATGGAAACCGACGAAGATCGTCGGGTGCGCCTGCATATCGGAGAGATCGATCGCGCTTTCCACTTCGACAAGACGCGCGAGCGCGCGCGCATTGCCGAACCATTGCGGCCCGCGCTCGACATAGCTGCGGATCACATGGCAAAAGTGCGCGCGCGCAAGACGTTCGCGCGCCTCGTCGCTCATGTCGGGAAAACATAATTTCAGATTGGTATGCACGACGCGCCGGCGTGTGCTCGGAATCCGGTACAGCAACGCGCCGATACCGGTGCCGATCCGCGCGACGACGCCGTAGGGCAGAAAGGCAAAGGCGCGCAGCAGACCTGTCATCAGACCGATGAGGATTCGACTTTTCACTAGGCGGAGACCCGGTGGATGCTGGATGGCAAACAAGCCGGCCGCAGCAACCTGCTTGTGCTAACGGACGGAGCGGCATGCGCCGCGCGTCAAAACCGGGTCTCGCGCGGCGCGTTCTGAAGATGGACGTCTCGTTCGCGGCGAGACGCAGCGGTGTTGGCGGCCGAAACCGGGCAGGAATCGGCCCAGGAATCGGGCCAGGAATCGGGCGTCCCGATGGGACCCAATGGAAGCACCGCAGGCGTGATTAAAACACACCGCGCAGTGCGGGGACAAAAGCCGCTCGCCGCGCCATCATCGAGGCGCGGGAAAAGCGTTGGCGAAGGGCGGCGTTTTCGCAAACGCCCACCCGTTTTCCGACCAGCCCACACGCGGGACCGTGCGGGACCGTGCGGCCCGCGCACGCCCGCCACGACCTCAAGGTTTGTTCGTCTCGAACAGATCCATGATCTGCTTCTTCTCGTTCGACGAGACGCTCGGCGGCGGCACCGCCGGCGGCGTCATGCCGGCCGGTCCCACGCCGCCCAGCGCATCGCTCACGCCGGCGGTCGGATTCGCCGAATCGAGGCCGATGCTGGCGACGAAGCCGTTGCCCGGCGTCATATCCGCATAGAACAGTTCACCGTCGACGGTGGTCACGCCCGGCGGCTGCGGCGGCTCGGCTTGCGGCACGCCGCGCAGCGCGCGCTGCATGTACTCGACCCAGATCGGCAACGCGAGTTGCGCGCCGAATTCGCGGCTGCCGAGCGTCTTCGGCTGGTCGTAACCCATCCACGCCACCGCCACCAGCGATTGCTGATACCCGGCGAACCAGCCGTCCTTCGCGTCGTTGGTCGTGCCCGTCTTGCCCTGCAAGTCCGAACGATGCAGCGCGTTGGTGCCCGCGCCGGTGCCGGCGGTGGCCACCGAATGCAGCAGGCTGTTCATGATGTACGCGTTGCGCGGTTCGAGCGTGCGCGGCGCGTCGCGGCCGGCGGTCAGCGGCTGCGCTTTCGAAAGCGGCTCGCCGCGCGCATCGGTCACCTCGTTGATCAGATACGGATTGATCCGGTAGCCGCCGTTCGCGAACACCGAGTACGCGCCCGCCGACTGCAACGGCGTGACGAGGCCCGCGCCGAGCGCCATCGGCAAATACGGCGGCGTCTTGTCGGCATCGAAACCGAAACGCTGCGTGACGAAGTCTTGCGCGTACTTGGTGCCGATGAACGACAGGATGCGGATCGACACCAGGTTCTTCGACTTCTGCAACGCGAGGCGCAAGGGCATCGGGCCGTCCGGCTGATCGTCGTCCTTCGGCTCCCACGCGTCGCCGCCCGGCGTGCTCGACGGGAAGTACAACGGCGCGTCGTTGATGATCGTGGCCGGTCCCAGCCCCTTGTCGAGCGCCGCCGAATAGATGAACGGCTTGAAGCTCGAACCCGGCTGACGCCACGCCTGCGTGACGTGATTGAACTTGTTCTTGTTGAAGTCGAAGCCGCCCACCAGCGCGCGAATCGCGCCGTCCTGCGGCGTGAGCGAGACCAGCGCGCCTTCCACTTGCGGAAGCTGCGTGATCTGCCAGTTGCCTTTGTCGTCGGCAAGCACGCGCACGATCGAGCCCGGCTTGATCTTCGTGGCCGCCGCCGCGCGCGCGCTCAGCGCGCCGGCTGCGAAGCGCAGGCCGTCGCCGCTGATCGTCACCTGAGTGCCGTCCACCAGTTGCGCCTTCACCTGCTTCGGACCCGCGTCCGTCACCACAGCGGCGATGAGCTCGCCGTTGTCGGGGTGATCGGTGAGCGCGTCGTCGATCGTCTGGTCGCGGTCGTCGCCGGGCGCGGGCAGTTGCACGAAGCCTTCGGGTCCGCGATAGCCGTGGCGCCGCTCGTAATCCATCACGCCCTTGCGCACCGCGCGGTAAGCGGCGTCCTGATCGGCGGAATCGATCGTGGTGGTGACGTTCAGGCCGCGCGTGTAGGTCTCGTCCTTGTACTGCGCGTACATCATCTGCCGGACCATTTCGGCGATGTACTCGGCGTGCACGCTGTATTCGTTGCCGGGGTTGCGGGTGCGAAGCTCTTCCTTCACGGCCTGGTCGTACTGCTCCCGGCTGATGTACCGCAGTTCGAGCATGCGCCGCAGAATGTATTCCTGACGGATCTTCGCGCGCTTAGGATTGACCACCGGGTTGTACGCGGACGGCGCCTTCGGCAAGCCGGCCAGCATCGCGGCCTCGGCGAGCGTGATGTCTTTCAGATCCTTGCCGAAGTACACGCGCGCGGCCGCCGCGAAACCATAGGCGCGCTCGCCCAGATAAATCTGGTTCATGTACAGCTCGAGAATCTGATCCTTCGTGAGCGCTCGCTCGATCTTGTAGGCGAGCAGCATTTCGTAGATCTTGCGCGTGTAGGTCTTCTCGCTCGACAGGAAGAAGTTGCGCGCCACCTGCATCGTGATCGTGCTCGCGCCTTGCGAGGCGCCGCCATGCGCGAGGTCGGCGAAACCGGCGCGCAGAATGCCGAGGAA
Source organism: Paraburkholderia sp. 22099 (assembly GCF_052045835.1). Lineage (NCBI taxonomy): Bacteria > Pseudomonadati > Pseudomonadota > Betaproteobacteria > Burkholderiales > Burkholderiaceae > Paraburkholderia > Paraburkholderia sp. 22099. The sequence goes on along the minus strand of NZ_JBQEPU010000025.1, from coordinate 8,950 downwards.
GTCGACGCCGCCGTGCTCGTAGAAGCGATAGTCCTCGATCGCGAGCACCGCCTTCTTCATCTGGTCGGGAATGTCCTGGAAGCGCACGAGGCTGCGCCGTTCCTCGCCGAATTCGCCGATCAGCACGTGGTCCGCGGTGTAGACGCGCAGCGGCACTTTCGGACGATAGTCGGTCAACACGTCGAGCGACGGCAGTTGCGGGCCCATCACCACCAGCGCATAGCCGACGATCAACGCGCCCACCACGGCGACGGTCGCGATCAGACTCGCGAACCAGATCGCGATCGTCGCGCCGACGGAACGGCGGCCCGCCTCGGCGTCGCGCGAGGCGGCGTTGCGTCCTGGAGTGCGGTGGTAGGAATCCCGGTCTTCACCAGCCGGAGAGTGGGAGGAATGCGGTCGTTTGATGATTGGCATGACTGGAATAGTGGACGCATGACTGCGCGCCTGACTGCACGCGCTCCTGGCGCATGCATGGATCGTGATCGAGCGACGTGGCTAAAGGCGCATCAATGAGCACAGAGGCGCATCGAGGCCCGAACCCGGCGCGAACCGCCGCGCGGCCTGATACCCCCGGTCGGCCACACGGCGCGCCTGGGACAGTGTCCGGCGCAACGTAACAGCGCATTTTAAAGAAAGCAAGCGGAGTCGAAGCCAGTTTTTTTGTAAGAATTCCCGTCGCGTGACGAGGCGTCTGTAGATTACGGCATTCATACAAATGCCTTGCGTGCCGTGTCGAAGTTATCAACAGAAAATGTTGAAAGGCCTGTGGACAAGCCCGCCCGAAACGCTACAAGCCGTTGATGTCATGGGATTTTCATGTCGCGCCCGTTACGCGTCGGTGCAACTCGTCATATGATGGACCCGGCGCATGCGAACGGCTTATGCCGAATGCACGTCTGTGCCGACCATGCCAACAAGTATGCGAGCCGACCATGAACAAGCCCAGCGAACGCATCGTCGTATTCGTCACTACCGCACAGAAACGCGCGATCAGCGCCACCGCCGCCGAACTCGGCATCAGCGTGAGCGAACTGATGCGGCGCGCGGTACTGAGCTTCGGCGCGACCAGCGAACAGGTGAAAGCGGCCAGCATCGTCGACCGGCTCAATGCGCCACGCGCGCCGGACGCGCTCGACGCCGCGTTGCAGCGCGTCGCGCACGGCACGCGGCAAGCGCGCGCGGCGCTGCCGGCGGCCTTGCAAACGCATGGCGACAGCGAAGCGGGCGCCTCGGCGGAAAACACGGCGGCAAAGCAAACAGGTGCCGCGTCGACTCGCGATCCGTTGGCGGACAGCCCGTCGGCGGCGGAGCCCACACCGTTGCTGCCGGCGGACGTGTCCGCCGCGCTCGCCGCCGGCGTCGACGAGGAAGCCGCGGCAACCGCCGAAGCGGTGGCGCGTGTCGCCGCGGCAAAAGCGGCGTCCGCGAAACGCTCCGCAACACCGCAAGCGCCGCAGACCGACCCGCAAGCGCAGGCCCGCAGCGTGCTCAAGCGTCCACGCATCGACGGCGCTCAGAACGAGGACGATCCACTGAGCGACCCGAGTACGGAAGGTGGACGCTTCGCGTGACGCATAGGCGCGATGCAATCGGCAACGCCTGTTGCGCGAACATCCCGCCCCACGCATGAGGACTCGCTATGGATGCCTTGACGCCACACGTGATGCCCAGGCGAAACCTTCGCGACACCTCGACGACACGTTACCGACACACTTCGCGCGCAAGGTTTGCGCGCCCTCTCTCATCGCACCCTTTAAGTCCGTTTTAAGAGACCCCGTGGTGTAATATCCGCGAGCGGCTGGATGACCGGCCGCGCGTTTTAGCGCTGCCCCGGTTCACACGTTCGATCGCTCGATCGAACAATTTACGGCGTCGCTATTGCAATCGGCAAGCGCGCCCCGACCTCCGGTCGGAACGCTGCGCAGCTTCACGCGCGGCGGCGTAAAGTAGCAGAGGCAAGCCGTTGAGCGCGCGGAATTATTCGGCGCTGACATCATTCTTTGGAGGTTTTCATGTCGCTTTTTGACAGCATTTCGCGCACGCTCAAAGGTCTTCTGAACGACGCGGCCGATTCCGTGCAAGACCCGTCGCGCGACTCGCGCCAGATCGTGCGCGAGCTCGACGAGAGCATCGCCAAAGCCGAGAACTCGTTGATCGAGATTCAGGCGCAAGTGGCCACGCAGCAAAGCAAGCGCGACGTTGCCGGCGACAAGGCGAAGAAGTACGAAGACGGCGCGAAGCGCGCGCTGCAATCCGGCGACGAAGCGCTCGCTCGCGAAGCGCTCGGCGCGCAAGCCACGGCCGAAGCCGAACGCGATGCGCTGGCGAAGGAACTGGCCACGCTGGAGCCGTCGGTCGAGCAGTTGAAGAGCCAGATCGACGACATGCGCACCCGCCGTAACGATCTGAACGCGCGCTCGAACATTCTCCAGGCCAAGCAGCAGATCGCTCAGGCCAAGGACGTGGCGGCTACCGCGCTGGGCGGCATCGGCGGCAAGAATCTTTCCGAGGATTTTCAGAAGCTGGAAGACAAGGTCGCGTTGTCGAACGCGCGTTCCGACGCTCGCCTGAATTCGGCCGACGTGAAAAGCGGCAAGGCGCTCGACGACAAGCTCGCCGATCTGAACCGCGGTCCGTCCGTCGAGGACCGCCTCGAAGCGTTGAAGAAGCAGTTGAACACGCCGGCCCAGTAATTGCGTCGGCACTACCGTGTCGAGGTAGTCGTCAAGGAGACGGGCGCATCGCGCCCGGTCCGTCAATGAAAAAATTTCTCGCAACCGCGTTCGCCTCATTGCTGTTCGTGTCGGCCGCGGCGTTTGCCGTGCCGACGGTTCAGCAGATCGAATCCGCCATGGCGCAAGGCAACTGGCAGCAAGCCGATGCCGGCTTGAGCGAAGTGCTGCAGGCGCATCCGAACAATGCCCGCGCGCATTATCTCTACAGCCAGGTGCTCGATCGCGAAGGCCGTCATGCCGACGCGCTCGCGCAGGTTCAGCAGGCAAAAACGCTCGATCCGCAAATCCGCTTTACCGACCCGAGCCGTTTCGCGCAAACCGAAGCGCGCATTCGCAAGAATGCCGAGCGTGCCGGCGGCAACACCACCAGCCGCGCGGCGAACCCGTTCGTGCAGCAGAATGCGCCGGCCGTGCAGCAGCAGCCGGCGATGATCCCGCAAGCGCCGCAACAGCATGGTCCGGGCATCGGCATGTGGATCGGCATCGCCCTGCTGATCGGCGCAATCGCGCTGGTGCTGCGCTGGACGCTGCGGCGCGCCCGCAAACAGGACGACACGCGCGCCGACGACGATCGTCGCGTGCAACTCAAGCGCGCCACGGAAATGCTCAACACCGTGCGCTCGCTCAAGCTCGACGTGAAGCTTTCCACGGTGCAAGGTCACGAGGCGCTCGAGAAGGAAGTCGAAGCGACCGAGGATCAACTGCGCGGCCTGGTCGAAACGCTGTCGAACAGCAAGAATCCGGTGCCGCCGTATCAGCTCGACGAACTCGAGCAGCGCATCGGCAGCATGCGCGCGCGTGCCGACGGCCGGCCCGATCCGTATGCCGCATCGGCATCGGCCCCGGCCGCGCAGCAGTCGCCGTATGCGCAGGAAGCCGAACGCTTCGGCAATCCCCCGCAAGCGCCTTATCCGCAGCAAGGACCGTATCAGCAACAGCCGCCGGTCGTCGTGCAGCAAGGCGGCGGCGGTTTCGGCGGCGGCATGGGCGGTCTGCTGACCGGCGTGCTGCTTGGCGAAGCGCTGAACTCCGGACGTGAGCGCGTGGTGGAACGCGAGGTGGTCGTCGACGACGAAGCGCGCCGGCGCGGCAACGACGGCGGCAATGGCGGCAATGGCGGCGGCCTCGATTTCGGCCAGGGGTCGAACGACTGGAACGATAACAGCGGCGGCGGCGTCGATCTGGGCAGCAACGACGATTCCGGCGGGTGGAACGACAACAACACCTGAGCATCGGCCATGCGGCCGTCGCGCCGACGAGGCGTTCATGAAAAACAGGCTCCTTCGCGGAGCCTGTTTTTTTGCGTGAGGTTTTTATCCGCGCATCGGCGCCGCCGCCCTGCCCGGCTCCTGCTGCGCGAGCAGCACCGAGCCCGCGAACAGCCTGACAATGAAACGCTCCGCATACGCGATCAGCGCTTGCTGGCGCGCCGCATTCGCGTCGAGGTATTCCGCCGACAGGTGAAACAGTTGCAGCACGATCTGCGTGCAGACTTCGTCGACAGTCTCGCGCGCGAGCGTCGGCATCCATTCCAGTTGCACGACGTCGTCCGCCATTTCCGCCGACACGTCGTGAAGGTTCGCGCGCACCGCTTCGCGTAATACCGGCGACGTGCCGTGGTACTCCGCCAGCGCGCTCACGAAGGCCTCGCGGTTTTCCAGCGCGAACGCAAAGAACGCCGCGCATGCGCGGCGCGGCACGCTATGAGCGTCGTCGTGCGCGGCGAGCCAGCGTTCGCGCCGCAGCATGGGCCGCAAGCGGCGACTCACGGATTCGACCGCCTCGCGCGCCAGCTCGTCGAGCGTGTCGAAATGGCGATAGAACGTGTTGGGATTGAGCCCGGCCTCACGCGCCAGTTCGCGCAAGCCCAGACTCGCGAAGCTGCGGCCGCCGGCGGTCAGACGCAAGGCCGCGTCGATCAGCTTGCGCTTGCCAGCAGGCAGTTCATGGTTCTCGGACATCGCTTCAGGCGCGGATTTCATGAGCGTTCAATCAAAGGGCACGGCGCGCGTTAATACGCCGTACTCTAAACGATCTTGACGCGAAGTGTACAGTTGTCTACCCTGCGCCGTATGTTGAAGTAGACAGACGTAGACGCCTGAATTTCGCCTCGCCGGAGACCCGCCTTGACACCTGTTTCATCCGCCTCGCCGGCTTCGCCGCGCATTGCCATTGTCGGAAGCGGCTTTGCGGGCATCGGCATGGCGATCCGTTTGCTGAAGATGGGCATCACGTCGTTCACGATCTACGAGGCCGCGAGCGACATCGGCGGCACCTGGCGCGACAACACCTATCCCGGCGCGGCCTGCGATGTGCCGTCGCATCTGTATTCGTTTTCGTTCGAGCCGAATCCGGCGTGGTCGCATGCGTTCGGCGACCAGGCGGAAATTCTCGCGTACCTGAAGCACTGCGTGCGCAAGTACGGCGTCGCGCATTACGTGCGCTGCAATGCGCGGGTTGCCGCGGCGCGCTTCGATGAAGTGCGTCGGACCTGGCAAGTCGAGATCGACGCGAACGGCGCGCTCGAAAGCATCGAGGCCGATGTGGTGATCGCCGCGAGCGGCCCGCTGTCGCGCCCCGCCCTGCCGCACATCGCCGGACTCGAACGCTTCGAAGGCAAGCTGTTTCATTCGGCGCGCTGGGACCACGCGTATCCGCTCGAAGGCAAACGCGTCGCGGTGATCGGCACCGGCGCGAGCGCGATTCAGTTCGTGCCGCAAATTCAACCGCGCGTCGCACGGCTCGAATTGTTCCAACGCACCGCGCCGTGGGTCATGCCGAAGCCCAACAAGCCGATCGGTCCGCTCGCGCAGTGGCTGTTCCGGCATCTGCCGTTCACGCAGCGCTTCGTGCGCGGCGCGATCTACTGGCAACTCGAATCGCGCGCGGTCGCCTTCGTGGTCAATCCAAAGCTGATGAAGCTGCCGATGAAATTCGGCCTGAGCTATCTGGAACGACGCGTGAAGGACCCGGCGTTGCGCGCCAGGCTGACGCCGAACTACCGGCTCGGCTGCAAGCGCGTGCTGCTGTCGAGCGATTACTATCGCGCCGTTATTCAGCCGAATGTCGATGTGGTGACGACCGGCATCCGCGAAATTGTCGCGGACGGCATCGTCACGCATGACGACACGCATCATCGCGCCGATGCGATCATTTGCGGCACCGGCTTTCAGGTCAACGATGTGGGCGCGCCGTTCGACGTCATCGGCATCGAGGGCGCCGACCTCGGCGCGATGTGGCTGCGCGACGGTCCCGAGGCTTACCTCGGCACCAGCATCGCGAACTTCCCGAACTTCTTCATGATCGTCGGCCCGAATACGGGGCTCGGCCATAACTCGATGATCTACATGATCGAGTCGCAAGTGCAATACATCGCCGATTGCCTGCGCGTGCTGCGCCGGCGCAAAGCCCGCACGATGAATTTGCGCCCTGACGTGCAGCGCGATTTCAATGCGCGCCTGCAACGGGAGATGCAGCACTCCGTGTGGACCAGCGGCTGCCATAGCTGGTATCAGACGAAAACCGGCAAGGTCACCGTGGTGTGGCCGGGGTTCACGTTCAGCTTCCGCAAGCGCACGCGGCGTGTGCGGCCGCGCGATTATCGTTTTGCGCCTTGAATGTTGCGCCGGCTAGTTGCTAGTTGCGATGCTGTCGGCCGCTGATAGCTGATCGGCCGCGCACGTCCGCCTGATCCCACTCTTTGTTGCCGAGTCCGCTTAAATCGTTTGTTCGCGCGCATGACCGCGCGAGATCTCGCCCGTCCCTCGCCTGCGTTAGCCGGCCCGCTCAACCGCCCCCGAGCAGGCGCAGCAGCGCCCAGAGAAACTGGCAGAGCATCACGATCAACTGCCAGAGATGATAGAGCTGTTGCCAGCCCGACACGCGCGCGAAGGACTCGATCATGCTCGCCTGCGAAGAAAGGAAGGGAAAGAATGCGTTGCGGGTGGTTCCGCTCGACCCGCACATGATAGCGACTGCGGGATAGCCCGTATCAAGTCTTCCGAAAGCGGGCCGTAAACGCACTGAGAAGGCGCTGCATCCGCGCTGGGTGCGCACGCCAATCGACTGCGCCAACCGCGCCATCAAGGAGACGTACATGACGCGCTTCAGCTTTCGCCGGGCCGCCCGTTCGCAATCGGTCGTCGGCGATATTGCCGCGCAAGCCGGCAAACTGGGCATTGAAATCTGCGACGTATCGGGGCACGTCGAGGAAGTGGCCGCGCGCGTGCAGCACCAGGCGCAGGTGTGCCGCGCGCTGCGCGAGTCCGCTGCGCAGACGCTCGCGGGCAACCATCGCATCGCCGCGGCCGCGCGCGAAATGCGCAACGTATCCACCGAAGCCGCCACCGGCGTGCAGGAGTCGCAGCAGACGCTGGAGGCGTCGCTGGCCGACATCCACGGGCTGGTTGAAGGCGTGACGGTGATCGAAAGCCAGATCGGCGCGCTGCGCAGCGCGCTCGCGCATGTGAGCCGCGTCTCCGAGGAGATTTCGCTGATCGCGCGCCAAACTCATCTGCTGGCGCTGAACGCCGCGATCGAAGCCGCGCGCGCGGGCGAGTCCGGCAAGAGTTTCGCGGTGGTGGCCGCCGAGGTGAAGAACCTGTCGGCGAAAACCGCGCAGGCAACCGGTCAGATCGAGACGACGCTGGCGCAACTCACGCAGCAGACCGAGCAGTTGATCAGCGAAGGTTCGGTGAACACCGCGCGGGCGCACCGGGTGCGCGAAGGCACGCGCAAGATCGGCGAGGTCGTGCACGCGACGGGCGACGCCATCGCGCATCTCAACAACGAAGCCGGACAGATTGCCGCGTTGACCGGCGAGATCGAAACGCAATGCGACGGACTCGAGGCGCAGGTGCTCGAAATGGCGAGCGGCGTCGAGGATTCGAGCGAGAACTTCGTGCAGGCGAAGGACCGGCTGGGCAACCTGCTCGGCGTGTCGGAGACGTTGATCGAACTGACCGCCGCAACGGGCGTCGAGACCGCGGATACGCGTTTCATCGAAGCGGTGCAGCAGGCGGCGGCGAAGGTGAGCAAGGTGTTCGAAGCGGCTGTCGCGCGCGGCGAGATATCGATCGAGGATCTGTTCGATCAGCATTACGTGCCCATTGCGGGAAGTAATCCGGCTCAGTTCATGACGCGGTTTACCGCGTTTACCGACCGGGTTTTGCCGGCCATTCAGGAGCCCTTGCTCGAACTGGACCCACGCGTGGCGTTTTGTGCCGCTATCGACGTGCGCGGTTATCTGCCGACTCACAACCTGAAATTTTCACAGCCACAGCGCGACGATGTGGTCTGGAATATGGCGAACTGCCGGAACCGGCGCATGTTCAATGACCGCACTGGTCTTGCTGCTGGGTCGCATACCAAGAAGTTTCTGTTGCAGACTTATCGGCGCGATATGGGGGGCGGGGAGTTTGTTTTGATGAAGGATGCTTCCGCGCCGGTTTTTGTGGGTGGGCGGCATTGGGGTGGGGTTCGGGTTGGGTATCGGGTTTGAGGTTTTTTTTTGCCTTTTCGGCGGTTGGTTGGGTTGCTTGTGGTGGTGGCTTTTCCTTGTGATCTTAGTGGTCTATTGGCGTTGCCCCTGTGCGGGGCGGCACTGTAGTGGTCAAGCAAACCTGGACACCCCAAAGGCGAATTTTTAAAAAAGTGAAGCTTCGCACCGTGCCGGTGGCAGACCGCCTGCCGCCGAATGGATGCGCCTGTAGTTATAAAAGTTGTCGATGTAGGCCCCGATGTCGCGCTCGGCCTGCGCGTGATCCGGGTACCCTTTCTCGTCGATCCACTCGTTCTTCAGGCTTCTGAAGAACCGTTCAACCGGCGCGTTATCCCAGCAGTTTCCCTTTCTGCTCATACTCTGAATGATGCCGTTTGCCTTCAGTTCGTTCACGAAATGTGCGCTGGTGTACTGGCATCCCTGATCGGAGTGGAACATCAGGCCGGGCGGCGGGCGTCGATGCTCGCGCGCCTTTTGCAAGGCCCGGATAACCAGAACCGTATCCGGCAACAGCGCGAACGCCCAGCCGACGATACGGCGCGAATACAGGTCCATCACGATCGCCAGATAGGACCAGCCCTGAAGCGTTCTCAGTGGAGTAAGAGACCGGACGTAGTCGAGCTATTTCCCGGCCTCTCCTCCCCGAACCGGACTTGCACCTCTCAGCGCATCCGGCTCTCCATTCAAGCGTTGCTCATAGCAAAGGCGACAT
>NZ_JBQEPU010000024.1:0-103369 GCF_052045835.1 Paraburkholderia sp. 22099 | reverse complement strand
TGTCTGAGGCTCATGGTGTCTCTTGCGTTCCAGGGCATGGTCGGGACCGGGCGTTTTCGTACCCGGAAGTGTCAACCATGTCCTCGCACACCTGTCAGCTATGTCCCCGGTCTGTACACAGCGCCACAAGACAGGGGCAGGCAAGGCAGGCGGCGGTGCGGTTCGAGCGCGGCCGCCGCATCGGGTCAGCGATTGATGGTGATGCAGTCGGAGATCATGGGCGGCGCGTTCTCGCCGTCCATCGCGTCGTACAGGTCCGCGCGCGGACCCTTGGTCCACCAGGTGTAGCTGCCGGCCTGATACTTCGCGCCGGAAGCCGATAACGTGTTGACGAAAAGCAGTTGCTGGCCCTTCACGGGGACCAGCGCGAAACTCTGGCCGTTCGCCGTGTTCCAGTACGTGACTTGCAGAATCTTGCCGGTGGCGCAGGTGTATTTATGCGTCTGTCGGTTCTTGGTCCGAGTCTCGGCGAGAGGCAACGGCGCCGCCCATGCATTGCCGCACAGCGCCGCGAGAACCGCTGCCGTGCTTACCGCAACCAGCCATTTCTTCATTGGGTACCTCGATTGGTTTTTTGCTTATCGTGCCAGGCGGCACGCCGTCTGTCGCGGCGCGAGGCGCGGGCCTGACGATTGCCAATGAACCGCTTATGGATCGATCACCTCGGCGCACGCGTCGGTCGGCACCGCGGCGACATGCCCGACGAGCGGCACGATCTTCAAGCCGGCCGATGCCACGCGGCACGGCGCAGCCGCGAGACCGCACCCCGTCATGCCGAAGGACAACGCGAGCAGCACGCCGAATGCGCCGACCCGGCCGACGATGCCGCGTCGTGCGTCGTTACCCGGAATGCGGGGAATGCGGGGAATGCGGGGAATGCGGGGAATGCGGGGAATGCGGGATTCCGGGGTCATACTTGCCTCTGCTCCATGAACTGCGCTGGGCTGCAATGATTCAGGTTGCGCGGCGAGCCGGCCATGACGGCATGCACGCCGCGGCCTACTTCGCCGACACCGGCCGCACCGCCGCCGCGGCCTGCTTCGCGCGCGAGCGCGCTTCGTCCGTGTTCTCGCCGGTGGCGAGCGCCACGCCCATGCGGCGCTTGACGAAGCTCTCCGGCTTGCCGAAGAGCCGCAGATCGGCATTCGGCACGGCCAACGCCGCGGCGACGCCTTCGAAGGCGATGCCCGCTTCGTCGAGACCGCCGTAAATCACCGCCGACGCACCCGGCGCCCGCAGCGACGTATCCACCGGCAAACCGAGGATCGCACGCGCGTGCAGCTCGAACTCCGAGAAGCGCTGCGAGCACAGCGTGACGAGCCCCGTGTCGTGCGGACGCGGGCTCACTTCCGAGAACCATACGTCGTCGCCGCGCACGAAAAGTTCCACGCCGAACAGGCCCCGCCCGCCCAACGCGGCCGTCACCTTGTGCGCCACTTCGCGCGAACGTTCGAGCGCGAGCGCGCTCATCGGCTGCGGCTGCCACGATTCGACGTAATCGCCCGCGACCTGCACGTGGCCGATCGGGTCGCAGAAATACGTGCTGACTTCGCCGCTCGCCGGATCGATCGCGCGCACAGTGAGTTGCGTGATTTCATAGTCGAAGTCGATGAAGCCCTCGACGATCACGCGGCCATGATTCACGCGGCCGCCCGCCAGCGCGTATTGCCATGCGGGTTCGACGTCGGCGTCGCTTCTCAGCACCGACTGCCCCTTGCCCGACGACGACATCACCGGCTTTACCACGCACGGATAGCCGACCTTGGCGATGCCCGCGCGCAGTTCGTCGAGCGAATCGGCGAATGCGTAGGGCGAGGTCGGCAGGCCGAGTTCCTCGGCGGCGAGACGGCGGATGCCTTCGCGGTTCATCGTGAGCTGCGTGGCGCGCGCGGTCGGGATCACTTCGGCGAGACCGTCGGCTTCGATCGCGGCGAGCGCGTCGGTGGCGATCGCCTCGATCTCGGGGACGATCAGGTGCGGGCGCTCCTGCTCGACCAGCGCGCGCAGCGCGGCGCGATCGGTCATGTCGATCACGTGCGAGCGGTGCGCGACCTGGTGACCCGGCGCATTCGGATAACGGTCGACGGCGATCACCTCGACGCCCAGCCGTTGCAGCGCGATGATCACTTCCTTGCCGAGCTCGCCGGCGCCGAGCAGCATCACGCGCGTGGCGGAACCAGAAAGGGGCGTGCCGATCCGTTGGCCGATCTGCATGGGGTCTCCAGATAAAAGTCGGATGAGGGTGGGAATGGGGAGAACACGATGTTAACATGCGCACCCCGATGCACACCCCGATGCGCACCCCGATGCACACCCCCATGCGCGACCCCGCCCCGAACGCCCGAACACACGCGGCTCGCCCGCGCGTTCGTTCGCGCAGGGGTCGAGCAAACGCATCGGATGCGCTCGATCAGCATTGCGCACGCCGGCGCGCTCGCGCGCGGCGAGCCGAGTGCGTTACCCTTACGCCTTCGCCAGTTTGAAGAGGAACGACGCCATGCTCCAAAGCTCCTCCGCGCGACGTGCCGCGCGCTTCGCGCCGTATGCGCGCACCGCCATCGCCGCGTTGAGCGTCGCCGCGCTATTGAGCGCCTGTGCGATCCCGAAACACCCCGACTCGGAAGCGCCGGCGCCCGATCCGTTCAACCCCGCCGCCACGCAGCTACTCGACGACACGAGCTGGGTGCTAGCCGGCTGGAAACAGGCCGACGGCACGGCGCGCGCGGTGCCGTCCGCGGATCGGGGCGGGCCGATCACGCTCGCGCTCTCGACCGCCACCGGTCAGCGCCACGTCAGCGGCTTTTCCGGCTGCAACCGCTACATGGGCTCGTATGCGCTGAAGGATGGCAAGCTGAGCTTCGGCACGCTGGGCGGCACGCGCATGGCATGCGCGACGCCGGGCGGCCAGATCGAAAGCGCGTATCTGAACGCGCTCACGCACATCGAGCGCACTGGCGTTCAAATGCGCGCGCCGCAGCAGATGCAACTCGTGCTCGACAACGGCGACACGCTGACGTTCGAGCGCGCAGCCAAATGACCGGCCGCGCGCGAAGCGCGGTGGTCCGGCAGATGGCTGCCAGGGTGGCTCGATGGTCAAACTGTTAAGCGCATGGGACCGCGCCGGCAAGGCTGTAATCGGAGCGGTCCGCCAAAGTCGCGCGGGCTGCCGCGGCAGCCGTTATTTTTCACCGACGGCGGGCCGCTCGGCGGCCCGCTTTCCCACTGGACGCAAACATAGTTGCGTCTGCCTTCGAAGCATCGTGCTTCGCCGGTTTAAACTCGACGGATTGCGTTTTCGCGCGTCCGTCATTCGTTGATGTCTAGCATGCACACGGTAGTTTTCGGCTGGTTCGGCGGGTCGGCCGTCTGGTTCATTCCTCTTTTGTGGCGGCTCGTGAAGTCGATGCTGCCGGGCGGCGCGGGTTTGCGCGGCCCCGGCACGATCCGCCTGTGGCTCGGCTTCGTCTGCGTGATCGTGGCGAGCTGCACGCTGGAGGCCTCGCTGATCGCCGCGACCGGCATGAATGGCTTCGGCCATGCGCTGGCGGCGGGCATCGGCCGTCTGCTCGGGCAGATCGGCACGCCGCTCGCGGCGCTTGCGCTGCTCGCGATCAGCCTGCCCTGGCTGATCGATTTCCGCTGGCGCGACGTGGCGGTGTGGGCCGACGGCGCATTCGGCCTCGGCCTGTCGCGCGGCCTCGCCAAACGCGACGAGGAGGCGCGCCGGCATCGCAGCGTCGTCGACGATGGTTTGACGTCGCATGTCTCGCCGGCCACCAATACGATGGCGCCCAAAAGCAATGGACGTTATGCGCGCCCGACGGTGTGGCGGCCGCCGGCGAGCGGACGCGGCGCGGGGCCTGGCTCGGCTGGCGCGATCGCATCGCCCGGCTCGGCGGCGGGCAAGGATGCGGCGACGCGTGGCGCCGGTGCGAATTGGCGCGCGGGTGCGAGCACGAGCACGCGCGCAGGTAGGCAAGCCGAGCCGGTCTTGCGCACGGGCACCGCCACGCCGCCGCGGCATGTGCAGACGCAGACGCAACCGCTAAACGCGGACAAGGCTGCATGGATGCCGACGGAACCTGTCGCGCCGGCTGGATGGTTGCGCGAGCAGACGTCGCGCGCGGTCGGGGCTGCGGCGGGGGGAGTTGGGTCGGTTGGCCAAAGTAGCTCACTTGGCGTCAATGGGTCGGCTGGCTCGCTTAGCTCGGCTAACTCGACTGGCTCGGCTGGCTCGGCTGGCTCGGCTGGCTCGACTAACTCGGCTGGCTCGGCTGGCTCGGCGGCTCGCGACAGCGCATCACAGCCTGGCCGCCGCCTGGCCGACGAGCAACGGCCAGCGGGATCGCCGGGTGCGGGCACGGGACTAGCCGGTGTGGCAGCGGGCTTGGCGGGTTCATCAGTCGCTGCCGCCGCGCTAGCTAAGACGGCGCAGGCGGCAACGGGCACGGCTGCGAACCTGGCTGGGAATTCGATCGCCCATTCCGCCACCCGCGTTGGCCATCAGTCGGCGACGCAGGGCGCCACAAGCGCCGACGCTCCAACAAACCGCTCGACTATCTCCAGGCAACCGTTCCCGCCTGGCGAGCGCGCAAACGACAGCGCGTCGACGCCGGCCACGCATCGCTCGGCCTCGACGGCGCCCAGCTACACGCGGCCGATGCCGACAGCGCAGAAGGTCACGCCGCCCGCCAGCGTCCAGGAAACGCTGCGCAGCATCGCGGAAAACGCCGCGCGCTGGACGGACATCGCCGGCGTGAGCCTCGCGCGCAACAGCGGTGCCGACAGCGCGAAAACTGCGACGGCTTCGGCGAACGCCGTGCCGTCTATTGAAGAAGCCGGGCAATCGAGCGTGGGCTCGCCGCTTGACGGTGAGGTCGCCACAAGTCCGGCATCGGCGCCCCGCGCGCACGCAACTTCGCTGAACCTGGCCGACGACGCCGCCCCGGACTATCCGTCGATGCCAGAGCCGGCCGCCACGCCGCGAGCCGAAGCCGGGGCCGAGGCGTCGTCCGCGACGAGCCACGAGCCGGTCGTGCAATGGCCGATCGAAGCGCCGGCGATTCGGCCGCCGCTGTCGAGCGAACCCATCGCCGCGCACGCATCGGTGCAAACATCGCAGCAAGCGGCGCGGACCATCACGCCTACGCCGTTCCAGGTCTTCGCAGCGCAGTCGCACGCGAGCGGCGCGTCAACCGACGCGGCAACGTTCGAGAACGACTCGACGCCAATTGCCGCTACCGCCGGCAGCCATTCGAATCCGCACGCCGAACCGGCGCAGCCCGTCGACCAACCGGCAAACCCTTCGCAAGTCACAGCGCCGAAGCTTGCTGCCGCCGCCACGGCGACGGCGGATGAAGAGAACCTCAGCGAATTGCATCGGGAAGGCGCGCGGCAATTCGCTGCGCCGGCTGTGCCTTTGGACGCCCCAACACCGCAAGTCGCAGTCGACGCGACACGGCCGTTCGGTCCATCCTCAGCCCTTTCGCAGACTTCGACGCCAGATGCTCTCGCCGTCGGCGATTCGGCAGGAACCGCCACGGCCGGGACGCAACCAGCCGACTCTCCTGCCCTCCCCGATGGAGCAGCCCGCAACGGAGCGATTCTTGCCGCCGCGCGCCAGCCGGAGAGCGTCGCGTCGCAGCCGTCAAACGTGGTTCGCTTCCCCGGCTTCGCTGTTCGGGCGGAGCCGTCGGCGTCCGCGACAATGGAAGACGAACCCGCCGTTGAGCCGGTTGACGCGCTGGCCGCTTCGGCAACTCCGGCTGTCACGGCAGCGCCGGCAGCATTGGCCGCTTCGAGTGCATTTAGCGTGCGTGAGACGCCTGCCCAGCATGAAGCACCAGAAACCCCGACCCTGCCATCACGAGCCCACCTCGCAGCCGAGCCATCCACGGAAACGGCCGAACCCGCGGAACCCGCCGAGGTCACCATCCCGCGCGTTCCGCTGCGCGGCCACGTCCCGGCCAACGGCTTCGAATTCCGCGCGCCCGCGGCGTCGATGGTCGAGTTGCCGACGCTCGATCTGCTCGCGCGCGCGGATACCGACGTCGAACCCGTCTCCGAGGAAAAGCTCATCGAAACCGGCCTGCTGATCGAGCAGCGGCTACAGGAATTCAAGGTGCCGGTCACCGTGGTCGGCCATTCGGCCGGTCCGGTCATCACGCGCTTCGAGGTCGAACCGGCGCTCGGCGTGCGCGGCAGCCAGATCGTCGGGCTCATGAAGGACCTGTCGCGCGGCCTCGGCCTCACCTCGATCCGCGTGGTCGAGACGATTCCCGGCAAGACCTGCATGGGCCTCGAACTGCCGAACGCCAAGCGTCAAACGATCCGCCTGTCGGAAATTCTCGAAGCCAGCGTCTATCAGAACTCGCATTCGCAGTTGACGCTGGCGATGGGCAAGGACATCACCGGCCATCCGGTGGTCGCCGATCTGGCGAAGGCGCCGCACATGCTCGTCGCGGGCACCACGGGTTCGGGCAAGTCGGTGGCGATCAACGCGATGATCTGCTCGCTGCTCTACAAGGCGACGCCCGAGGAAGTGCGCCTCATCATGATCGATCCGAAGATGCTCGAACTCTCGGTGTATGAAGGCATTCCGCATCTGCTCGCGCCGGTCGTCACCGATATGAAGCTCGCGGCCAACGCGCTGAACTGGTGTGTGGGCGAAATGGAAAAGCGCTACCGGTTGATGTCGGCGGTCGGCGTGCGCAATCTGCCCGGTTTCAATCAGAAAATCCGCGATACGGAAGCGAAAGGCAAGAAGCTCGGCAACCCGTTCTCGCTGACGCCGGAAGCGCCCGAGCCGCTCGCGCCGCTGCCGCTGATCGTGGTGGTGATCGACGAACTGGCCGACCTGATGATGGTCGCCGGCAAGAAGATCGAAGAGCTGATCGCGCGGCTCGCGCAGAAGGCGCGCGCCGCCGGCATCCACCTGATTCTGGCGACGCAGCGGCCCTCGGTGGATGTGATCACCGGGCTCATCAAGGCGAACATTCCGACGCGCGTGGCGTTCCAGGTGTCGTCGAAGATCGACTCGCGCACGATTCTCGATCAGATGGGCGCGGAATCGCTGCTCGGCCAGGGCGACATGCTGTTCCTGCCGCCGGGCACCGGCTACCCGCAGCGCGTGCATGGCGCGTTCGTCGCCGACGAGGAAGTGCATCGGATCGTCGAGTATCTGAAGCAGTTCGGCGAGCCGCAATACGAGGAAGGCATTCTCGACGGCCCGGCCACCGAAGGCGGCGCGGCGCAGGACCTGTTCGGCGATTCGCCGGATGCGGAAGCCGATCCGCTCTACGACGAAGCCGTCGCTTTCGTGGTGCGCACGCGGCGCGCGTCGATCTCGTCGGTGCAGCGGCAGTTGCGCATCGGCTATAACCGAGCGGCGCGTCTCGTCGAGCAGATGGAAACCGCGGGGCTGGTGTCGGCGATGGGCATCAACGGCAGCCGCGAGGTGCTCGCGCCGGGGCCGGCGGAATGATCCCGCGAGGCGGGCGATCGTGACCGGCGACGGTTAGCCGTCACCTTCGCCGCTAGAACAACGGGCCGCTTGCAAAGCGGCCCGTTGTTCATTCGACGCGTGTTCCAGACACACGCGTCATCAACACTCACGACGGCGAAACCAGCTTGAAGTCCACCGGCGAGCCGACGTCGAAGCGCTTCGGATTCGCTTCGAGCAAACCGCTCTGCTGATTGCGCCTGAACACGTACACGGTGTCGCTGTTCTGATTGCCGACGATCAGCCACTTGCCGGTCGGGTCGATCGCGAACTCGCGCGGCGACTTGCCGAGACTCGATTGATGTCCGACCTTCTTCAGATGACCGTTGGCGGGATCGACCGAGAAGATCACGATCTCGTTCGCGTCGCCGCGATTCGTGGCGTACAGAAAGCGCCCGTCCGGCGAGAGGTGGATCGCCGCGGCGCCCACCGCGCCCTTGAAGCCCGGCTCGGTCAGCGAAAGCGTCTGCACTTGCGTGAGCTTGCCGTCGTCATGATTGAAGACGCTGACCGTGGCGTTCAGTTCGCTCGTCAGATACGCTTGCTTGCCGTCCGCGCCGAACACTAGATGACGCGGACCCGTGCCCGCCTTCGCCTGGGTGTAGCGCCAGTCGGTCGGGCCGAGCAGGCCGCGGCTGCCGTCGGGCGTGTAGCGGTACGAGTAGAGCTTGTCCGCGCCCAGGTCCTGAGCGAGCAGATAGCGGCCGTCCGGCGAGAACACGGTGGAGTGCACATGCGAGTTGTCCTGGCGTCCCTTCACCGGACCGCTGCCCTCGTGGTGCACCGTGAGCACCGACGCGCCGACCTGGCCGTCGGCCTGTACAGGGAACACCGCGAAACTGCCGCCGGGGTCGGCCGCTACCGAGTAGTTCGCGCTCAGCAAGTACTTGCCGTCCGGCGACAGGCTCAGATAACACGGGTCGTTGCCGTCCGCCGAGACCTTGTTGAGGAACGTGAGCTGACCGCTCGCGGCGTCGAAGCGAAACGCGCTGATGCCGCCGCGCTGCGTGGCGGGGCCGTTGTCGCCAGGCAATTCGTTGACCGCGTAGACGAAGCGGCGATCGCGGCTCACCACCAGGTAAGAGGGGTTGACCGTCTGCGCGACCGACACGCGGGTCGCCTCGCCCGTCTTCGTGTCGAAGCGGTAGACGTACAAGCCCTCGCTCTTGCCGCCGGTATAGGTGCCGATCAGCATGTTGTAGACGCCGTCCGCGGGAGCCGCGCCGGACTCTTGTGCAAACGCATGCGAAGCGGCGATCGAGACCATGAGCACGAAACCTTTTATGATCGAGCGGGCGGACAGGCGAGACGCGGATTCAGCAGCACGAGGCGGGCGGGGACCGGCGACGGCGGGCGCCGCGGCCCGGTGACGACGAAGCATATGAGACCTCCTCAACATGGGTTATTCGGTTGTAATGGTGTCCATGGTCTGCCGCGCGTACAGTCGAGCGTTGTTTTTATCGAGGCAAGTATAAAAGCGTTGCGCCGGATCATGCAGCGAATCCGGCTATCGCTAAGCGGCTGCACGGTACTTGGTTGCATGTGCAGCAATTGTCCCGCCTCGCGGGGTGTTTTTTCCAATCGCCTTTCACGCGTTCACACCATCACGCGTTCACACCAGGGAGTCTTCATGAACGTCACACTCAGCCTCGGCCCGCTCGTTTCGCTGATCGCCGGTATTTTGATTCTCGTCATGCCGCGGCTCTTGAACTACATCGTCGCGCTTTATCTGATCATCATCGGGATCATTGGAATCTTCGGCGTGGGGGCGTCGCACTTCTGAGCGGCGGCGGACGGTCACCGCGTTCAGTTGTTCAAGGCAACGCGGCAAGAGGCGCTAAACCGGGCGGCGGCGCCGGCCGGTTTAGCGTCCGAGTGGCATGGCTGACGCGCGCAAGCGCACGCGCGGCGGCGAGGCTTGGCGCGAGTTGGTGAAAGCGGACGAGAACGGCAAAACTGAAGAGGAAACCAGGCAACAAGGCGAGGCGGCGTGGCGGCGGGTGCGGCCGGACCGGCGCGTCTCGCCCGCGCGAGCGTGCGCTGAGCGCCGCCCGCTCATCGGGTGAGCCAGCACGGGTTCAGCCCGATCTCAACCGATACTTAGCCGTTGCACAGTTGTTCGAGCCGCAAGCGACCCTGCAACGACAGCGCGCCGACGGCATAATGACCGTCACCTTCCTGATAGCGCCGGAAGCAGGCCCGCTCGGTCAGAAAGGCGGCGGCGGTCAGCATGCCGTTGCGGCTCAAACCGAGACGGCTGGGATCGAGCGGCAACATGGAATCGTCGGCAAGTTCGCTGGCGGCCGAGAGAATTGTGATGCAATCGGATTTCGACGGATTCAGCATAGCTTTGGTCCCCGGAAACAGTGTTGCACGCTCCATGAGCCAGGACGACGAGCGCTTTGACAAGCCCCCGCGCACCGGTTTGAAATCAGATTGTAGGCAGGGATTTGACAGTTTACCAAGCCGCGTTTTGCCGCATTGCGTGCTGAACCCAACGCGCATGACTCGGGTCCCACACCACAATGACTGACAACGAACCCAAGCGACGCGCCCGTCGCGCGCGCATTACGGACACGCCCTCCATGCCCGCACCCATCGAAGACTATGCGCTCATCGGCGACGGCCATACCGCCGCGCTCGTCTCCCGCGAAGGTTCCGTCGACTGGCTCTGCTGGCCGCGCTTCGATTCGGGCGCCTGCTTCGCCGCCTTGCTCGGCACGCCCGACAACGGCCGCTGGCAGATCTGCCCCGCTTCCGACACGCCGTTCACGGTCACGCGCCGCTATCGCGGCGAGACCCTGGTCCTCGAGACGGATTTCGAAACGCCCGAGGGCGCGGTCACGCTGATCGACTTCATGCCGCCCGGCAACGGCTGGTCGGAAATGGTGCGCATCGTGGTCGGCAAACGCGGCACGGTCCGTATGAAGATGGAACTGGTGCTGCGCTTCGACTACGGCTTTTCGATTCCATGGGTCGACCGCCTGAAATGCGACAACGGCATCAAGGCGATCGTCGGTCCCGATACCGCCGTGCTGCGCACGTCGGCGGACCTGCGCGGCGAGAACATGAAAACGCTCGCCGAATTCACGGTGAGCGAAGGCGAGCGCGTGCCGTTTTCGCTCGCGTATGCGGCGTCGCATCTGCGGATTCCGCCGGCCCGCGATCCGCATTCGTCGCTCGCGCGCACCGAGAATCACTGGCTCGAATGGTCGGCGCGCTGCACCATCGAAGGTCGATGGGCCGAGCCGATCCGCCGTTCGCTGATCACGCTGAAAGCGTTGGCATACGAACCGACCGGCGGCATCGTCGCGGCACCCACGACCTCGCTGCCGGAACAGCTCGGCGGCACGCGCAACTGGGACTACCGCTATTGCTGGCTGCGCGACGCGACCATCACGCTGCTCGCCATGATGCGCGGCGGCTATTACGACGAAGCACGCGCGTGGCGCAGCTGGCTCGGCCGCGTGATGGCGGGCGCGCCGGACCAGTTGCAGATCATGTACGGGCTCGCCGGCGAACGGCGCCTGCCCGAGTTCGAGATCGACTGGCTCCCCGGCTATCAGGGTGCGAAGCCGGTGCGGATCGGCAACAACGCGGTCGGCCAGCGCCAGCTCGACGTCTACGGCGAAGTGATGAACGCGCTGCATCTGGCGCGCGTTGGCGGCCTGCAGGCGGACGACACCGCGTGGAACGTGCAGCGCGCGTTGCTGCGCCACCTGGAGACCATCTGGGAAGAGCCGGACGAGGGTATCTGGGAAACGCGCGGCGGCCGTCAGCATTTCACTTTCTCGAAGGTGATGGCGTGGGTCGCTTTCGACCGCGCGATCCAGTCGGCTGAAATGTTCAAGCTCGACGGCCCGCTCGACGAATGGCGCGCCACCCGCGCCAAAATCCACGCGCAAGTTTGCGAAAAGGCGTGGAATCCCGCGCTCAACGCGTTTTCCCAGTACTACGGCAGCGATCAGCTCGATGCGAGCGTGCTGCTGCTGCCGCTGCTCGGCTTCCTGCCGCCGCACGACCCGCGCGTCAAGGGCACGGTGGCGGCGATCGAGCGGGACCTGATGCGCGACGGCTTCGTGATGCGCTACCGCACCACCGAATACGACGACGGCCTGCCGCCCGGCGAAGGCACGTTTCTCGCTTGCTCGTTCTGGATGGTGGACAATCTCGCGTTGCAAGGCCGCATGACTGAAGCGGTCGCGATGTACGAAAGACTGCTCGGGCTGTGCAACGACGTCGGCTTGCTGGCGGAAGAGTATGATCCGATCGCTGGGCGGCTGGTGGGCAACTTCCCGCAGGCGTTTTCCCACGTGGCGCTGGTGCATACCGGCCTGAACCTGACGAAGCACGAACAGGAGATGGCGCGGGCCACCGGGCAACCGTCCCATAACGGCACAGGTGGGGAGGAACTTAAGTCTGCGGCAAGCCCCGATAGCGGCGCGGCAACATCGCCAGTAGCATGATTTAATGGCAATTTGCGGGTCGCCGCACGTAAATTGCTGCTTTGCACAAGCACGCTTTGTTCGATATGATCAAACAGACTGTCGGCCAAAAAACAAAGTGCCTTCAACCTAATGGCCCGCTGCAACGCCACACGCGTGTTTGCGAAGCCCCCATGCGAACCGCTTAGAAACCGGAGCACCCATGCTCTACCAATTTCACGAATTCCAGCGGGCGATGTTGAGCCCCCTTACCGCCTGGGCTCAGGCTGCGTCGAAATCGTTCGCGAATCCGGCCAGTCCATTGGCCTATGTGCCTGGCGCCACGCGCCTCTCGGCCGGTTACGAACTGCTCTACCGGCTCGGCAAGGACTACGAGAAGCCCGAGTTCAACCTCCATCAGATCGTCAAGGACGGGCATAACATCCCGATCATCGAACAGACGATCATCGAGAAGCCGTTTTGCCGGCTGATGCGCTTCAAGCGTTTCGCGGACGACAGCGACGCCGTCACCCAACTAAAGGACGAGCCGGTCGTGCTGGTCTGCGCGCCACTGTCGGGGCACCACGCCACGTTGCTGCGCGACACCGTGCGCACGTTGCTGCAAGACCACAAGGTCTACCTGACCGACTGGATCGACGCCCGCATGGTGCCGCTCGAAGCCGGCGAGTTTCATCTGGACGACTACGTCGCCTATATTCAGGAGTTCATCCGCCACATCGGCGCGAAGAACCTGCACGTCATCTCGGTGTGTCAGCCTACCGTGCCGGTGCTCGCCGCCATTTCGCTGCTCGCGAGCCGCGGTGAGGACACGCCGCGCACCATGACGATGATGGGCGGCCCGATCGACGCGCGCAAGAGTCCGACCTCGGTCAACTCGCTCGCCACCCAGCACTCGTATGAATGGTTCGAGAACAACGTGATCTTCACCGTGCCGCCGAACTATCCGGGCGTGGGGCGCAAGGTCTACCCAGGCTTCCTGCAGCACACCGGCTTCGTCGCGATGAATCCGGAACGTCACGCGGCCTCGCATTGGGACTTCTATCAGAGCCTCTTGCGCGGTGACGAGGACGACGCGGAAGCGCATCGCCGCTTCTACGACGAATACAACGCCGTGCTCGACATGGACGCGAACTATTACCTCGACACGATCCGCGTGGTGTTCCAGGAGTTCCGTCTTGCCGAGGGCACGTGGGACGTGGCCGGGCAACGGGTGCGTCCGCAAGACATCACCAGGACCGCGCTCTTCACGATCGAGGGCGAGCTGGACGACATTTCCGGCGACGGTCAAACCTATGCCGCGCACCATCTGTGCACCGGCATTCCGGAGAAGAACAAGCAGCACTTCACCGCGGAAAAGTGCGGACACTACGGCATTTTCTCGGGCCGCCGCTGGCGCACCATCATCTATCCGCAGTTGCGCGACTTCATTCTCGAGCACAACAAGGCGCCGAACGTAGCGAAGGAAAAAGTCGAAGCCTGAGCACCGCAGGCATGATGCAGAACAACGGCCCCTCTCACGGGGCCGTTGTCGTTTCTGACGCTGGGGCTGGGCTCGACAGCTTGGTCCCTGACGTTCTTACGCGGTCCGCGGGTAACCGGCGGCCTATTTCCGCAACAGATACGCGAGCAGCAACTCGGTGTTCATCTGCACGACTTCGCTGCGTTCGCTCGCGCTGCTGAAATCGCGGCCGAGCGTTGCCTCGAGCGTGAAGCGGTTCGACACGATGTAGTAGCCCATGCCCGAGAGCGTCACGTAAAAGCGCAGCGGGTCGACGTTGCTGCGAAACAGCCCCGCGCGCTGGCCCCGTTCCAGAATGGCGCCGAGCGTGGCGACGATCGGCGAGATCATTTCGCAGATGCGCGTGGACTTCTGCATATACCGCGCCTCATGCAAATTCTCGTTGTTCACGAGACGCAGCAACTCGGGATGGTCACGGTAGTAATCCCAAACGAAATGCGCGAGACGCGTGATGGCCTCGACCGGCGCCACGCCGTTCAGTTCGAGCGTTCGTTCGGCTTCATTGAGCGCGCTGAACGCGTGCTCCAGTACCGCGGTGAATAGCTGCTCCTTGCTACCGAAGTAGTAGTACAGCATGCGTTCATTCGTTTCCGCCCGGCGGGCGATCTGATCGACGCGTGCGCCGAACAACCCACCATTTGCAAACTCTTCGGCCGCCGCAAGCAGAATGCGGCGCCGCGTGCCTTCAGGATCTCTTTTGATTTTCGGCTGATTCATGGTGGCATCGTCTTCGTGAGCCGCGTTATCCGGATCGCGCCGCCGGCCTCTCTCGGGCCTTGCACCGACAGCGTTGAACGGGCGCGCCATGGTTGGGGGTCACCCTCGTGCGGTCTTTCGAAAAAGCGCTTCGATTATGGCACATCGATTGCGGATGGCAATTGGGGAAATCGGCGATAATGTGCTATTTAGTTCAAGCTGTGCGGCCGCAAGGCAAGCCCCAACGTCGTGACCGTGACAGAGATCAAAACACTCGCAGATCGCATCGAAGATCTGCTGCCCCAAACGCAATGCACGAAGTGCGGCTACCCCGCGTGCCGTCCTTATGCCGAAGCCGTTGCGAGCGGCGAGGCCAATTACAACCAGTGTCCTCCCGGCGGCGCCGAGGGCGTCGCGCGCCTCGCCGCACTGCTCGGCAAACCGGTGATCCCGCTCAATTCCGCCAATGGCGTCGAACGGCCGCGTCCGCTGGCGGTTATCGACGAACAGGTTTGCATCGGCTGCACGCTGTGCATGCAGGCCTGTCCGGTGGACGCGATAGTTGGCGCACCGAAGCAGATGCATACGGTGATCGCGGAACTCTGCACCGGTTGCGACCTGTGTGTGCCGCCCTGTCCGGTCGATTGCATTTCGATGCTGCCGGTCACCGCTGAGGCAACCGGCTGGAACGCATGGAGCCAGGCTCAGGCCGACGCCGCGCGCGAGCGCCACACCCGGCGCGAAGCCCGCCTTGCGCACGAACGCGAAGCGGCCGAAGCACGTGCGGCGGCGCGGCGCGCCGGCAGCGGCGCCAGCGCCCAAGCGCCGCAAGCCGGCGCCGAACAAGCATCCACCGCGCCCGCCACACCCGCCGCGGACGACGCCGAAGCGAAAAAACGCGCGATCATCCAGGCCGCGCTCGAACGCGCGCGCAAGAAGAAGGAAGAACTGGCCGCCAAAGGCCAGGGCCCGCAGAACACCGAACGCGTCAGCGCCGACGTGCAGGCGCAGATCGACGCCGCCGAAGCACGCCGCCGCCGTCTAGGACTCGCCGCGGGCGACAGCGACACGCCGTCCACGAAGCGCTAACCTCACCTCCACGCACCTGCCCGCTCCGCATGAACGCGAACAAACGCCGCGCCATCTACGAGACGTTTCAGAGTCTCAATCCGCATCCCACGACCGAACTCGAGTACACCACGCCGTTCGAATTGCTGATTGCGGTGCTGCTGTCGGCGCAGGCCACCGATGTCTCGGTCAACAAGGCAATGCGCAAGATGTTCCCGGTCGCGAATACGCCGCAAAAGATTCTCGATCTCGGCGAGGAAGGCGTGGCCGACTACATCAAGACCATCGGTCTTTATCGGACCAAGGCCAAGAACGTCATTGCGACCTGCCGCATTCTGCTCGACCGGTATGGCGGCGAGGTGCCGGAGAATCGCGAAGCGCTCGAAAGCCTGCCGGGGGTTGGCCGGAAGACGGCCAACGTGATCCTGAACACGGCGTTCGGCCATCCGACCATGGCGGTCGACACGCACATCTTTCGGGTTGCCAATCGAACCGGGCTCGCGCCCGGCAAGGACGTGCGCGCGGTGGAAACGGCGCTGGAGAAATTCACGCCCGCGGAATTCAAGCAGGATGCGCACCACTGGTTGATCCTGCATGGCCGCTACGTCTGCAAGGCGCGCCGGCCCGAGTGCTGGCATTGCGTGATCGAGCCGCTGTGCGAATTCCGGCCGAAGACGCCGCCGCCGGATCTCTGAGGGCGGGAATGCCACGGCGCCAGGCATCGCCAGCAGGCCGCCTGGCCCCGGCGTAAAATGGCGCCCTGCACTCGCGCTTCATGCACGTCGCAAGCTTCACGCGCCGTGCACGCGTCAAACCAACCGCACCGGTCCCACGATGTTCAATCCCAGCCGTGACGAAGTCCGCCTCTTTTTCACCGACACCTGGCGCAAACAGCGTCAAGGCGAGATCCTGACGCCGCTCGAAGCGATCGCCGCCGACTGGATCGTCGAACATCCCGAATACCACGCCGATCTGACCGACGGCGAAGCCGCACAGGCCCAGGACTACTCGCCCGAACGCGGCCAGACCAATCCGTTCCTGCATCTGTCGATGCACCTGGCGATTACGGAGCAGTTGTCGATCGACCAGCCGCCCGGCATCCGCGCGGCGCACGAGCGGCTCGCCGCACGCCTCGGTTCGACGCACGAGGCGCAGCACGCGATCATGGATTGCCTCGGCGAAACCATCTGGGAAGCGCAGCGCACCGGCACGCCGCCGGACACCGACGCGTATTTGCAGCGCATCGAGCAGCGCGCCACGCGCGACTGAGGCCGGCGCGCGAATCACGAGCCCCAAAGCACGACACCCCGCAAAAGCGGGGTGTCGTTCAATCTGGAACCAGCGCGCGAGCAGCGCGCACGCCGTTACTTCTTCTGCACCAGATCGCCGTCCAGCGATTCGACATACGCGGCGATGTCCTTCATGTCGCTCAACGAGAGACTTTGCACCTGGGCCTGCATGATCGCGTTATTGCGGCCGAGATGCGGGTTGCCGTTGCCCATCTGGTATTGACGCAGCGCCCAGTAGACGTAGTCGGCGTGCTGACCGGCGAGCTTCGGATACTCCGGGCTCACCGGCTTGTTCAGGTTGACGCCGTGGCAAGCCGCGCAGTTGTGGCTGTCGGACAGCACCTTGCCGTTGCCTGCGTCAGCGGCATGGGCGACGTTCGCTGCAATCAGACCGATCACTGCCGCCGACGCGCATGCAGCCTTGAACACCGTGTGGAGTGCCTGTTGGGGCTTATTCATGAATTCTCCTATCCCGCGAATATAAATAACCGAGTGACTGGACGGATGACCGACGCCGATCACTTGTCGGGATTGTTCTTCGAAGAGGAATTTTGCGCCGCGTAGTAGGCGGCGATGTCGGCGATGTCCTGATCCGATAGCGACGCGGTGATCGCGCGCATCGTTTCGAAATGGCGATCGCCCTTCTTGTAGCCGTGCAGCGCGTTCGCGAGGTACGCCTGATTCTGGCCGCCGAGCATGGGCACGCGGTAGACCTCAGGGTAAGCCGTGCGGTATTCAGGGATGCCGTGGCAGCCAATACACATCGCGACCTTGCCTTGGCCCGCCTTCGCGTTGCCGACGACATCCGCTGCCTGCGCACTGGCCGCATAGCCCGCGAGCACCGACAGCGCTGCGATCACGACGTGTTTGCCGACGAATTTATTCATAGCATGTAACCTGGCTTGAGGGGAAACGGGCGCCCAAAAAGGCAACGGCCCGCGCCGTTCTTCTTGTAGGGTAGCCACGCAGGCCAAAAAAATCGGGCTAATTGTACCGCGACGCCGCGCCGAACGTCCACCGCGCGGGGCCGCGGCGGGTCCGGCTGCCGCAAAGCCACGGCTAGCGCCATTTTGCCGCGCCGCGCCGGGCTTGCACCGGGCTCGCGCGCGGCGCCCGTCGGCATCGTATTGGCGTTGCATCGGCCTTGCATGACTTCGCGCCCGCCATCGGCTGCCGCCGCTCTTGCTCGCGAGCCCGGAACACCCGCCCATCGGCGCCACGGACACGCCTCCGGTCCGTTCGGCAACGCCGCCCGGACGCCCGCATCGCGTACAACAACGCGTACGACATCGCGGCTGCCACCCTACGCGAGCCGCTTCCAAGCCAACAGGCCTTCTGACTTATACTGGGTTTTTTCACCGAAAAGAGCATCTCGCCATGCGTTTCGAAGGCTCATCGCAGTACGTCGCCACCGACGATCTCAAGCTCGCGGTCAACGCCGCGATGACGCTCAAGCGTCCGTTGCTGATCAAGGGCGAACCCGGCACCGGCAAAACCATGCTCGCCGAGGAGGTCGCCGCCGCGCTCGGCATGCCGCTCCTGCAATGGCACATCAAGTCCACCACCAAGGCCCAGCAAGGTCTGTACGAATACGATGCGGTGTCGCGCCTGCGTGATTCGCAACTGGGCGACGAGCGCGTCAAGGACATCGCCAACTACATCGTCAAGGGCGTGCTGTGGCAGGCGTTCGAGTCGGAGCAGCAAACCGTGTTGCTGATCGACGAAGTCGACAAGGCCGACATCGAATTCCCGAACGATCTGCTGCGCGAGCTCGACCGCATGGAGTTCTACGTGTACGAGACGCGTGAGCTGATCCGCGCGAAGCAGCGCCCGCTCGTGATCATCACGTCCAACAACGAGAAAGAGCTGCCCGACGCGTTTTTGCGCCGCTGCTTTTTCCACTACATCAAGTTCCCCGATCCGGCCACGATGCAGCAGATCGTCGAGGTGCATTACCCCGGCATCAAGCAGGAACTGCTTGCCGCCGCGATGCAGAGCTTCTTCGAGTTGCGCAACGTCTCGGGGCTGAAGAAAAAGCCGTCCACGTCGGAACTGCTCGACTGGCTGAAGCTGCTGCTCGCGGAAGACATTCCGCCCGAAGCGCTGCGCTCGTCCGACCAGAAGCAGATCATCCCGCCGCTGCACGGCGCGCTGCTGAAGAACGAGCAGGACGTGAGCCTGTTCGAGCGGCTGATTTTCATGAACCGCAACAATCGTTGAACCACCGTTGAACCGTTGATCGGGCGCCAGCGCCGCGTCGAAGAGCGCATCGCGCCATACACACGCAGCAACCGCCGCCGCACAGGACCCAGCATGCTGATCGACTTTTTCTACTCGCTGCGCGCCGCCAAACTGCCGGTGTCGGTGAAGGAATATCTGACGCTGCTCGAGGCGCTCAAAGCCAACGTGATCGCGCCGTCGATCGACGAGTTCTACTATCTCGCGCGCATCACGCTGGTCAAGGACGAACAGTATTTCGACAAGTTCGACCAGGCGTTCGGCGCGTATTTCAACGGCGTCGCGCTGGCCTCCGAACTCGCCTTCGACATTCCGCTCGACTGGCTGAAGAAGAAGCTGCAACGCGATCTGTCGCCGGAGGAAAAGGCGCAGATCGAGGCAATGGGCGGCCTCGACAAGCTGATGGAGCGTCTCAAGCAACTGTTCGACGAACAGAAAGAGCGTCATGAAGGCGGCAGCAAATGGATCGGCACCGGCGGCACGTCGCCGTTCGGCAATGGCGGCTACAACCCCGAAGGCGTGCGCATCGGCGGCGACGCGGCGGGCAACCGCACGGCCGTCAAGGTGTGGGAAGCGCGCGCCTATCGCGATTACGACGACCAGGTCGAAATCGGCACGCGCAACATCAAGATCGCGCTGCGCCGCTTGCGCCGGTTCGCCCGCGAAGGCGCCGCCGACGAGCTCGATCTGCCCGACACGATCCGCAGCACGGCCGCGAACGCCGGCTGGCTCGACCTGAAGATGGTGCCCGAGCGGCACAACAAGGTGAAGGTGCTGATGCTGCTCGACGTGGGCGGCTCGATGGACGATCACATCAAGCGCACGGAAGAGCTTTTCTCCGCCGCCAAGGCCGAGTTCAAGCACCTCGAGTTCTATTACTTCCACAACTGCGTGTACGACTTCCTGTGGAAGAACAACCGCCGCCGCCACGCCGAGCGCATGCCGACGTGGGACGTGCTGCACAAGTTCACGCCCGACTACAAGCTGATCTTCGTCGGCGACGCGACCATGAGCCCGTACGAAGTGCTGCAACCGGGCGGCTCGGTGGAGTACAACAACGCCGAAGCCGGCGCGGTGTGGCTGCGCCGCCTCGCGGACCATTTCCCGCAGCACGCGTGGCTCAATCCCGAGCCGGAAGGCTTGTGGGCGTACCGGCAGTCCGTCGGCGCGATTCGCGAGGTGCTCGGTCACCGCATGTATCCGCTCACGCTCGCCGGCCTCGAAACCGCGATGCGGATGTTGAGCAAATAGCAGACGCTGAACGGATCGTCCGTGGCAAGTGTCAACACTGCATCAGCCGATCCGCCATAAAATAGAAGCATCCGGCGGCGTTTCCCGGCAACATGGGGCGAACGCCGCAGCGTGACTCGCGGCCACCGGAACCCGTTCGTTTTGATCCGGTGGCGACCTCATTTCTCCTGAACCACGGCGCGCCTGCGCCCTGAAGGCCCGAACATGACAACCGCACTCGACCAACTCAAGCAATACACCACCGTCGTCGCCGATACGGGCGACTTCCAGCAGCTTGCCCAGTACAAGCCGCAAGACGCGACCACCAATCCGTCGCTGATTCTGAAGGCGGTGCAGAAAGACGACTACCGGCCGCTGCTCGAAAAGACCGTGAAAGATCACGCGTCGAAGCCGGTCGGCGCGATCATCGACCAGTTGCTGATCGCGTTCGGCACCGAAATCCTCAAGATCATTCCGGGCCGCGTCTCGACCGAAGTGGACGCGCGCCTGTCGTTCGACGTCGAAGGCTCGATCGCCAAGGGCCGTGAACTCATCGCGCTGTACAAGGACCACGGCATCGAACGCGAACGCGTGCTGATCAAACTGGCTTCCACGTGGGAAGGCATCCGCGCGGCCGAAGTGCTGCAGAAGGAAGGCATCCGCTGCAACATGACGCTGCTGTTCTCGCTCGCGCAGGCCGCGGCCTGTGCCGAAGCCGGCGCGCAACTGATCTCGCCGTTCGTCGGCCGCATTTACGACTGGTACAAGAAGAACGCCGGCAGCGCGTGGGACGAAGCGAAAGACGGCGGCGCGAACGATCCGGGCGTGAAGTCGGTGCAGCGCATCTACGCGTACTACAAGAAGTTCGGCTACAAGACCGAGGTGATGGGCGCGAGCTTCCGCACCACCAGCCAGATTCTGGAACTGGCCGGCTGCGATCTGCTGACCATCAGCCCGGACCTGCTGCAAAAGTTGCACGAGAGCACCGACAAGGTGGAGCGCAAGCTGTCGGCGGACATCGCCAGGGACACGGACATCGAACGCGTGCCGGTCGACGAATCGTCGTTCCGTTTCCTCGTCAACGACGAAGCGATGGCGACCGAAAAGCTCGCCGAAGGCATCCGCGCGTTCGCGGCGGACGCCGTGAAACTGGAAAAGCTGATCGAAGCGCTGCGTTAAAAATCACTGCGTTAAGGTCGTCCGAAGCATGCGGCCCTGAGCCTTGCGGTTCAGGGCCGCATGCCGTTTACGAACGACTTTTCGCACGCGCCGGGGAACCCCGCTTCCTACGACTTAAAGTCACAACTGCCCCCGCAACGGGCGACTACAATCGTCTGCACGCCCGCTCGCTCGCCGCTCGTGGGCGGGGAACGCGGCGCCGCTCATTTCACGTTCACGGAGACGATCATGCAAGTTCAACCCTATGTGTTTTTCAACGGCCGCTGCGAGGAAGCGCTCACCTATTACGGCAAGCATCTCGGCGCGGAAGTGACGTTCATGATGCGCTTCAAGGACGCGCCGCCCGACCCGCAGAATCCGCCGCGCGCTGGTCTCGAAGACAAGATCATGCACGCCAACGTCAAGCTCGGCGCGAGCCAGTGGATGGCGTCGGACGGTCATTGCGATCCCGATGCGCCCCCCATGAGCGGCTTCAGCCTGTCGCTGACCGTCGAGGATCCCGCATCCGCCCAGCAATATTTCAATGCGCTCGCCGACGGCGGCCAGGTGCTGATGCCCTGGGGCGCGACGTTCTGGAGCAAGGGCTTCGGGATGACGGTGGACCGCTTCGGTTTGACGTGGATGGTGACGCTGCCGCCGCAGGTTTGAGCGCCGTGCCGGTTACCCCGGCAAGTCAAGCGTTCAGCAACGCCCGCGGTTGCCGCTCGATATTCCAGTTCGGCTCGGTTTCCAGCAATAGCGCGCGCAACCGGTCCACCTGCTCGGCGAGCCGCTGCCCGAGCCAGTAGGGCCCCTGCAAATCGGGCGGCAACCCGAGCGCCGCGCCGCCGTGCGTCTGCGCGAGCGGCGACGCGGCCGGAATGCCGGGGCGCGTCGCGCGGCCAAAGCGCAAGCCGCGCGCCGTTGCCAGCAGAATCGTCCGCACGGCGCGCACCTCCGCGCCGGATTGCCCGGCATACGCGGCACGCGCCACCGCATCGGCGTGCATCAGCGGACCGGTCGCGAGCAACTCCAGCGAACTGAGCACCGAGCGGTGCAGCCGCTGAATCTCCTCGAGCCGCGCCTGCGGCACGTCGACCTCCTTCGCCACCGAAGGCATCAACGAGCGCAACTGCACGAGCCGCCGATTGATTTGCAGAAAGCGCTTGACCTGCTCCTCCTCGCCGATCGGCGCGCCCTCAAGCAAACGCGTGTAGATGCGCGCGCATTCGCGCAGATTGGTGGCGATCCCGTAACGCCACGAATACGTCGCATACAGCGGCAGCGCGAACGAAAACGCCAATGCGATCACGATGCCGATCAGCACGTTCAGCGTGCGCCACAGCCCGACGTCGATCTGGTTGTCGCCGTGGCCCGCGACGATGCACATCGTGATCGCCGTCAATAGCCCGATATAGCCGGACGAACCGACCGCGAACCACGCGCAGATCGCCGCGAAGACCGACATCAACAGGTACGTGAGCGGCAGCGAGCCGAGCAGATTCTGCTGCACGATCAGCAGGAGCCCGATCGACGCTCCGAGCAACGTCCCCGCGGCCCGCTCGGCCGCCTTCTTGCGGATGTTGCCGTGATGCTGCAAGCCGCCGATCACCACCAGCAGCGTCACCGACGCCCAGACGCCGTGCGGGATATCGATCCCCGTGGTGGCGAGAATCGACACGATCATCGCGAGGCCGACGCGCAGACTGTGCAGCACCTTGGCATGGCGATAGCGGTAGTACGGGGACGTGATCGCGCGCAGCGCGCGGCTGATAGCCGAGCGGCGTCGAATCGCGGTAGGGGAATCGGCAGAAGCCATGAGCCCGGCGGAGTGTGTTGAAGGACGGTCCCGCTATCGTGCCCTGGAGTGCGCCCAGAAGACAAACGCCCGCAAACTTTCGTCCGCGGGCGTTGCGCCTTCCACTTGCCGGACAGGCGCGCGGCTTAGTTTTCCACCACGTCCAGATAATCCTCGGGACGCGTGCGATCTTCGGCGCGCTGCATGCCCAATGCGCGCACCAGCAGGCTCACCAGCACCGACACCACCAGATTCACGACCAGCGACCACACCGCCGCATAGCCCGGAATCGCCATGCCGAACAGGTGGATCGTGAAGATCGAACTCGCCAGCTTCAGCGAAATCGCCATCCACGTACCGGTTGCGATGCCGGCCGCCCAACCGGCCAGCAGGCCGCGATAGTCGAGCACGCGCGTGTACAGACCCAGCACGATCGCCGGCAGCGTCTGGATGATCCAGATGCCGCCCAGCAGTTGCAACTGGATCGCGTAGGTGAGCGGCAGGCCGAGAATGAACGCCACCGCGCCGACCTTGACGATCAGCGAGACCAGCTTCGCGACATTGGTCTCCTGGTCGTGCGTCATGTTGCGGTTGACGAACTCCTTATGGATGTTGCGCGTGTACAGGTTGGCTGCCGCGATCGACATGATCGCCGCCGGCACCAGCGCGCCGATGCCGATCGCCGCGAACGCCACGCCGACGAACCACGACGGGAAGAAGTGCAGGAACAACGCCGGCACCGCGAAGTTCGGGCCGAACGCCTTGAAGTACGGCGCGAATTCCGGCGTGTCCTTCACGCCCGAGGCGAGCGCCATGAAGCCGAGCAGCGCGAGCAGGCCGAGCACCAGCGAGTAGGCCGGCAGCATCGCCATGTTGCGGCGGATCGTGTTGCCCGAATTCGACGACAGCACCGCGGTGATCGAGTGCGGGTACAGGAACAGCGCGAGCGCCGAGCCCACCGCGAGCGTCGCGTAGGCGCTGTAGCCGTTCAGGCTCGATACGTCCGGCGCCTTCAGCAGCAGCTTGGCCGGCGGCACCGTGCTGAAGATATGGCCGAAGCCGCCCAGTTGCGGCGGAATCACGATGACCGCGGCAAAGATCGTGACGTAGATCAGGATGTCCTTGACCACCGCGATCATGGCGGGCGCGCGCAAGCCCGAGGTGTACGTGTACGCCGCGAGGATCGCGAATGCGATGATGAGCGGCAGATCGCCGACGAAGCCCTGCGTGTCGAAGCCGAGCGCGCCGATCACCACTTCGATACCGACCAGTTGCAGCGCGATGTACGGCATGGTCGCGAGAATGCCCGTGACCGCGACCGCCAGCGCGAGCATGCGGCTGCCGTAGCGCGCCGAGACGAAGTCCGCCGATGTCACATAGCCCTGGCGCTTGGCGATGCTCCACAGTTTCGGGAACACGACGAACGCGAACGGATAGATCAGGATCGTGTAGGGCAGCGCGAAGAAGCCGGTCGCGCCCGCGCCGAACACCAGTGCCGGCACCGCGATGAAGGTGTAGGCCGTGTACAGGTCGCCACCCAGCAGAAACCACGTGACGATGGTGCCGAAGCGCCGCCCGCCGAGGCCCCACTCTTCCAGATGGGCGAGATCGCCGCGCCGCCAGTGAGCCGCGACAAAACCGAGGATCGTGACGCCGATGAAAAACAGCACGAAGACGAAAGTTGCAATCGCGTTCATTAGCGTGCGCCTCCTTGCGAGCCGCCCGTCGAACGGGTCTTGGTCTTGAAGTACACGAGCGCCGTGATGACCGCGCTGATCAGCACCCACAGGAGCTGATACCAGTAGAAGAACGGAAACTCGAACAGTTGCGGTTCGACCTTGTTGTATGACGGCACCCAGATCATCGCGAGCCAGGGCAACAGCAGCAACCAGAGCCAGTGCTTGCTGGCCTTGTTCGCGTCGGCGTCGTGAGCCATGACGTCTCCTCTTCCCTATTATTGAAATGTTGGTCCGTGTTTGACGGGTGGCGGTTCTCCCGCGGAGGGTCGCCCCGCGGATGGCCACGGGCACCCCGAAAGCCTCGAAAGAGTATAGGAGCCGCAAAGGTGTGGTCAAGCAGGGGCGACCCGAGGCGGGATCGGGGTTTCGGCGAGGGTGAAAAGCGTTGATGCGCCGAGGGCGCAGACGGTTGATGCGTGCAGGGCGGCCGTCTCAGGCGACCGCCGTAACGAGGACCGCGGGTGCAGCGAGGGCCGCGATGGCCCCGATAGGCCCGACAGCGAGCGCCGCCGACGACCCGCCGTGCGGCACGCCGGTTGCTCGATGCGCGCCACCGGATGGCGGCGACCGTCGCGCGGGCGCAACGGGCGGATTGCGATTCGCCGCTGCCGCTGCGCCTGCCGATCAGATCGAGAACGAGGCGCCTGTCTGCCCGGACGATTCCTGTAGACCCTTGATCCACTTGCGCGCCGGCAAACCGAGTTCCGCTTCGATCAGTCTCGCGCGCGCCTGCAGCGCCGCGAACGGCACCTCCAGCGCCGGGCCCGAAAACGCGATCGCGATGCGATTGCCGTCATGCACTTCCGGCAGCGCGACCACGCGGCCGTCGAAGGCTTCGTTCAGGCGCTTCATGTTGCGCACGAAGCTCGGGTGGTCGCCGAACAGGTTCACCGTCACCACGCCGGCCTCGGTCAGACACGCGCGCACCGCACGATAGAAGCCGACGCTATCCAGCACCGGACCCCGCGCGGTCGCATCGTAGACGTCGATTTGCAACGCGCCGATCGTGCCGTGATTGGCGCCGTCGTTGACGAAGTCCCACGCGTCCGCTTCGTGCACGGTGAGGCGCGCATCGTCGTGCGGCAACTCGAACATCGTGCGCGCGGCCACCACCACAGCGGGGTTCAATTCGACTGCCTCGACCTTCGCGCGCTTCAGAAAGCGGTACGCGAACTTGGTCAGCGCCGCGGCGCCGAGCCCGAGCTGGACGATGCGCTTCGGCGTTTCGATGAACAGCAGCCAGGCCATCATCTGCTGCGCGTATTCGAGTTCGATGTGATCCGGCTTGCGCAGACGCATCGCGCCTTGCACCCATTCCGTGCCGAAATGCAGGAAGCGCACGCCGCCTTCTTCCGAGAACGTGACCGGCGCGAAACGCGGCTTGCGCGGCGCTTCGATTTGCGGCGCGTCGCGTAGGTCGTCGTCGCGTGACGCGCGTTTTCTGTTGTTGCGCACTGCGTGGTGTTGATGGTGTTTATCGCCGGCGGCGTCCGCGTCCCGATTGCGGAAGGCACGCGCTTCAGCGGAAGCGCGCTTGATCAATTTCGTCATGTAAGGATGTCGCGCCAAAGACGCAATTTTTGGTCGAACGAGAGCATAGCATTCGCCGGACTCGACGAAGGCAACATCACAGTGGCATAGCCCGCCGCGCCGATCACCGGCGCAAAGCGGCCCGCCGTCTTGCCGTTGAAGCACACCTTCTTCAACAGCGGCGCGTGCTCGCGCAGCGAAGCGAAGTCGTTCGGTAGCGCGTTGCGAATCGCCGCATCCAGACTGCCCTCGCGATGGCACGCGGCCAGCACGTCCCACACGCCGATGCCGTGGGCGAGCACGCGTCGCAGCCGCTCTTCGTAGGCGAGTTCGGCGAGCGGTTCCTCGAGTACGGTGCCAAGGAGCCGCCAGAACTGATTGCGCGGATGCGCGTAATACTGCGTCGCCGCGAGCGACGCTTCACCGGGAAAGCTGCCGAGAATCAGCGTATGCGTGTCCGCCGCGACGACGGGAGGAAAGCCTTGCAGCATCAGCGGCTCCGTTCGTCGGACGCGCGCGCCGCCGGATGCGCGAGCGAAGCGGTGTGTTCGAGCGAACGGCCATGTTCGCGCACGCGCGGATGCGCCGCGCGCGGAACGGCTGCGGACCGCTCGCCCACCTCGGCAGAATCGGACAACGCAGACGACGCGGCCAACGCGGCCAGATGCGCCCACAGCGCGGGCAACATGCATTCGGTCACCATCAGCGGCGCGCCCTGACGCTCGAACACCGAGCGGCGCGCGACCAGCGCATGCGGCGGGCGGCCTGCAACTTCACGCACCGCCAACCGGTACAACGGATGACGCGCGGTCAATCTGCGGCTCACCAGCGACGAACGCGCGACGCTGCTATCGCTATAGAGCAACTCCGCGAGCGGCCGCGTGCGCAAGCGCCGCGTCGCCTGCCACACGCCGACGCTCGCGGCGAGCGGCGCGACGCTATGCGCCGCGACGAACGGCACGCCGTCGACCGACAGCGCCACTTCCCGCACCCACACCGGCGCACGCGGCGCGAGACCGAGCGCGGCATGCTCGTCGGCCCACGGCAAGGCGACGCCTTCGCGCGTGACGCGCACCGCGACCGCGCCGAGCGCGCGCAGATGCGCGGTCAGTGAACCGCCACGGGTCAGCCAGTCTTTCTGATCGGCACTCAGGCCGGCTAAGGGAGCGACGCGCCAGTGGGCGTCGGCGGCATCGAAACGGATGGACATGGTGTCGGATTATAGCGGCGCGACTGTACGGGGATTGCTTGGCCTCGCCGATCTTCCTGCAGCAAGTTTCATCGACGACTACGCGTGCGGTGACGCGCCTCGACGAGATCGCCGGTTTCGGACAGTTCCGATTCTCGGTCAGCAACGACGCGCGATAAAACCGTCGTGCTTGACAAGCTCGGCGGTTCGCCCGAGATCGAAGGGCACGCCATGTGACCGGATCATGAAGAGGAGATGAGATGAAAAAGATGAAACCATTCCTGAGCGCAACGGCTTGCGCGATGTCGGTTCTGCTCGTAACGGGTTGCGCATCCCGGTTGGACCGCGATCACGAAACCTCGCTGAACAAGGCGGTCGGCATCGAGGTGGCGCCGGTCGCGAGCGGCGTCGCGGTCAAGCTGCCCGAAACCGCGCTGTTCGAGTTCGGCAAGTCGGAAGTGCGCGGCGATGCCCAGGCGGTCGTCGATCGCTCGGCTGTTCTGCTCAAGCGCAGCAAGAAGCCGATCATCGTCGAGGGATACACCGATAACGTCGGCACCCTCGAATACAACCAGCGGCTTTCCGAAGCGCGGGCGACCGCCGTGGGTCATGAACTGGTGGAGCGCGGCGTGCCGATCGACCGCATCCGTACCAAGGGCAACGCCTACAACGATCCGGTGGCGAGCAACGATACGGTCGAAGGACGCGCGCTGAACCGTCGCACCGAGATCATCGTGCGGGGCGAGACGATGGATACGTTGATGGGCAAGAAGTAAATCGCGGCCGCGGTCGCGGCCAAAAATCGCGGCCAAAAAAAATGC
Source organism: Paraburkholderia sp. 22099 (assembly GCF_052045835.1). Classification (NCBI taxonomy): domain Bacteria; kingdom Pseudomonadati; phylum Pseudomonadota; class Betaproteobacteria; order Burkholderiales; family Burkholderiaceae; genus Paraburkholderia; species Paraburkholderia sp. 22099. The sequence continues at coordinate 75,148 of NZ_JBQEPU010000024.1, read as the reverse complement.
GCTGCCGCGGCAGCGCATTTCTTCAACCCATTTTCAACCACGAAGCGTCAAATACGACGCCCCCGGCGCACCCTCAACTCGCGCGCGCCAGCAACAACGCATTGGTGCGCTTCACGAAGCTCGCCGGATCTTCCAGCGCACCGCCTTCGGCCAGCAAGGCCTGGTCGAACAGCAGATGACACCAGTCGTCGAAATTCGCGCCGTCCGCCTGCAAGCCCTTCACCAGCGCATGCTCCGGATTCACTTCGAGAATCGGATGGAACGACGGCGCTTGCTGCCCCGCGGCCTTCAGCATGCGTTGCAGGTAACCGCTCATTTCGCCGTCGTCGGCGACGAGGCATGAGGGCGAATCGGTCAGGCGGAACGTCAGGCGCACGTCCTTGGCCTTGTCCTTGAGCGCTTCCTTCATCTTCTCGACGAGCGGCTTGAACTCCTCGCCGACTTTCTCCTGCGCCTGCTTTTCCTCGTCGTTCAACGCGCCCAGATCGAGATCGCCGCGCGCGACGCTTTGCAGCGGCTTGCCGTCGAATTCGTTGAGGAACGACAGCATCCACTCGTCCACGCGATCGGTCAGCAGCAAGACTTCCACGCCCTTCTTGCGGAACACTTCGAGATGCGGGCTATGGGTCGCGGCCTGCCAGGTGTCGGCGGTCACGTAGTAGATCTTCGTTTGCTCGGGCTTCATGCGCGCGACGTAATCGGCGAGCGACACGGTCTGCTCCGGCGATTCGGTATGCGTCGACGCGAAGCGCAGGAGCTTCGCAACGCGCTCGCGGTTGGCGAAGTCCTCGCCGACGCCTTCCTTCAGCACCTGGCCGAATTCCTTCCAGAAGCCGGCGTATTTTTCCTTATCGGCGTCGTTATCCGAATGGGCCAGATCCTCGAGCATCGACAGCGCGCGCTTGGTCACGCCCTCGCGGATCGCCTTCACGTCACGGCTTTCCTGCAGGATTTCGCGCGACACGTTGAGCGGCAGATCGCTCGAATCGACCACGCCCTTCACGAACCGCAGATAGGCGGGCAGCAGTTGCTCCGCGTCGTCCATGATGAACACGCGCTTCACGTACAGCTTCAGACCGCCGCGATGATCGCGGTTCCACATGTCGAACGGCGCGTGGCTCGGCACGTACAGCAATTGCGTGTACTCGCTGCGGCCCTCGACGCGGTTATGCGTCCACGTGAGCGGGTCCTGATGATCGTGCGAGAGGTGCTGATAGAACAGCTTGTACTGCTCGTCGGTGATGTCGTTCTTCGAACGGGTCCAGAGCGCGCTCGCCTGATTGACGGTCTCGTCCTCGTCCTTCGTGACCATCTCGCTCTTTTCCGCGTCCCATTCTTCCTTCTTCATCAGGATCGGCAGCGCGACGTGGTCCGAATACCGCTGAATGATCGACTTCAGACGATGCGACGACAGCAGTTCATCTTCATCGGCACGCAGATGCAGCGTGATGGTCGTGCCGCGCGCCGCCCGTTCGATCTGCTCGACGGCGAAATCGCCCTCGCCCGCGCTTTGCCAGCGCACGCCCTCGGCGGCCGGCAAACCGGCGCGGCGCGTTTCCACCGTGATCTTGTCCGCGACGATGAAGCCCGAATAGAAGCCCACGCCGAACTGGCCGATCAGCGCCGCGTCTTTCTGCTGGTCGCCGGAGAGCTTGCCGAAGAATTCCTTGGTGCCCGAGCGCGCGATCGTGCCGAGGTGCGCGATCGCTTCATCGCGGCTCATGCCGACGCCGTTGTCGTCGATCGTGACGGTGCGCGCGGCCTTGTCGTACGAGACGCGAATGCGCAGATTCGGATCGTTCTCGTACAGCGCGTTGTTTTCGATCGCTTCGAAGCGCAGCTTGTCGGCCGCGTCGGACGCGTTCGAAATCAGCTCGCGCAGAAAGATCTCCTTGTTGCTGTACAGCGAATGGATCATCAGGTGCAGAAGCTGTTTCACTTCTGCCTGAAAGCTCATGGTTTCTTGTGCCATGGTCGGACTTCCTCTCTGTTGCGAATGGGGTTCGGGTCGGGCGTGGCGCGAAACCAGGGACGCCTGGGGGCGCCGGCCGCCGGATCGTCCGTCTAGCTGGGGGCGCCCCGGCGCGGTTTCAAGAGGCGCGGCGCGCGACGCCGTCGAGATAGCGGCACAGGAAGGTCGCCAGTTCGGGATCGCCGCAGTTGGCGATATTGAAGCGCATCCAAGTGGTGGGCGACTGCTGCGGCGAAAAAAGGCTCCCCGGCGTCAGCAGAAAGCCGGCTTCGTGGCCGGCGGCGGCCAGCGCGCCGGCGTCCACGCCGGTGTCGGCCCACAAAAACATGCCCGCGGTGGGCGTGAGGAATAGCTTCAGGCCGGTCTTCTCCAGCATCCGCACCGACTTTTCGCGCACCCCGTCGAGCCGCGCGCGCAAGCGCTCCACATGCCGGCGGTAATGGCCTTCGGTGAGGATCTTGTAGAGCACACGCTCGTTCAGCTCGGGGCTCGTCATGCCGACCAGCATCTTCTGATCGCTGACCGCCCGTGCCACCTCCGGCGCGCACGCGATGAAACCGACGCGCAGATTCGGCGCGAGCGTCTTCGAAAAGCTGCCGAGATAGATCACGCGCTTGAGCTGATCGAGGCTCGCGAGGCGCGTGCCCGGATAGCTCGGCGGGCAGAGATCGCCGTAAATATCGTCCTCGACGACGATGAAGTCATAGGCTTCGGCGAGGCGCAGGATGCGAAACGCCTGCGCCGCCGTGAGCGACGTGCCGGTCGGGTTCTGCAGCACCGAATTGATCACCAGCATCTTCGGCCGCCAGGTTTGCACCAGCGATTCGAGCGCGTCGAGGTCGGGGCCGTCCGGCGTATACGGCATGCCGACGAGCCGCGCGCCCTGCGACGCGAAGCGCCCGAACATCTGGAACCAGGCCGGATCGCCGACGATCACCGCATCGCCCGCCTTCACGTAGATGCGCGAAATCAGGTCGATCGCCTGCGTGATGCCGGACACCATCACGATCTGGTCGGGCGACGCGCCGATCTCCAGCTCCTCCAGCCGCGTCTGCAACTGCTGGCGCAACGGCAAAAACCCCTGCGGCGTGCCGATGCCGAGCATCTGCGCGCCGCTCTGCCGGCCCAGCGTGCGCAGCGCGTTGGTGATCAGGTCGCCGTCGAGCCAGCGTGCCGGCAGATAGCCCAGCCCCGGACTGCGCTCGGGGCGCGCGCCGGTATGCAGCATATTGCGCAGCAGCCACACGACGTCGATCGTGGCCGGCGCGGGCGCGGCTTCGGCGATCCGGTGAATCTCGGCGGATGCCGCGCCGGCGAGCCGCTCGCGCACGTAGAAGCCCGAACCGCGCCGCGACTCCAGAAACCCTTGCGCCACCAGCCGCTCGTAGGCCTCCACCACGGTGAAGCGCGACACGCCTTTGTCGAGCGCGAGCTTGCGGATCGACGGCATGCGCATGCCGGGGCGGAACACGCGCTCCTCGATGCGGCGGCGGGCCCACTGCACGAGCTGCTCGACCAGCGTCAGCGAGGCGGTGTCGTGCGGGGCGGGAATCTGGGCAAGCGGGACGGACATGACGAGCTCCAACTGTACCGAATAGTATCGAAGCGATTGTACCGTTACTGTGCAGGTCAGCGCCGCTACATTCGAGATGAAAGAAGGATGACCGGAGCGGCTGCAACGACACTTCGCGGCACACCACCGCTCGCGGGCCGATCAGGTCCGGGCGGCTCCGAACCCCATCCGCATGGCCCGCCGATCCGGCAAACGGTTATGCTTACGACCCCGGCAGCGCCACCGCCACACCCGGCCCGCTCCGGCTCACCGCAGAAAACCGTTGCTCGATCCGTCATGACTGCTCATCCGCTCCAGCTCGACCATCTCGTGATTTCCGCCCGTACCCTCGACGAGGGCACGCAGTACGTCGCCGACACGCTCGGCATCGCACCGTCCGGCGGCGGCGCGCATCCGCTGATGCGCACGCACAACCGCCTGTTGAACCTGTGGGGCGGCGTGTACCTGGAGGTGATCGCAGCCGATCCGCAGGCCGCCGAACCCGCCGACGGCGCCGCGCCGCGCGCCCGTCTGTTCGCCCTCGACGACCCGGCGACGCACGCGCGGCTCGAAAAAGGGCCGTACCTGTCGCACTGGGTCGCTCGGGTCGATCGGCCGAAACGCCTTTCGACGTGGCAAGCGCAGTATCCGCAGCGCATTCCGCCGATCGTGCCGATGACGCGCGGCGATTTCACATGGGGCCTGTCCGTGCCCGACGACGGTGCGTTTCCCGGCTGGCAAGGCGCGGGCGACGGCGTGCTGCCCTCGCTGATCCAATGGGATACGCCGCGGCATCCGTCGGCGGTCTTGCCGGAAACCGGCATTGCGTTGAAGGCCCTGAAAGCCGCGCATCCCCAGGCCGACACGGTGGCGGCGCAGTTGCGTTGGCTGGGCGCGGCGCATCTGATCGAACTGCGGCCGACCGACGGCGCGCCCGCGTTGAGCGCGGAATTCGAAACGCCCGACGGTCCGCGGACCCTTGCATAAGCAGCGCGCGCGGGTCGTCGACTCGCGCGATAATCGAAGTTTTTGAACGGTTCCAGAGACACCAGCAGAGGAAACCATGGACCAAAGCGACTTGAAAGCCCCCACGTGGCAACTGTCCGAGCGCGCACGCAAGCTCACGAGCTCGGCGATCCGCGAGATCCTGAAGGTCACGGAACGGCCCGAAGTCATTTCGTTCGCGGGCGGCCTGCCCTCGCCAGCCACCTTCCCGGCCGAACGCATGCGCGAAGCGTCCGACCGCATTCTGCGCGACGCGCCCGCCGCGGCGCTGCAATACAGCGCGACGGAGGGCTATCTGCCGTTGCGTGAATGGGTCGCGCGGCGCTATTCGGTGAACGGCGCGCAGATTCGTCCCACGCAGGTGCTGATCACGACCGGCTCGCAGCAAGCGCTCGATCTGCTCGGCAAAGTGCTGGTGTGCCCGGACAGCCCGGTGCTGGTCGAAACGCCGACCTACCTCGGCGCGCTGCAATCGTTCTCGATGTACGAGCCGCGCTACGTGCAGGTGCCGACGGACGAACAAGGCCTGATCCCCGAAACGCTCACGCCCGAACTGACCGCCGGAGCGCGCCTGTTGTACGCGCAGCCGAACTTCCAGAATCCGACGGGCCGCCGCCTGCCGGTGGAACGCCGCCGCGCGCTCGCCGAGTTCGCGAAGACCGCGCCGTTCCCGGTGATCGAAGACGATCCCTACGGCGCGCTCGACTACGCGGGCGAGCCGCTGCCCACCATGCTGTCGATGGCGCCCGACCATATCGTCCACCTCGGTTCGTTCTCGAAGGTGCTGGCGCCGGGTCTGCGGGTCGGCTACATCATCGCGCCCGAAGAGTTGATCTTCAAACTCGTGCAGGCCAAGCAGGCCACCGATCTTCACACGCCGAGCTTCACGCAGCGCATCGTGTACGAAGTGATCAAGGACGGCTTCCTCGACACGCATGTGCCCACCATTCGCGAGCTGTATCGCGCTCAATGCGCGGCCATGCTCGCGTCGCTCGAACGCTATATGCCCGAGGGCGTGAGCTGGAACCGTCCGGAAGGCGGCATGTTCATCTGGGTGAATCTGCCCGCGCAAATCGACAGCATGAAGCTGCTGGCGGAAGCCGTCGCGCAGAACGTCGCGTTCGTGCCGGGTGGTCCGTTCTTTGCAAACGAGGCGCAGCACAATACGCTACGTCTGTCCTTCGTCACGGTGCCGCCGGCACGAATCGACGAAGGCGTGTCGCGTCTCGCCGCGCTGATCCGCGCGAAGATCTAAGCAACCTAGGCGGCCTCGTCCGCCGGGTTACCCGATTCCACTACCGAACAAGGACACGACATGGCTCAAACGAATGTGTACGACAAGCTCAAGGAACTGGGCATTGAATTGCCGAGCGCGGGCGCGCCGGCAGCGGCCTATGTGATGAGCGCGCAAAGCGGCAACACGGTGTACCTGTCCGGGCACATCGCGAAGAAAGACGGCAAGGTATGGGCCGGCAAGCTCGGCGCCACGCTCACCACCGAGGAAGGCAAGGCCGCGGCACGCTCGATCGCCGTCGACCTGCTCGCCACCCTGCACGCGCACGTCGGCGATCTGAATCGCGTCACGCGCATCGTCAAGCTAATGAGCCTCGTCAACTCGACGCTGGAATTCACCGAGCAGCATCTCGTCACCAACGGCGCGTCCGAATTGATCGCCGACGTGTTCGGCGAGCGCGGCAAGCATGCGCGCTCGGCATTCGGCGTGGCGCAGATTCCGCTTGGCGCATGCGTCGAGATCGAGATGATCGCTGAAGTCGAATAAACGCTCGACCGGCCGGACGGCATAAGAAAACCGGCTCAGGCCGGTAGCCGGCCCATCAGGCAAGCTGTAAAAAACGCGTCGTGAGGTGGTGGCCACCCGCGGCGCGTTCCGCATTTGTGGCGAGGTGGATCGTTCCTTCATCAACGGATAGAATCCGCGAACCATAGCCATCTGCCGGCTTCGCCGGATCGCGCCCGATGCTCCTCAACACCGTTCGCTTCAAACAGGTCGACGTGTTCACGTCGGTGCCGTTCAAAGGCAATCCGCTCGCCGTCGTGTTCGATGCCGATGCGCTCGACGCGGACCAGATGCAAGCCATCGCGCACTGGACCAACCTCTCCGAAACGACGTTCCTGTTGAAACCGACAGACCCGGCCGCCGACTATCGCGTGCGGATCTTCACCACGCAGGGCGAACTGCCGTTCGCCGGCCATCCCACGCTCGGCACCGCGCATGCGCTGCTCGAAAGCGGCTATCAGCCGAAGCAGGCCGGCAAGCTGGTGCAGCAATGCGGCGTGGGGCTCGTCGAATTGAAGGCGCTAGCCGGATCGGGCGGCGAGGACAACAGCGCCTGGGCCTTCGCCGCGCCGCCCGCGCGCGTCACGCCGCTTGCCGAGGCGCGCTACGCCGCGTTGTCCGCGGCCTTGCGTAGCAATGCGATCGACTTCAGCGCACCGCCCTGCGCGGTCGACAATGGTGCGCCGTGGCTCGTGGTGCGCCTCAAATCGGCGCGCGATTGCCTCGCGCTCGAACCCGACGCCGCCGCGCTCGCCGAGATCGTGCATTCGGTCGATACCCACGGCGTCGCCGTCTACGGCCCGCACGAGGTAGGCGATCCGGCCACCTTCGAGGTGCGCTGCCTGATGGCAGGCGGCAGCTTCGGCGTCGGCGAGGATCCGGTGACAGGCAGCGCCAATGCCGCGCTCGCCGGCTTGCTGAGCGCCCAGCAGTTGCGCCCTGGCACGCGCTATACCGCTCGCCAGGGCACCGTGCTGGGCCGCGCGGGCAAGGTGTCGGTGCACTACGACGACGCAAACGGCAAGACATGGATCGGCGGCTCCTCCGCCACGATCGTCGATGGCACGTGCCGCCTGGGATGAACGGCGCGGGCCGCGACGCTCCTGGACTGCGCGCAAGGCGCGAGGCTTCCACCACCCAGGTTCGGCGCGCCGCCGCCGCGCCCTGACCACAAACGCCACATCGTTTGCACGACTAATGCGCTTCGCATCATGAAAGGCTTGCCAGATGCGTGCCAATACCCTGAATATCTGAAACGCCGGAACACCCGATCCGATGAAATGCTCGAACATGACCGCTGGGCGGCTGCCCTTGAGCCGAGCAAGCCGGCCAGGCGTCCAGCCGGGGAAAACGACCTGCCCGGCGCGCGTATACCCGATGCGAGGAAGCTTCCTTAATCCAGTGGCATTAAGTAATATCGAAACGTTCCCGACGACCTGCGGATGGTCCGGCACGACGCCACGCCCCTTCTTCCTGCGCAGCAGTCCCGGCGCCTTGGTGACCATGCAGCCAACCATGAAATCAGCGCAGTCGATGTCCGCGCGTTCGCAAACGGCCGGCAGCCTTGCACGGGCCGCGCAATGAGCAAATCCCGCTTCTCCGACCACACCGAAACCAAACCTCGGCGCGACCCCGCGGTGTCGCGCCGCCGCGCGCTGCTCGCCATTCCCGCGCTAGGCGTGCTGGTGCTGATTTTGCTGTGGACCGTGATCTTCGCGCGCCTGTCGGTCGAAAAAGAAGCCACGTATCGCGAGGCGATGGCCTCCGCCGCGATTCTCTCGGCGGCGCTCGAACAGCACACCGTGAAGGCGATTCACCAGGTCGATCAGATCACCCGCTTCGTCAAATACGAGTTCGAGAAAACCCCACATAGCTTCGATCTCGCGAGCACGGTCGAAAAAGGCGTGGTGCAAAGCGAGACCCTGGTGCAGGTGTCGCTGATCGATGAACACGGCACGTTGATTGCAAACACGGCCGAGCTCAACCCCAAGCGCATCGACCTGTCGGACCGCGAACACTTCAAGGTCCACGAACACGAAAACGACGACCAGTTGTTCATCAGCAAACCGGTGCTCGGCCGCGTGTCCGGCCATTGGACCTTGCAGATGACCCGGCGTCTGAATCACCCGGATGGCTCGTTCGCGGGCGTGGTGGTGGTGTCGGAGGACCCGAGCTATTTCACCAGCGACTTCTACAATAACGCGGCCATTGGGCGCGAAGGCGTGATCGCCGTGATCTCGGACAACGGCGCGGTGCTCGCGCGGCGCACCGGCAGCGTCGTCTCCGCCAACGGCGCGTTCTCGGCGAGCGGCTCGTATCCGACCTCGGAGCATGTGTCGGGCACCTACGTCGACTCGATCGACAACGTCACGCGCATCGTGTCGTACCGGCATATCGACGGCTATCCGCTCGGCGTGCTGGTCGGCCTTTCGCAAGCCGAGGAATTCGCCGACTACAACCACACGCGCAACGTCTATCTGTTGATGGCGGGCTTCATCTCGCTCGCCATGCTGAGCTTCTTCGCGGTGGCCACGGGTCTGATCGGCAAGCTGCTCGGCCGCGAGCGCGAGATGACGCATCTGGTCGAATACGATCTGCTGACCGGCTTGCGCAACCGCTATGCCACGCTGCAAACGCTGCGGCACGACGTGGCGCAGCCCGCCAATCTCGGCCGCCTCGCGATTCTCTTCATCGACCTCGACAACTTCAAGACCGTCAACGACACGCTCGGCCACAACGCCGGCGACATCGTGCTGCAAATGACAGCCTCGCGCCTCGCCACCGCGGTCGGCGACGGCGGCGCTTCGGGCGGCGCGTTGAGCCGCATCGGCGGCGACGAGTTCGTCGTCGTGATCAAGGGCGACGATGTCGAGAAGCGCGCGGTGGCGCTCGCCGAGGCCGCCGCCGAAGCGTTCGCCAAGCCGTTCGAGGTGCGCGGCAGTTCGTTCGTGCTGCATGCGAGCATCGGCATCGCGCTTTATTCGGTCGCCAATGAAAGCGAGATCGACCTGCTGAAAAAGGCCGACCTCGCGATGTACAGCGCGAAGGACGCAGGCAAGAACTGCTACCAGTTCTATTCGCCGCAACTGTCGCACCGCGCGGACCATCTGATGAAGTGGGAACAGCAACTGCGCGTCGCGCTCGCCGAAGGGCAACTGTTTCTCGCCTATCAGCCGAAGATCGATCTCACGCGCCGCTGTATCACGGGCTTCGAGGCGCTGGTGCGCTGGAATCATCCGCAGCATGGTTTGATTCCGGCCAACGAGTTCATTCCGGTTGCCGAATCGACCGGCCTGATCGTGCCGATCGGCGACTTCGTGATCGAGACCGCGTGCCGTCAACTCGCGCAGTGGCAGCAACAGGGCTACGACACGCTGTCGCTCGCGGTGAACATTTCGGCGGTGCAATTCTGGCGCGGCGATCTGTACGAGACCATCTCGCATGCCATCGAGGAAAGCGGCATCTCCGCGCGCCGCCTCGAACTCGAGATCACCGAAACGGCGATGATGGAATACCCCGAACTCGTCTCCGAGAAAATCTTCGCGTTGAAGCGCCTCGGCGTGCGAATCGCGCTCGACGATTTCGGCACCGGCTATTCGTCGCTCTCGTACCTGAACCGCTTCTCCGTGGACACGCTGAAAGTGGATCGCTCGTTTATCCAGGCCATTCCGGGCGACCGCAGCGTCTGCGTGATGGTGACCGCGATCGTCAATCTGGCGCGCTCGCTCGGGCTGACGGTGGTGGTCGAAGGCACGGAGACCGAAGAGCAGATTGCATGGCTCGCCGCGCTCGGCCATATCGAGGCGCAGGGCTTCCTGTTCTCGCGCCCGGTGCCGGTGGACGCCATTGCGGCGCTGCTCGAACGCTTCGGCGTATGCGGCCAGACGGTACGCCGCCCCGCGCATGCAACCGACAGCGCGAGCAGCGTGCCGAGCACCAGCAACTGAGCCGTAACGCAGTAGAACCGCTACATGCACGGCGTAGCGCGTCACCGCGCGTAGCCGGCCGCATCAATACAACAACGATTCAACAGGGCGGGGGTCCTTGACCAAGGCCCCCGCGGCACCATGCAGACGATAACGAGCCAAGATGCCGCGAGACGAGGAAACCGGGAACCGCTATGGACGCTATTTCGGGTCGTGTTCGGCCTGTCGGCGTTGTCATGGGGCGGACTCGCGCTCATGGCGCAACTCGAAAACCACTATGTCGAACGGGAAGGCAGGCTCTCGCGCGTCGCCTTCTCCGACCTGATCGCGCTCGCCTGGATGGTGCCGGGGCCGGTGGGCTGCAACGTCGCCGTGCAGCTAGGGCACGCGCTGCGCGGACGCGCCGGCGCGTGGGTGGCGGGCATCGCGAGCGTGCTGCCTTTTTTCACGCTGATGACGCTGTTCGCGATCTTCTATCGCACGCCGCTCGTGCGCGCCGCCTCGTCGCAAATCTTGCTGAATCACTTCAGCGTGGTGCTGGCCACGTTGATCGCGATCACCTGGTTCAAACAGATGCGCGCGCTGGTGCGCGGCAAGCTCGAATGGAGCGCGGCGGTGCTGGGTTGCATGGCGCTTTTCTATGCGCGCAGTCCCGCCGCTTACGTCTTGATGCTCGGCGCGGCGTTCGGTACGGGCTGGATCGCGAGCCCGGTTCGCGATAGCCACATTGTCGTGTCGCTCGCACGCGGCGACTGGCAAGTGCTGGCGTCGCTCTCCGTGTTCCTGGTGCTGTTCGCGCTGCCGCTGCCGCATCGCTATGAACTGGCGCTGCTGTGGCCGCGGCTGGCCGGCGCCGGCATGACCTTGTTCGGCGGCGGCTTTTCGGCGTTGCCCGTGCTCAAGACCTTGTTCGTCACGCCGGCGATCGGCATATCGGATAACGACTTCACCCTGGCGTTTTCGCTGTCGCCGCTTTCGCCTGGCCCGCTTCTGAACGTGGTGCCGTTCTTCGGCTATCTGGTGGACGGCTGGGCGGGCGCCCTGATTGCAACGCTGGCGCTATTCGTGCCGTCGGGATGCCTCGTGGTGGTGGCGCAACGGCATCTGCATCAGTTGAAGGCCAATCCGCGTTTCGAGCATGGCATGCGGATCTTGCGCGCGGTCACGACGGCGTTCCTCGCGGTGGCCGTGTTGCGCATCGCGGTACGTGTACCGCTCGAACCGGTTTATCTGCTGACCGCGCTCTTCTCCGGCATCTGCTTCGCGAAGCTCAAGCTGCCGGTGTACGCGGTGTACGGCACGGTGGCCGCGGCGTGCGGCTTGTGGCTTGCCCACGGCGCGCTGCACTGAGGCAAGCGGCGGCCGCGGCGGCCGCGCCGCTCAGAATCCGCGCGAGAGCACCGCGACGCCGATCGTCACCACGCCCAGCACGATATTGATCAGCACGAGGCGCCGGATCGTGCCGACCGCCTGCGCGCCGTCCGGCCATTTTTGCGCCTGCACCGCGCGACGAATGCGCGGGAACACAGCGAAGCGGATGTGGCCGAAGATCAGCATCATCACGATGCCGATGCCGGCCATTGCATGCAGCGGCCAGGTTGCGCGACCGCCGCCGAATTGCATCAGCAGGAAACCGCCCGTGAGGAGAATCACCAGCACCGACGCGGCGACCCAGTTGAAGAAGCGGCCGAACACCGATTCCCACAGAGGCAGGCGCAATTGCGGCGATAGATCGGCAATGGCCGGACGCAAACAGAAATGTGCGAACACCATTCCGCCGACCCACACTGCAACCGCGAGCAGATGCAGAAAGAGCGCGAGTTCGATAGCCTTGTTCATGTTGTTTTCCTCTGCCGACGACGCCATACCGCTGATGCCGAATGCTATTAGCAGCGGCTACTGAGCGCGTTCGACCGCACGCTATGTGTGCAGTTCCTGCGCCGATGGCGTTCTGACATTCTTTCTAGTTTTAATTGCAGCGCGCCGCGATACGGCGACGCGTTGCCCCCGAAATTCCACTGCGCACGGCGCGCGCTCGATGTGTCTGCGTTTTGCGCTGCGTTTTACGTTACGTCATGCGCTTATGTCACGCGGCCAGCACCGGACGCATTCCTTCGAGCTTCAGCTTGCTCTCGGGCGTGCGCCCCTTGCGCGCCCGCTTGCCGATATGCGGCGCGAGCGCCGCCCCGCTCAGCTTCTCTTCGTCGAGACGGCCGCCGCGGCGCGTACCAATCAGCATGACACCCGCATGGTTGATCGCCAGCGCCTGCGACAGCGTTTCGTTGTCGTCGAGCCCCATCAGCGTGACGCCGCGTCCGCCGCCCGAGAGCGTCTTCATTTCGTCGAGACCGAACACCAGCACACGCCCGCCCGACGATAGACACGCGACATGCGTGGCGTCCGGCAGCATCGGCATCGGTGCGAGCGGCGCGGCGCCGGCGTCGATCGTCATGAACGACTTGCCGGCCTTCACGCGGCTCACCATATCGCCGACCCTGGCGATAAAGCCAAAGCCATTGCTCGACGCGAGCAGCAGCGCCTGATCCGCGGCAGCCGCGTAGTAATGCATCAGATGGCTGCCGGACTCGAGTTCGATCAACGACGTGACCGGCACGCCGTCACCCCGGCCGCCCGGCAGCAGCGCCACCGCCACCGAATAGACGCGGCCATTGCTGCCCCACGCGACCAGCGTATCCGGCGTGCGGCACTGGAACGCCGCATAAAGGCCGTCGCCGGCCTTGAACGTGAAGCCGGCCGTGTCCAGGCCGTGGCCCTTCAGCGCGCGCACCCAACCCTTCTGCGACACCACCACGGTAACCGGTTCGTCGACCACGCGCGCCTCGAACGTCGCGCGCTTTTCCTGCTGGATCAGCGTGCGGCGCTCGTCGCCGTATTGCTTCGCGTCGGCTTCGATTTCCCTGATGAGCAGGCGCTTCATTGCCGATTCACTGCCGAGCAGTTCCTCGAGCCTGGCCTTCTCGTCGCGCAACTCGGACAGTTCCTTTTCGATCTTGATCTTCTCGAGCCGCGCCAATTGACGCAAGCGGATTTCGAGAATGTCCTCGGCCTGGCGATCGGACAAGCCGAACGCGGCCATCAACGCGACCTTCGGTTCGTCGGATTCACGAATGATGCGGATGACTTCGTCGATGTTCAAAAAGACGATCATCCGGCCTTCGAGGATGTGAATCCGGTCGTCGACCTTTTGCAAACGATGACGCGTGCGGCGCGTGACCGTCGCGAAGCGGAACGCGATCCACTCGTGCAGGACTTCGCTCAAGCCCTTCTGACGCGGCCGGCCGTCGCCGCCCACCATCACCATGTTGAGCGACGCATTCGATTCGAGGCTGGTATGCGCGAGCAGCGAATTGACGAACTCCGTCTGATCGATGCGGCTCGACTTCGGCTCGAAGACGAGGCGTACCGGCGCATCGCGGCCCGACTCGTCGCGCACCGCGTCGAGCAAGCCGAGCATGGTCTGCCTGGTCTGAAGTTGCTCGGGCGTGAGCGCCTTCTTGCCGAGCTTGATTTTCGGGTTGGTCTGTTCTTCGATTTCCTCGAGCACCTTCTGCGTGGCCGTATTCGGCGGCAGTTCGGTGATCACGAGTTGCCACTGCCCGCGCGCGAGTTCTTCGATCTTCCAGCGCGCGCGCACCTTCAGGCTGCCGCGGCCGGTTTCATAGGCGGCGGAAATTTCGGCTTCGCTCGAAATGATCTGGCCGCCGCCGGGGAAGTCGGGCCCGGCGATGTGCTGCATCAACTCGGCGTGCTGGATCTTCGGATTGCGGATCATCGCAACCGCCGCCGCCGCGACTTCGCGCAGATTGTGCGACGGGATTTCCGTCGCGAGTCCCACCGCAATGCCGGAGGCGCCGTTCAGCAACACGAACGGCAGGCGGCCGGGCAACAGCCTCGGTTCCTGCGACGAGCCGTCGTAGTTCGGCATGAAATCGACCGTGCCCTGGTCGATCTCGTCGAGCAGCAGTTTGGCGATCGGCGTGAGACGCGCCTCGGTGTAGCGCATCGCCGCCGCGCCGTCGCCGTCGCGCGAACCGAAGTTGCCCTGGCCGTCGATCAGCGGATAGCGCATCGAAAAGTCTTGCGCGAGACGCACCAGCGCGTCGTATGCCGACTGGTCGCCGTGCGGGTGATACTTGCCGAGCACGTCGCCGACCACGCGCGCCGACTTGACCGGCTTCGCGTTGTCGCCGAGGCCCATCTCGTTCATCGCGTACAGGATGCGGCGCTGCACCGGCTTCTGGCCGTCGCATACATCCGGCAGCGCGCGGCCCTTGACCACGCTCACCGCGTAGTCGAGGTACGCGCGTTCCGCGTAATTGCCGAGCGTCAGGAAGTCGCCTTCCGGAGGCGGCGGCTCGGTGAAAAGATCAAGCGTGTTGTCGTCGTCCATCTAGATTCCGTATCCGTGTTTGGCGTGAAGTTTTCGTGCGAAGGTGGAGCGCTGCGACAACGCTCAGATGTCCGCTTCCACTTCGTTGCCTTTTTCTTCCAGCCAACTGCGCCGCGACGACGCTTCGCCCTTGCCCATCAGCATGGTCATGCGCGCGACCGTGGCGTCGTAGTCGAGCTCGCCGAGCGCCACCGGCGTGAGGCGGCGCGTGTCGGGGTTCATCGTGGTGTCCCACAACTGTTCCGCGCTCATTTCGCCGAGGCCCTTGAAGCGGCTGATCGACCACTGCGTATCGCGCACGCCGTCCTTGCGCAGCTTGTCGAGGATTGCCTCGAGTTCGCCCTCGTCGAGCGCGTAGAGCTTCTGGGCCGGCTTCTTGCCGCGCGCCGGCGCGTCGACGCGAAACAGCGGTGGACGCGCGACACACACATGCCCGCGCTCGATCAACTGCGGGAAATGCTTGAAGAACAGCGTGAGCAGGAGCACCTGAATGTGCGAACCGTCGACGTCGGCGTCCGAGAGAATGCAGATCTTGCCGTAGCGCAGATTCGACAGATCGACCTTGTCGTCCGGGCTATGCGGATCGACGCCGATCGCCACCGAAATGTCGTGCACCTCGTTGTTCGCGAACAGCCGGTCGCGCTCGGTTTCCCATGTGTTCAGCACCTTGCCGCGCAGCGGCAGGATGGCCTGGTATTCCTTGTCGCGGCCCATCTTCGCGGAGCCGCCCGCCGAGTCGCCCTCGACCAGAAACAGTTCGTTGCGGCCGATTTCCGTCGACTCGCAATCGGTCAGCTTGCCCGGCAACACGGCGACGCCCGAACTCTTGCGCTTCTCGACTTTCTGCCCGGCGCGCGTGCGGGCTTGCGCCTGCTTGATGACGAGGTCCGCGAGTTTCTTGCCGTGCTCGACGTGCTGGTTCAACCACAGTTCGAGCGCCGGACGCGCAAACGACGACACGAGCTTCACCGCGTCGCGGCTATTCAGCCGCTCCTTGATCTGCCCTTGGAACTGCGGATCGAGCACCTTCGCGGACAGCACGAACGACACGCGCGCGAACACGTCTTCGGCAAGCAGCTTCACGCCCTTCGGCTGCAGGTTGTGCAACTCGACGAAGCTCTTCACCGCCTGGTAAAGACCGTCGCGCAAGCCCGCTTCGTGCGTGCCGCCCGCGGGCGTCGGAATCAGGTTGACGTAGGACTCGCGCATGAGCGTGCCTTCCTCGCTCCACGCAACGACCCAGGCGGCGCCCTCGCCTTCCGCGAACG
The DNA here is from genome assembly GCF_052045835.1 of Paraburkholderia sp. 22099. Lineage (NCBI taxonomy): Bacteria > Pseudomonadati > Pseudomonadota > Betaproteobacteria > Burkholderiales > Burkholderiaceae > Paraburkholderia > Paraburkholderia sp. 22099. The sequence continues at coordinate 59,216 of NZ_JBQEPU010000024.1, read as the reverse complement.
TCTCTTCGTTCGCGCGCGAGTTTTCCGCGTAGCGTTCGCCCTGGAACAGCGGAATCAGCAGATCGCTGCCGTTCATGCCTTCGAGCAGATAGCCGCGCAGACCGTCTTCGTATTTCCACGTCTGCTGCTCGCCGGTTTTCTCGTTGATCAACGTGACTTCCACGCCCGGCAGCAGCACCGCTTTCGAGCGCAGCAGACGTTGCAATTCGCCGAGCGGCAGGTTCGGCGAATCGAAGTATTTCGGATTCGCCCACGCGGTGACGCGCGTGCCGGATTTCTTCTCGCCCTTCGCGACGGGCCGCACCGTGAGTTCCTTGGCGACGTCGCCATTGGCGAAACTCAGGTCGGCGACCTTGCCGTCGCGCCACACGGTGACGTCGAGGCGCGTGGACAGCGCGTTGGTGACCGACACGCCGACGCCGTGCAGGCCGCCCGAAAACGTGTACGCGCCGCCGGCGGCTTTATCGAACTTGCCGCCCGCGTGCAGGCGCGTGTAGACGATTTCGACGACCGGCACGCCTTCTTCGGGATGCAGGCCGAACGGAATGCCGCGGCCGTCGTCCTCGACCGAGACCGAATGGTCCGCGTGCAGCGTGACCGTGATTTGCCGGCCGTAGCCGCCCAGGGCTTCGTCCGACGCGTTGTCGATGACTTCCTGAATGATGTGCAGCGGATTTTCAGTGCGGGTGTACATGCCGGGCCGTTGCTTGACCGGCTCGAGACCCTTCAACACCTTGATCGACGCTTCGCTATATGCGGCGTTTGGCTTTTTCGTAGACATGATTGCTCGGGTGCGTCGGTTCATCGTTGTCCACAGCGCCTGTGGACAGGTCCGTGGACAATGCGTTGAGTTTTCTAAAAAAGCGAAACGAAACAACGGGGTTAGGTGGGGTGCCCGCGATGCGGGCAAGCTGTTTTGTCGCGTGGCTTCCGGCTGGCGCGCTCGACGGCGGCGCACAGCCGGCCTCACGGCCGGCCAACGTCAATGCCGGTGCGAACGCCGGGGGAAGCCTGTTCGCGGGGTATTTTACTGATTTCGAAACAGGCGGCAATTCGCTAGACGTGGGATTGGCCGTCTGGATAAGGGGCGGCGCGCCCCCCGCGCGTTACTTGCGCTTCTTTTCCAGCTCGTCCCAGCGTTCCAGCGCGATCAGCAGTTCCTCGTCGATCGCGGCATACCGTTCGGTCAGACGGGTGCCTTCCTGCGGGTCTTTCGCGAAGACCGAACCGTCTTCGAGCTGCGCGCCGATGGTTTTCTGCTCCGCTTCGAGCGCGGCGATTTTTTCCGGCAGCGCGTCGAGTTCGCGCTGATCCTTGAACGACAGCTTGGCGGCGCGCTGCGTATTGCGGCCCGCCGCGCTGTCTTTCGGCGCCGCCTTGACGGCTTCCTTCTGCGTGTCCTGCGCCGCCAGTTGCTGCGAGCGGTCGCGCTGAATCTGCCAATCCGTAAAGCCGCCGACATATTCGCGCCACTTGCCGCCGCCTTCGGACGCAATCACGGAGGTCGCGACGTTGTCGAGAAACGCGCGGTCGTGGCTGACCAGCAGCACCGTGCCGTCGTATTCGGTGAGCAGTTCCTCGAGCAGTTCGAGCGTGGGAATGTCGAGGTCGTTGGTCGGTTCGTCGAGCACCAGCACGTTGGCCGGCCGCGCGAACAGACGCGCGAGCAGCAGACGGTTGCGCTCGCCGCCCGACAGCGACTTGACCGGCGAACGCGCGCGCTCCGGCGCGAACAGGAAGTCGCCGAGATAGCTCATGACGTGCTTTTTCTGGCCGTTCACCTCGACCCATTCGCTGCCGGGGCTGATGGTGTCGGCGAGGCTTTTGTCCAGATCGAGTTGCGCGCGCATCTGGTCGAAATACGCGACCTGCAGATTGGTGCCGACGCGCACCGTGCCTTCGTCCGGCGGCAATTCGCCGAGGATCATCTTGAGCAGCGTGGTCTTGCCCGCGCCGTTCGGACCGACGAAGCCGATCTTGTCGCCGCGCATCACCGTGGCCGTGAAGGTGTCGACCACCGTGCGGGAACCATAGCGCTTGGTGACGTCCGTCAATTCGGCGACGATCTTGCCGGATTTCTCGCCCTGGCCCACGTCGAGCTTGACGTTGCCTTGCACGTTGCGGCGCTCGGCGCGTTCGTTGCGCATCTGCACGAGCCGCGCGATCCGGCCGACGCTGCGCGTGCGACGCGCCTCGACGCCCTTGCGAATCCACACTTCTTCCTGCGCGAGCAGCTTATCGGCCTTGTCGTTTTCGACGCGCTCGATTTCCAGTTGCTGCGCCTTGCGCGTCTGGTACGCCGAGAAATTGCCGGGATACGACAGTAGCCGCCCGCGGTCCAGTTCGACGATGCGCGTGGCGACGCGGTCGAGAAACGCGCGGTCGTGGGTGATGAAAAGCAGACCCGCGCGCTGCGAGACCAGCAGATCCTCGAGCCAGCGGATGCCGTCGAAGTCGAGGTGGTTGGTCGGCTCGTCGAGCAGCAGCACGTCCGGCTGCACCACCAGCGCACGCGCCAACGCGACGCGTTTTTGCATGCCGCCCGACAGCGCGCCCACCCGCGCCTCGCCGTTCAGACCGATCTGCTGCAGCGTGGTGGCCACGCGCGTGCTCCAGTTCCAGGCGTCCGCCGTATCCAGCGACGATTGCAGCGTGTTCATGCGCGCCATCAGCGCGTCGTGTTGCGGGCCTTCGGGCTCGTCGGCGAGCTGATTGGCGACCGCGTCGTATTCGTCGAGCAGCGCGCGGGCGTGGGTGAGACCGGCGGCGACCGCTTCGAACACCGTGTCGTCCGTATCGAACTCCGGCTCCTGCGGGACGTAGACCGTGGTCTGATTCTGCTGGCGCGTGACGAGGCCGTCATCGGGTTTCATCAGATCGGCGACGATTTTCAGCAGCGACGATTTGCCCGCGCCGTTGCGGCCGATCAAGCCGACGCGCTCGCCCGCTTCGAGAGAGAAATCCGCGTGATCGAGCAACGCGACGTGACCGAACGCCAGTTGGGCCCCGGTAATGGTGTAAAGCGACATGGAGAATTGGAGAAGACAGCGATGAGTCGGAACTGCTCATTGTACCGGGCGCACGCTCTGGTGCCTGTATGCCGGAAGAGATAGGCCGAACGGCCGGCTTGCGGGGCGGATGCGGACCGGTGCAACCGGACGCATGCCGATGACGCGGATGGGAGCGCGCGGCCGGACGGCGCTTGCTCGCGCGCCGGCCGCGTCCCGCGGCGGCTTACTTGACGTGCACCGTGATGGTCTTGCTCATGCCGGGGCCGTAAGAACGATGCGCGCCGTCGCCGAATTGCAGCGTCAGCGTGTGGTCGCCCGGCGGCAGCGTCACGTCGGTCTCGGTTTGGCCCTTGCCGAAGTGCAGCGATTTGTCGTTGGCGGGAATGACCTCGCCCTTGGGCAGCGCCTTGCCGTCGATCAGCAGATGATGATGGCCGGTGCCTTCCGTCATCGTGCCGGCCGGCGCGATCTTCATGCCGTCGACGCCGAACACCACGTGTACGGGATTCGTGACGCTCGCGCCGTCCGCCGGTTGGACGAAAGACACGCCCTCCGCCTGCGCCACGCCCGATACGGCAAGCAACCCGGCCAACGCGAAACCGGCCAACCATTTGTTCTTCAACATCGTTTTTCTCCTTTTTTGCCAAACGAAATCATGCGCGGGCCATGCCGGCGACGATTGCTGGACCGCTCGCCCGGAGGTCGATCGTCGCAGTGCAGGCTGGGCGCCCGGCGCGCGCCGGCCGAAAGCTCGGCTGCGAGTCAGAGCATACACGGTGTGTGTGACCAGGGCCTTTCAGCGGGCTTGGGCGCATTGCCGCAATGCCGCATGGGCAAACAACGGCCCGCTTGACGAATTCCGGTAATATTGCGGGTCGCCGCCATGCCCAAAAAAGGGGCAGACTTGGCGGATCATTGCATTGAACCAAAGAAGAGTGCGTCGTGAGCGAAGTAATAGAAGTGACTGAATACAAAAGCTGGGTCTGCCTGATTTGCGGCTGGATCTACAACGAGGAAGAGGGTCTGCCCGAAGAAGGCATCGCGCCGGGTACGCGCTTCGCCGCGATTCCCGAGGATTGGCGCTGCCCGCTGTGCGACGTCGGAAAAGCGGAGTTCGCGGTGGTGGAATTCTGAGCCGGCTTGATTGAGGCGGCCGGACGCTGTGTTGTGTAGGCGTCGGCGTGGTTTGCACGGCCCGGCGGGCGATGCCCGCTGGGCCGTTTGTTTTGCGGGGCTGGCGTTCTTGCAGCCAGCCTCCTCGAATTTAGGTGCTTGACATAGTCTGCGCTCGCTGGCGACTTTGAGTCGCCGATCACTGCGGACCTTGTCCGACAACCGGATTGCGATGATTGTTTTGGTTTGGTCCTTCTCCCTGTAGTTCAGGGAGTGGAATGACAGGTGCGAAGCCCTGTCAGATAGAGATTGCTACCACTGCTGTGTAGCAAATCAAATCTGTAGCACGTAAAACTCCCTCCTTTCCGAGTGCCGGGGTCGACTATTCCGCGGTCATGGCTTTGGCGCTCGTCTGATGAGAATCGGCCAATTCTGGCCGCTCATCCATTCACTCTCGCAGAGGTTTGGACGTCGGCTTTGTCGCCGACGACTGCCGTTCGTTCAGCCATGATAATTCGGGATGCGTCGTCCTTGCGGCCCCTCGGTTTTCGGAATAGCCGTACGCCGGCGATCAGAGACTGCATCGTCCCCGCCTTGTGCGTTTGCGTCGCGTTTCTAGGTTGACGTCGCGTTATGGCTTTCTCCCAAATCCGCTCAAGTGATAACGTATCGGTTTTCTTAGAAATTACCGGGCTTGCCGGTTCTATGCGCAAATGAAAGTGTCGTCATATTCGGGGGATTTGCCTTTCGCATATAGGATGGCCAAGCACATTCCAAGGCAGAAAATTGGGATTGAGGAAGCCTATCGCTCCATTAGAAACCGATTACGCAAATACAGCGCGTCGTCAATTATCGATGCGGCGTTGCTCATCCTCTGGAACCCTCCGACAGATCGCCTCAAAGAGATAAGGAGTGCGCCCTGGCTGACGCTGCTTATCGTCAAGTGGGCGCTGCAGGATGGCCTCGTCAACTTGCGCCTCGGTCCGCCCATACCCATGGACGAGATGAACCGGATCAGGCAGGAACTGTGGGACATGCCGGAGACGGTGCGGGATGATACTGCGCCGAAGAACATCTTCTTGATGCTGCGCAAGCTGATGCACGCACAGGTCGAGTTTCAGCGTCCGGAAAGCCGTGGTTTCATGCGGTGGCCAGCGCTTTATGCGCGGATACCGGAGAACCGGAAGGAGCGCGGACAATTCCGAAACGCTTTCGGCATGGAACCAGACGTGTTTATGGTTCTCTCCTTCGCGCTTTACGCCGCTGTTCTTGACGGCAACCTGCCGTTGAGGCGCGACTGGATGCTGCCCTTGCGCGAGACGTATGGCGCATGTGTCGACGGGATCTACGAAATTTTTTCCCGTAACATCGCCAGTCTGCGCGACGAATTGCGGAAAGACGCGGCACAGAAGATCCATGGTATGGCAGAGCTTTACGAGTTTCCGTACGTGAAGAGGTTTCCGCTAGTACAACTGCGCGATGGGAGCGTGCACTGCTGGCACCGACTCGTTTTCGCCCGGGGTATCGAGGAGATCGTGCATCTTCGGCTTTCCGACCTGTACGGCGAGGAATACACGCGATCTTTCAGCCGAGTGTTTGAGGACTACGTTACCGAGCTAGCCATCGAGTCTGGCGTGTCTCTGATGACCGAGGCTGCCTACAAGGAAATTGCTGGTGGCCACGCACCAGCCGTCGAGGCCGTAATCGATGGCGACGGCGACTGCAATATCCTCGTCGAAGCCAAGATGAGTCTGTTCGCTGACGACGTGCTCTTGCAAGACAGCTCGATCGTCGCGCATCGGAAGACCAAGCGAGTGCGAGACGCGATCACGCAGGGGTGGAAGGTCGGTGGGCTCATCCGGGACAATCCGGTGTTCGGCGAGCGGTTTCAAAAGCAACAGGATTTCTTGCTGGTCGTGACCAGTCGTGAGTTATATGTTGGGGGTGGTGAAATGCTACAACGACTCTATCCAGCAGACGAGTTTGGCTACCCGGACCACGATGCAGCGCGCCGCTTGCCTTTGTCCAACGTGTTCGTAATGGGAATCGAGGAATTCGAGCGAGTGATGGGGTGCGTGCGGATAGGCGAAGTCAAACTGCCTGACCTGCTTCGTGAAGCTGCGCTGGCCAACCAGGACGGCCGCACATCCCGCATGTTCTTTAGCGACTTCCTGAAGGGATACGTGAAGGAGTGGACGCTTCCTTCCATACTGGAGAAGGCACAAGATCAGGTGCAAGAAAAAATCAGGGCGGCGTTGAGCGGGCGAGAGTAGGCGCGAACAGCAGCATTGAGTCTATGTAACGAAAGCGGAAGTCGCGGAACTGCATTCGGGCTGTCGTCAAGACGCCGCGGTCGTTAGCCAAGATGCTTTTTAACGGTAATGTCGCTGACCTTGCGATCATCTCCGTTGATCTAAGACCAAGGCGGCACTGAACGGACATCGCCCGTCGTCTTCTGCCATCGAGTCGTGAGCGGCAGAGCCGGACATATAAGACATGTAATGTCCCTTCCGTCCGATATCATGGCTGCCATGTGACTCATGTGCTTCCTTTGAATTTCGACGACGGAGAAGCAAAGCGTTTTATCGTCCGAGCAGCGATCGCTGTCGATGGGGCCACAAACAGAGCCATCCGTCGTATCGTCTTGGCGCATGGCGAGGGGAAATCTGTCCCGCCTACGATGAATCAGCTTTAACGCGCCATCGCGCTATAGCGCCTCAAAAAATATGATTTCGGTCAGACGGGAGACAGACGGTGAGGAGTGGCCAACCGCGCTCAGCAACGCCGGAGAGAGTCGCGGTCATCCGGCTCCCTTATCGAACTGTCGGTGCCCCGCTCTGCATCGCGCGCTCCCGTGTGATATTAGCTCTCTACAAGAATAGCTTTGTCAACCTTACCGGCTAATAAACTGGCCAATACCATATGCTCGGCCGCTTCTTTTTGCGTGAAGCCATTGATGGTGCTATGTGCTAAAGGATTGCGAACCCCAACATACGCGCCGGTGAATATGTTAATAAAACCCTTTTGTTCGCTTCTGCCGGACTCGGTATCAAGCGTGCTCAAAATGAGCTTCGCTCCTTCGAGCTTGAAAACTTCGGTCACAAGTGCCTGGCCGTCCAACTGGCTCTGTGTCCGCGCCCTAATGTAATCAAATACGGCCGTCACCGACGTTTCCACTGCCTGTCTGAAATGATTCGTTACATAGAAATCCCAAGCGCGGTTAGCGATGATCGGATGAAGAAGGTCGTAGAGCGCTATGTTTGGGTCGTGTTGCTCCACGCGCGCTGCGCTTAATTTTATTCGTGCTGCTTCGCGAAGCGGCATGAGGTCGATCGTTATAAAATCCAAGTAGTCACTTTGATCCGAAAAATCGATCCGCCGCATTGTTTCTCGTGACCATCTGTAGGGAGGCATCTGTTCGTGCCACACGTCCAAGAAGTCGTCAAACATCTTGCGTACGTCTGGATAAGCTTTCACGGCGCGAAGAAAGTGCCCGCGGCCGGGCTTGTCAAGTCCCGCTTCGCGGCCCCACACAAAGCACGCCCGCTCAATCGCATCGAGTTTGTCGGATGTTCTTGTGTACCAGTCGAGTGCTGCACTGTCCATTTGTAGAGTCGGCATTGGCAAAACGCTTAGTTTATCAATGACTCGACGCGTAAGGTTTCTGTGACACTACACCGAACTCGAACGGCCGGCCGCTCGTCTGCGGAACGGCGGTGCAATGGACATAGGCGGGTTCAGCGACGATGCGAACGGCAATCAAGTGTCAAAGTTACAGCCCGCGTGGACCAGAGCAGGTGCTTGTCTCCGGCGCGAGTTGGTCGTTCTGTCGGGTAGAGCAGGTTAACAGTGGCAACCCTCTCGGGGATAAGGTATCTGCGGGCGTCGCAAGAGTGATGGACTTCCGTCTGGTGCGCGGTGGGTTGACGCTTGAGTCTGTGCTTGTTGCCAGCGATCTTGAATGCGGATAAGCAACTATGTCCGCTACGAAGATTCGGATTCGTCGCGCGTGGCCGTCGGCTACGGTTGCCACATCGGACGTTCACTTTCGATGACAGCGTAGGTCCGCTTAGGGTCGAACCGAGCCGTTGAAAGTCACCTTGCCGGTTTTTCCCCGGCGGCGACAGTTCAATAGGGAGGAGTTGACGCACAAATTCATTAATTTGGTGTCGGTCCAGTGACGGAATAGGAGAGATGCCTACAGTCCGCATGCGCGCATATAAATTTTCACGCATTTAATCTTCATGTCAGCCCTCCTCTTTGTCATTGAACTTACCCTGCCGAAATCGCCGCGTCGCCAGATCCAGACCTGGCGCGGCTATCGCAGGATGGAGTTCGCACCACTGACATCGAGGCTGAACCTGTGCGTGTTATTACGAAAGAACTAACAGTTCCAGCGCAGCCGGGGTATTCGCGAGAGTCCCCGTCCACGAGAATTGCGTGCTGTTCCCTGAGCAATGGTATATCACCGTCGAATCCGCACCCTGTTGAGATGTCCGCAACACAAATCCTTGCTTTTCCGTCAGAGACTCCTGCACGTGGTCCGATATTAGTTTAATAACCAATGAGAATTCGCTTTTATCCTTAATTTGCGTAAACTCGTTGCAAATTTGATTGAATTTTGTTTGGTCCATTTCGTCCAATCCAAGAAATTTAGTTTGATCGCCAGCTTAAATCCGAAGAAGGCTCTTTTAAAATAATCCGGCTGATTTTCTGAATTTAAAAGGGTCCGCCGTGCAACTTCTGTGGCGCCAGGAATGAACCCCTTCGATTGCCGAGACTAGCGTATTCGCACAACAATATGAGCCTATTCGAGTTGATAACTTGCAAGTTGATGACAAGAGGTCTAGGAACTTTTGGCAAGGATTCCCGCGCGGTTCACACCGTCGTCGAGCCTGATTTGTCTGGCCGCCAGCAGGAACTCGAGACGAATCACCGCGAAGCGCGCGACCGTGTAGATATAGGCCAGGTTGCACGCCGTATGGTCGCGCTCCGGCGCCGCGAAGTTGCGTGCGCTCGCACGATCATCGGCCGCGACCCTGTCGGTCTGCACCTGAATGGCCGGATGTCGGCTCGCCAGAAAGCAGTCTAGCGGTGCTACAGGGACCGCGATCGAGCCTGCGCCGCTCGATCGCCTGCGGCCGCGCAGCAATGGAAATGATTGCTCTATTGAAGGTCGCGGGTGTCGTCGACCTTTGTGATTTTCCAGGCATCCCCCTGTTTGCGGAGAAACACCAACACACTGACCTTGTCCGTCGATCCAAAGGTAACGGGCACGACCGCAACATCGTCGAGCATCACAGCGGGGCGCGTTGCGATATTGGCAGCCCAATCGTGCTCGTCGTAGTCCTGCACCTTGGTGAAATAGTCGCTATCGCCCGGCAGCCGATTATGGTGATAGGCGTTGCGCAGCTTGTCGGCCGTCGCTTTGGCTACGTACGTATAAATCCCTTTGTCCATCAACGGATAGACATCATTCGATTGCCGCTTGATGTACCAGGCGTAGAACGCTTTCGTGCTTGCATCAGGCGTGACGCTATCCGCGAGCGCGGCCTGCTGCAAAAACATTCCGCACACGAGCAGCCATACCGACACAGAGAATGTGAATATCTTCTTCATGGTGGGCCCTAGTTGTACCGGTAGGTCTTGTGTGAGGGCTGTGCCTGTCGATAGGCAGGCCCCGGATAGAAGCCTTGCGCGCCGGAATGCGTTTGTTTGAAATCAGATACCCAGATCGAGCCGTCAAAAATCGCCATGTGCCCGGCGGGGTGTCCGGGCGCCGGTTGTATCACGACCACGTCGCCTTTCTGCGGCGATCCGGTTGTTTCCCGAAAGCCAACCGCTTGCAAAAGCGGGCCGTAGTCCTTGGCGAAGTGCGCGTGGTGCAGCGAGAGGCCGCCGGCTTCTATCGCCTTGCGCACGTACCTTGCACAGTTGCCGGTGCTGTGGGATTGCGCGTGATCGTCTGCGTAGCTAGCGGCGACGGATTTATCGAATGGCATTCTGTCTCCTGTGAGGAAAGGAAGCGCGGTGGAACGCTACCACACGAGAGGCGCTGAAATCGTCAGAAATGATTCGAAATCGGTCCGCGCCCGCGAAGTTATGCGGGCTGGATTACAGCAACGACAGCCGCCGCTTCGACCTTGATAATCAGGCCGCTTTCACTAGCTTCAACCGTCCTTTCTTCGCGACCTGAGCCGGGTCGAGATTGGTGTATCGCTTCAGATTGCGCCAGCCCTTGTGCGCGGTCACGGCGGCCACTTCTGGTCGATGCCGCTGCAGTATGTAGTGCTCGTTCGATTTCGGCACCACTGCGCGCTTTGAATCGGCGCGCGCCTGTCGGTATTTTCCTGACGAGCTCCCCCACGGTCACGGTGGCCGCGTCGACCGCGTTGTGCCCCTTGTCGATCTCGGCTTCCCTCTCCCGCGCCCAAGCCTCCGCAGCGGATTCAGTTTTGAACGTTTTTGCTATACTCTGCCCTCGCTTGCGTACCTGGGCACGCCAGCGACTGCCCACCGGCAGGATCGAAGCCATGTGCTTAACCCGTCTGGAAACTGACGCAGTGCCAGATCATTTTCCGGTGCTACAGGATCGACCTGTAGCAAAAAGTGCAGCGAAGACTGCTATAAACTGGGGTTCACAGGCTGTCACGGCGCTTCATTTAGGAAGAAGCAGAAAAGTCGGAAACGCCCGCGGGATAAGGCTGAAGCCAGTAGCAGCAAGGCTGCGGTCTTCCCATTGCCAATATCCATCTCCCTGTAGTTCAATGGATAGAACAAGTGCCTCCTAAGCGCTAGATACAGGTTCGATTCCTGTCAGGGGGACCAAGTAGCTTCCCAGCCTCACCCAAGTTTGCCCAGAAAAGCCCCGTACGCCTTGCGCTGCGGGGCTTTTTTCTACCCACAATTGCCCAACACAACCCAGATTCCCTAGGAATGCATCACTGCCGCTTCGGAATCTCCAATCCCCTCACCACCGCCGGACGGGCGACGAACGCGGCCAGCACGCGCCTCACGTTCGCAAAATCCTGGATGCCGACGAGTTCACCCGCCTCATAGAAACCGATCAGATTGCGCACCCAAGGAAACGTCGCGATATCGGCAATCGAATAGGTGTCGCCGAGAAGCCACTCACGTCCTTCGAGCCGCTGGTCCAGCACGCCGAGCAGGCGCCTCGACTCGGCGACATAGCGATCGCGCGGACGTTTGTCCTCGTACTCCTTGCCGGCGAACTTATGGAAGAAACCGAGCTGGCCGAACATCGGGCCAATGCCGCCCATCTGGAACATCACCCACTGAATCGCTTCATAACGGCCGGCGGCGTCGCGCGGAATCAACTGGCCCGACTTGTCCGCGAGATACAGCAGAATCGCGCCGGATTCGAACAGCGGCAGCGGCTTATCGTCAGGACCGTTCGGATCGATGATCGCGGGAATCTTGTTGTTCGGATTGACCGACAGAAATTCCGGCGTCATCTGATCGTTGGTGTCGAAGCGCACGAGGTGGGGCTCGTACGGCAGACCGGTCTCCTCGAGCATGATCGACACCTTCACGCCGTTAGGCGTGGGCAGCGAATAGAGCTGAATCCGCTCGGGATGCGCGGCAGGCCATTTCTTCGTGATCGGGAAGGCGGATAGATCGCTCATGTGCTGACGTAACCTTTGTGCGAGAGTGGCGACGGGTAATTGGACTCGGGGTCGTCGGTCGACCGACCGAAATCAAGGCCCCGAACGCGCGAGCGCCAAATATAAACCGACTCCGCGCAACGCGTGCGCAAACGCGCATCAGCGAACGTGGGACTTCGGAGTTCGATCCGCAGCCGGTTCCCTCACCAAACCCACCGACGCCAGCCGTCACCACAAGTCTTTCGTCGCCGTACCGGCGCGCAGGTTATATCCTTCGCGCCACAATGCCGCGCCGATGGTCAGCATCAGCATCTTCTGCTCGCCGTCGAACTGATCCCAGGCCGAAGCAAGCCAGGTCGCAAAGCTCGCGCAAGCGGGTTCGAGGTCGACGGGCACCTTGCCCTCCAGGTACTGCCGCTCGAACATCGAGAGTATTTTTTCGGGTGTCATGGGCGTCTCCTGCTTATTGTTGGATGCGCCAAGTCTAAAGGCGACGCGCGGCGCGCGAAACGTCCGCGGCGCGGACACCGGGTTACTCCCAGGCGAGATCGACCGCGCCGCCGAAGTCCCGCCTCCAAGGCCCGGCCTCGAAAAAAGAAAGGCGCCGAAGCGCCTTCCCGTCGAGCTGCATGCCAACGTGAATTACGGCCTATTGCGTTTTGCGTCGTCCTTGGCGTCTTCCTTTGCATCGCCGTACGCCTTCTGGACCTTGCCGGCGCCTTGCTGCATACCGCCCTTCAGTTCCTTGCCGGGATTGTCCGTGGCCTTGCCCACGGCTTCGTTAACCTTGCCCTTGACCTGCTGGCCCGCACCCTTCACTTGATCCTTGTTCATGTTCGGCTCCCTATCCGCATGTCGGCGCGACATTACGCCAGTAGCCATTTTCAGCAACGGGCGTACCAGGCTGCGTTCGCGTCGATTCCTTCAGCGAAAGGCCCGCACAAAAAAACCGCTAAAGTCCCGCAGCGGCCGGCCGTAAACCCGTCAAGGAGGAGCCATGAACCGCACACTCATCACGCTTTCGGGGTCATCGCAGGCCGCGCTGGCCGATCGGGACATCGCGCACATCACGCGAATCATGCGGCCGGCCCTGCATGGCGACCTGGGCGGACCGATCTTCCCCGCCGCCTACTGGCGCCAGCGTCTGTTCCAGTTGCTCGACACCGGCAGCTTGTCCCACGCGCAACTGTGCGCGGTCGACAGCCTCCTGCTCCAACTCGATCAGTTCGAAAGCGGTCCGCCGCTCGCATGGGACAGGCTGGCCCCCGCGGCCGCCGCATTGTTTCCCCCGCCCTACTCGACCGACGCCGGCCAGTTCGCCTGACGCGCGGCAGCCGTGCGCAGCCCAACCCAACAACGCAGGTCACGCCCCCGCCTCCCGCTTAAAAAAATGGCCGCGAACGACGCCGCGGCCTCAACACGTCGCAACGCGGGGACTTCGCGTCACGCCGCAAGCGTACACGACCCAATGTGACAAAGACGTTTAGCCGATCTCCGCCCGGTAGCGTTCGAAATTTCCTGCCCATCCAGCCCAAAACCGAGAAAAATGGGACGACCTTAGGTCATAATGTCCGCAAAAATTCCCAGCAAGGACACCCGTGACCCTCGCCGCACCGCTCGACCTGCTCAGGCAGGCGCGCGCCCGCTTCACTCAACGCGAAATCGCCGCACACGTCGGCAAGGACATCAAGACGGTGCGTCGCTGGGAAAAAGGCGAAACGCCTTGTCCGGCCATGCTGGAGCCGGCGTTGCGCGACCTGCTGCACACCGGCGCGCGCACGAGTGGCCCGAACGGTACGGCCGGCGACGCCCGATTCCGCTTCATCGACCTGTTCGCCGGCATCGGCGGCATTCGCATGGGGTTCGAGGCGCATGGCGGCGAGTGCGTCTTCACCAGCGAATGGAACGATTTTTCCACCAGGACGTACCGCGAGAACTACCCCGCCGGCGACGCGCACGCGCTGATCGGCGATATCGTGTCGTTCCCCGCCGAGGACGTGCCGAGCCACGACGTCCTGCTCGGCGGCTTCCCCTGCCAGCCGTTTTCGATCGCCGGGGTCAGCAAGAAAAACGCCTTGGGCCGGCCCCACGGTTTCGAATGCACGACGCAAGGCACGCTCTTTTTCGACGTCGCGCGAATCATCGCGGCCAAGCGCCCCGCCGCGTTCCTGCTGGAGAACGTGAAGAATCTGCTCTCGCACGACAAGGGCCGCACCTTCGACGTGATCCTGCAAACCTTGCGCGACGAACTCGGCTACGAAGTGCATTACCGCGTGGTCGACGGCCGGCATTTCACGCCGCAGCACCGCGAGCGCATCATCATCGTCGGCTTTCGCGGCAAGACCGGCTTTTGCTGGGACGACCTGAAGCTGCCGACAACCGGCCCGCGCCTCGGTTCGATCCTGCACCGCACCGACGGCGGCGAGCCGGTGCTGCCGTGGGATCACGACCGCTTCTTCGATCACGCCGGCCAACGCGTGCAGCCCAAGTACACGCTCACACCGAACCTCTGGACCTACCTGCAAAACTACGCGGACAAGCACCGCGCGGCGGGCAACGGTTTCGGCTTCGGCATGGCCTACCCGGACAGCGTCACGCGCACGCTGTCGGCGCGCTATCACAAGGACGGCTCGGAAATCCTCGTTTATCAAGGCGAGGCGCTGCGCCCTCGCCGCCTCACGCCGCGCGAGTGCGCGCGGCTGATGGGCTTTCCCGATACCTTCAGGATTGCGGTCAGCGACACTCAGGCGTATCGGCAATTCGGCAACAGCGTCGTCATGCCCGTGATGCACGAAGTGGCGCGCATCATGCTGCCGCACGTGCAGGCGCTGCTCGCCGGGACGACGCACGATGGCTCGCGGCAGGCTCTATCGCTCCATGCGTGAAACCTCCAATGCGCGCGCCGGTGCGTCGCCACAACCCTGACCATGGTCGATATCGTCGATAGCGCGACGCGCAGCCGGATGATGTCCGGCATTCGCGGCCGCAACACCAAGCCGGAAATCCTGATCCGCAGCCTGCTGCATCGGCAAGGCTTTCGCTTTCGCCTCGACGCGCGCGATCTGCCCGGACGCCCCGACATCGTGCTGCCGCGCTACCGCGCCGTCGTGCTGGTGCACGGCTGTTTCTGGCACGGCCACGACTGCCATCTGTTCAAGTGGCCGCAAACGCGGCCCGAGTTCTGGCGCGAGAAAATCGGCCGCAATCGCAGCAACGACGACAAGGTGCGTGAAACGTTGCTGGCGAACGGCTGGCGCGTCGCCGTCGTGTGGGAATGCGCTTTGCGTGGCGCCAATCGTGATATCGAAGGTGTATTGCGACGGCTTGTCGAGTGGCTGAAAAGCGACGCGCCGGGCTTCGAGGAGCGAGGCTGAAAGCCGCTTGCGGCATGCCGTGCTCACGCGAATGCCGAGGCCGCTGGTGCTACACTCAATTGGCTAACGCAAGGCGCTTTCGCGCGCCGCCATGTCAATGAGCCGGCAGCAAAATCTCGCGCCCCGAGCATCCCAGAACCAACCAGGAAGGGAGGCACACAATGGCTGATTTCCGTCTCTGGTCCGACGATTTCCCCACCAACGGCTTCATGTCGAAAGCCCAGGAATACCACGACAAGTCGTTCGGCGGGGACGGCGAGAACATCTCGCCCGCCCTGCAGTGGGACGCGCCGCCGGCCGACACCCAAAGCTTCGCACTCACCGTTCACGACCCCGACGCGCCCACGGGCAGCGGCTTCTGGCATTGGATCGTGGTCAACATTCCGGCCGACGCGCGCTCGCTGCCGCGCAATGCCGGCAAGGCCGACGGTTCGCTGCTTCCTCAAGGCGCGCTGCAATTGCGCAACGACTACGGCACGGTCGGCTTCGGCGGGGCCGCGCCGCCGCGAGGCGACAGAACGCATCGCTACATTTTCCGGCTGCATGCGCTGAAGGTGCCGCATCTGCCGGTCAATGCGGAGACCACCAACGCGGTCGCGCGCTTCATGACGCACCTGAACGAAATCGACTCCGCCACCCACACCGGCCTGTACGAACTCAAGTAACGCGGAACACGCGACGCCGATGCGCGACAACGGGCACCGGCATCGCCGCTGCCGCGGTCGAGCTTCCGAATGCGGCAAGCAACGCGGGCGGCTCGACGTGCCGCAGCCGAGCCGCTCCACTACAAATCCAATAATCGATGCACGCACGACCATCGCGCCAGAACGATCCCACACCAGCCGAGGCCGCCGACACGCTTCCCGAGGCCACGCACGCGGACAGCGCCGAATCGGGCTTGCCGATCCCGCAACGCTACTGGGCGATGCTCGTCATCGCGCTCGCCCTCACGCTCGCTGTGCTCGACAGCGCGATCGCCAACGTCGCGCTGCCCACCATCGCGCGAAATCTGCGCGCGAGCGCAGCCGGCTCGATCTGGATCGTCAACGCTTACCAGCTCGCCATCACCATTTCGCTGCTGCCGCTCGCCTCGCTCGGCGACCGCATCGGCTATCGGCGCATCTATCTGGGCGGGCTGATGCTGTTTACGATCGCGTCGCTCGGTTGCGCGTTGTCCACCTCGCTGCCGATGCTCGCGCTCGCTCGCGTGGTTCAGGGCTTCGGCGCGGCGGGCATCATGAGCGTGAACACCGCGCTCGTGCGCATGATCTATCCGCGCACGCAGCTCGGGCGCGGCATCGCGATCAACGCGATGGTGGTGGCGGTGTCGTCGGCGGTCGGGCCGACGGTCGCCTCCGGCGTGCTCGCCGTCGCTGCGTGGCCGTGGCTGTTCGCGATCAACGTGCCGATCGGCATCGCGGCGATCGTCGGCGGCTTCAAGGCTTTGCCGTTGAATCCCGGCCATGAGTCGCCCTACGACTACCTGAGCGCGGTGATGAACGCGTTCGTGTTCGGCTTGCTGATTTTCGCGCTCGACGGCCTCGGCCACGGCGAACAGCGCGGCTATGTGGTGCTCGAAGTGCTCGCGGCCGTGGTGATCGGTTACTTCTTCGTGCGCCGTCAGTTGACTCAGGCGGCGCCCCTGCTGCCGATCGACTTGCTGAGGATTCCGGTGTTCGCGCTGTCGATCGGCACCTCGGTCTGTTCGTTCTGCGCGCAGATGCTCGCCTTCGTGTCGCTGCCGTTTTTGTTGCAGGACACGCTGGGTCTGTCGCAAGTGGAAACCGGCTTGCTGATGACGCCGTGGCCGGCGGTGATCATCGTCGCGGCGCCGATTGCCGGCGTGCTGGCGGACAAGGTGTCGTCAGGCTGGCTGGGCGGCGTCGGGCTCGCCACGCTGACAGCCGGCCTGTTGCTGCTCGCCACGCTGGGCGCGCATCCCGAGCCCATGCAGATCGCGTGGCGCATGGCGCTGTGCGGCGTGGGCTTCGGCATCTTCCAGTCGCCGAACAACCGCACCATCCTCGCGTCCGCGCCGCGCGAGCGCAGCGGCGGCGCGAGCGGCATGCTCGGCACCGCGCGGCTGACCGGGCAGACGCTCGGAGCGGCGCTGGTCGCGCTGATCTTCGGCGTCGCGCCTCACCACGGACCAACCGTCGCGCTGTACGTGGCCGCGGGCTTTTCGGCGCTCGCCGCGGTGGTCAGCATGATGCGGATCACGCAGCGAGCCAATCCGCAAGCCGCCTGACTTCGTCGTACATCCGCTCGTCGTGCATCCGCGATAGGCACGAATCACGGGGACACGAAAAGGGCGCGCATCGCACACGGCGATCCGCGCCCTGCTTTTCTCTTCGCGTTTCCCTACATCGCGGTTCAGACGTGACCAGCATGCGCATTCCCGGCGATACCCGCGCAGCCGCTGATCCAGCTACGACGAAGCCGTCACGTCAGCGAGCTTTACCGCGTTGGCCGTCACCGAGGATGCCGTCGCGACGTTGCGCAGATCGGCGAGGAACGTATCGCGCCAGACGGACAGGTTGTTCTCGCGCATCGGCGCCATCATGTCCGCGTGACGCGCCTGACGCTCGGCGAGCGGCATCGACAGCGCACGCTCCAGCGCCTCGGCCATCTGCGACAGATCGAACGGATTGACGACCAGCGCGCCCGGCAGTTGCTCGGCGGCGCCGGCGAATTGCGACAGCACCAGCACGCCCGGATCGGCCGGGTCCTGCGACGCGACGTATTCCTTCGCCACCAGATTCATGCCGTCGCGCAGCGGCGTCACATAGCCGACCTGCGATTGACGGAACAGCGCCATCAGCAGATTGCGTTCGTACTTGCGGTTCAGGTATTGAATCGGCGTCCAGTCGAGTTGCGCGAAGCGGCCATTGATGCGGCCCGCTTCGCCCTCCAGCGTTTGACGAATCCGCTGATAGGTCTGCACGTCCGAGCGCGTCGGCGGCGCGATCTGCACCAGCGACACGCGGCCGTGCCAGCCCGGCGCATTCAGCAGCAGCCGTTCGAACGCCTGGAAGCGCTCCACCAGGCCCTTCGAATAGTCGAGACGGTCGACGCTCATGATCAGCTTGCGTCCGCGCATGCCGTCGCGCAGGCTGCGCACCGGCTTGCGGTCGGTGAACTGCTCGGCGGCCTTGGCGATCGCGTCCGGATAGATGCCGATCGGGTACGCGGCGACCTTGAGAAAGCGGTTGTACGCGTGCACCATGCCGTCCTCGCTCGAGGTGCCGTGCAGGCCGCGCTCGATGAAGTCGACGAACGACTGGCGATCCGCCTCGGTCTGGAAGCCGACCACGTCGTAACTGCACATCGCCTTGACGAGTTCGTCGTGCGGCGGAATCGTGCGCAGCACCTCGGGCACCGGAAACGGAATATGCAGGAAGAAGCCGATCGGGTTCTTCACGCCGAGATCGCGCAGGCAGCGCGCGAACGGCAGCAGGTGATAGTCGTGGACCCAGATGATGTCGTCGGGCCTGAGCAGTTCTTTCAGTTGCCTCGCGAGCGTCGCGTTGACGCGCTGATAACCCGCGTACTCCTGGCGGTCATAGCGCGACAGGTCATTGCGATAGTGGAACGTCGGCCACAGCGTCGCGTTCGAGAAACCGCGGTAGTACTGGTCGTAGTCTCGCTTGGTGAGGCCCACGGTCGCGTAGGTCACGTTGCCCTGCTTTTCGATCACCGGAGGGGACGGCTCGCTCACCGTCTCGCCGCTCCAGCCGAACCAGACGCCGCCGGTTTCCTTCAACGCGTCCAGCACACCGATCGCAAGACCTCCCGCTGCGGGACGGCCTTCCTGCGTCGGCGCGACACGATTCGATACCACGATCAGTCTGCTCATTGGCGCTCCACCTAGTTCAGTTGTTTCGTTGCATACGGATATGTGCCGCAACGTGCATGCAAGCCGCGTGCCGTTTTCGCAAGGAATCGAAATAAAAATGTATGCAAATGTGACGGGCGAGCAGGAACACGCGACTTGTTCGAGCCGCGAAGAAATTTTTTCTGCTTATACGATCGACGTTAGGACGGTTTTCGCCTGCGGGGGCGCGAATTCAGGCGTCCTGCTCGGAGCCCAGATCGCGCTGGTATTCGAGGCCTTCCGGGCGCACGCCGCCCTGATTGTGCTCGCCGTCCGGGGGGGCGTCGGGCACGACGCGGTTCTGCGCGGCGGGATCGGGCGACGTCGGCGGACCGCTTTTGGCCGCGTCGGGCCGGGAATCGCGCTTTGCGTGGCGCGCGGAACGTCGCAGTGCTGGGTGTCTCATGATCGCTGCCTCCAAGGAAGCCCGCCGCGATGAGCGGCATCAATTGAAGTCTAGGGCTTCATGGCGCCGGATTGCCGGTAAAAGATGCGTCGGCTTTGTAACAAGTACATAAATTCGCCTCGCCAGTATGGGGCACGGCGCGCCGGGCGTGTCAGAGTTGCATGCCTCGCGGCGGACGCTGACAGGCTTGTGGCGCTTGGGTGGGCTGCGGCGGTGGATCGCCTATCGGCGGCGGCACCGGTTCGGCTGGTTCGGGAGTCGGATTCGGAATGATGTCCGGCTCGCCCGGCGTGTTGGGCGGCGATGGCGGCTCGATCGGCTCGGGGCGGTGCGCATGCAGGGGCGGCGCGGACGCGGCGGCGTGGTGTGGCATGTCGGTTTCCTCGTCTTTTTGTGGTCTGTATTCGAGGGGAGCAAGGGGTGTGCCGGTTGGGTTTTGGTTGCGCCGGTTTTTTTGCCTGCTCGGCGGCTTGGGGTTGTTGGCCGGTATCGTTGGCCTTTCCTTGATTTGTTAGTGGTCTATTAGGGTCGCCCCTGTGCGGGGCGGCACCTACTTTCTTTGCCGGCCGCAAAGAAAGTAGGCAAAGAAAGCGGCTCACACCGCCAGCTTTCAAGCGGGTCCCCTGGCTTGGAGGGGGCAGTGGTGCATCTGGAATCGGTGTTCTCGCGCATTCGGCGTTCGTGACAAGGCAGTCATACTTCCCGCCTCGCGCTGCGCGCTCGCCGGAAGCGGCGCGCACGGAAACCAGCGGTTTCATTGCGCGTGTTGGGGGCCATCGGCTTCGCCTCGGCGAGACGCCGCAACCGGGCGGCGTTCTCAGCGTGGCGCTGGACGGAGCGAGCTAACGATGGGACGGCGCACCGACGCGCGCAGCAACTCAACGGCGTTCGGCGAAACGACGGCTGCGGCGAGCAGCGCGAACGGTTTGGAAAAGTAGTGTGAACGCAGAAACTGCCTGCGGTTTGATGAAGTACCGCAAACGCCGAAGCTACCCGCGGTTTGATGAAGTACCGCAAACACCGAAGCTACCCGCGGTTTGATGAAGTACCGCAAACACCGAAGCTACCCGCGGTTTGATGAAGTACCGCGACGGCGCGCGCAGCGCCGCCGGAAGAATGACTGCCTTGTCACGAGCGCGGAGTGCGCGAGGGCACGGATTCCAGATGCACCACTGCGCCCTCCAAGCCAGGAGACCCACTTCAAAGCTGGCGGTGTGAGCCGCTTTCTTTGCCTACTTTCTTTGCGGCGGCAAAGAAAGTAGGTGCCGCCCCGCACAGGGGCAACCCCAATAGACCACTAACAAATCAAGGAAAGGCCAAAAACAACAAAACCACAACCCAAGCCGCCGAGCAGGCAAAAACCTTCAAACATCCGCCCCACCCAAAGCCCGCGACTCATCCGCCGAATCCCCTTCCTCCCGCGCATCATTCCCATACTCGACAAGCCGGTTATACAGCGTCTTCAGACTGATCCCGAGAATCTCCGCGGCACGCGTCTTCACCCCACCGCATTGCTCGAGCGTCGCGAGAATCAGTTGACGATCCGCCTCGGCGAGCGACGTGCCAAACGGTATCGTGATCGCCGTGCCGGCGGTAGGCTTCGACAACGTGATCTGCAACGGCACGGTCGCCGTGCTGTCGGAGTCGGTCCCCGACATGATGTGCGCGCGCTGCACGTAGTTCTTCAGTTCACGCACATTGCCCGGCCACGGGTACGACAGCAGCATTTCCTTCACCGCCGCCGGGAAATGCTTCTTCGTGCCGTGGCGTTCGTTCAGTTCGTCGAGGAACGCCTGCGCCAACAGTTCCACGTCCTTGCCACGCTCGCGCAGCGGCGGCAGGCTGATCGGAAACACATTCAGACGGTGGTACAGGTCGAGCCGCAGTTTGCCTTCGAGCACGGCCTGCTCGGGATCGCGATTCGTGGCCGCGATGAGGCGCACGTCGGTTTCGATTTCCTTCGTCGTGCCGACCCGCATGAACATGCCGGTTTCGAGCACGCGCAGCAACTTCACCTGCAACTCGATCGGCATCTCGGTGATTTCGTCGAGGAACAGCGTGCCGCCGTTCGCGCGCTCGAAATAGCCCTTGTGCTGACGGTCAGCGCCGGTAAACGAGCCGCGCTCATGACCGAACATCTCCGATTCGATCAAGTTCGGCGAAATCGCGCCGCAGTTCACCGCCAGAAACGCATGCTTGCGGCGCAAGCTCAGTTCGTGCAGCGTCTGCGCGGCGACTTCCTTGCCGGTGCCCGATTCGCCCACCAGCATCACGGAGGCCGCCGTCGGCGCAACGCGGCCGATCTGGTCGTACACCTCCTGCATGGCCGGCGAGTTGCCGAGCATCAAACCGAAGCGGCCCATGCGCCGCAACTCGCCGCGCAACGTGCCGATTTCCGCCTTGAGGTCGCCCGCGCGCGGCAGGCGCGACAGAATCGCCTTCACGCGCTGCATGTTGATGGGCTTCACGAGGTAATCGGTGGCGCCCATTTTCAGCGCGCTCACCGCCGACTCCACCGTGGCGTGACCGGTAATCACGATCACTTCCACGCCCGAGCGCGGATCCAGATCTTCGAACAGATCGACCCCGCTGCCGTCGGGCAGCTTCAGGTCGGTAAAGACGACGTCCGGCATTTGCCGGACCAGTTGAATGCGCGCTTCGCGCAGATCGCCCGCGGTGGCGGTGGTCAAGCCGTCTTCCCCGATGATGGCGGAAAGCGCCTCGCGGGTACCGGCATCGTCATCGACAATCAGTACATGTGGCATCGCGTCTCGAGAGCCTGAAAGCGTGAGTGAAGAAACATGCTAACGCGCATGCCGGAAAAACGGGTCGCGGTCCGTTGCCTCGCGACGCTGCACCAGCACCGGACGCCAGCGTGTCGCAAAAACGCAGAACCTTCGACTTAGTGCAATAACGCAACAATGGCCAGATAAATTCGCATGCGCGATGGGTCATTGTTGTTTATTTGCCTATTATACGGCTTTATCGAGACAAACCGGCAGTGCGTGCCCGAGCGCGCTCGACGCTCGGTACGCCGGCCGAGCACCGCGTGAAGGCGTGGTCAGCCATGTGGAAACGGCCACGCACCGCCGTTGCCGTTCGGATGCGCCGAGCCGTTGCCGCCATGCGTGGCCGGCGCGGTCGCCGCCGCCGTGCCACCGGCGGGCGTGGCAGGCGTTTCCGCCACCGCGCCGCCCTCGCCCTCCCAGCGGCTCAGTTCACGCGCCGCCGGAATCTGCGCGGCGCGGCTACGCTGCACGTAGCGGACCGCGAGAAAGCCGCCGAGCGCCATCAACGCGCCGAAGATGCCGATTTTGGGTCGTGTCATCGCGAACTCCTTTGTCGTCGTGAAGCGGATACGTGCCGAACCGGGCGTTAGCGCGCGCTCAGCACGCCGAGCAGGAAGCCGACGCCCGCGGCAATACCAATCGCGCGCCACGGGTTGTGCCGCACATACTGTTTCGTGTTGACCGCGGCAACCCGATAGCGCCGCTGCGCGCCTTGTTGCGCATCGCCGAGCGCGGATTGCAGCGTCTCCACATGCGTGCCCAGCTTGTCGCGCAACACGCCGACGCCCTCGCCCGGCACGTTGGCCGCAAGCCGCAGCATTTCCTCCGAATCCTTCAGCAGCACTCGCAGGTCCTCGACAATCTTCTGCCCGCCGAGCGCAAGCTGTTGCGTGGTGTCAGTCATCATTCACTCCTCGTCTGAGTTCAGCGGCCGCGGGTGGTTCCGGGTCCGTCATCGCCGATGACGACGCGCATTCGTCGCACACCAAGCCGCGACAGGTCATCGCGCGGGAAACACATGCCTATCGGCTGCATCGCGCAAGGCGCGTGCCCGGTAAAACTATCGCGCGCTCGCGGCGCGGCCGCGCTTCAGGCAGTTTCGACCGACTTCGCACGAATGTCGCGGCTCGTCGTTACACGGATTGCCGTAAGCGGCCTGCAAGTGGTTAAATCGACCTTTGTGAGAGACGGCTTCGGCCCATCTCGTTCCCAGGCCTGCGCGCCGCAACAACGAACCCCCTGGCACAGGACTCCCCGTTTATGACGTCAATCGATGTGGACTCGCCCAGCGTCTCCGCCGGCGGCGGCGCTTCGGCAAACGCGAAGCAACGCGTCGCGGACGTCCCGGGACTGAAATCGTATGGGCTGCTCTACGGCTCGTCGCCGGTGATGCTCGATCTGTACGAGCAGATCGAGCGCGTTGCCGGCACCGACGCGACCGCTCTCATCATCGGCGAATCCGGCACGGGCAAGGAATTGATCGCCCGCACGATTCACGATCAAAGCGGCCGCAAGAACGCACCGTTCGTCGCCGTGAACTGCGGCGCGATCCCCGACGAACTGATCGAAGCCGAACTGTTCGGCCACGAGAAAGGCAGCTTCACGGGCGCGGTTCAAGGCCGCATCGGCTACTTCGAACACGCGAACGGCGGCACGCTGTTCCTCGACGAAGTCACGGAAATGGCGCCGGTGCGCCAGGTCAAGCTGTTGCGCGCGCTCGAGACAGGCACCTTCTATCGGGTCGGCGGCAACCAGTTGATCAGCGGCGACGTGCGCGTGATCGCCGCCACCAATCGCGACCCCGCGGTGGCCGTCAAGGAAAACGGCCTGCGTGAAGATCTCATGTATCGACTCGCGGTGTTTCCATTGCGCGCGCCGCCGTTGCGCGAGCGCGAAAACGATCGCGAACTGCTCGCGCAGCATTTCCTCGCGCAGTTGAACCACCAGGAGGGTGCGAACAAGAGCTTCAGCAAGCGCTCGATCGAAACGCTGCGCACCTGGTCGTGGCCGGGCAACGTGCGCGAGTTGAAGAACGCGGTTTATCGCGCGTTCATTCTCGCGGAGAAGACGGTCGAGCTGCCGCACCCGCACCTCGCGTCGCGTGTGAAGAAGCCCGTGACCCAGGGCGACGCGATGAGCGTGTGGATCGGCACGCCGCTCGCCGACGCGCAAAAGCAGATCATTCTCGGCACGCTCAAATATTGCGGCGGCGACAAGCGGCGCGCGGCCAAGGCACTCGGCGTGAGTCTGAAGACGCTGTACAACCGCCTGAGCGCTTACGGCGGCGAAGACGGCCCCGAGGAAGAAATCGAGCCGTAAGCCTCGGCTGCAACGCTCACGTGATTCAATCGCGTGAGCGCGCCTTTGGTTGGCCGGTGCCGGAAGTTCGCACGCTAGATGCAAAGGAACGTGCAACGAGCGCGTTCAGCGCGTCACGCAATCTCTTATCGATCCCTTCGCATCGCCAATCAAATCGGCGGTCACCGCAAGCAGAAACCGATTTGCCTCGCATCATCTTTTGCAATTCCTTGCACTTTCCCTCTGCCAATTACAAATGGCATCCTGCAAAATGCGGCAGCGCATATTGCAACGATGGAAAGGCGTGCCGCTCGTTCACACATCGGTTTCGAGTATGAGCGCGCGACACTTGCAGGAGCACGGACAGGGACATGCAAAAAAGTATCGTGTGGGCGGCGGGCGTGAAACAAACGACGAGGCGCGGACGCATCAATACAACAGCGCTCGTTGCGTTGGCAGTGGCGGTGACGTCGGCGCTGAGCGGCTGTAGTTCGCTCTATTCCGAGGGCGCCACCACAAGCGCCGGTATCGCGGGCGCCGCGCTCGCGGCGAAGGTCACCAGCAATGCGGCCGTCGCCACCGGCATCGGTCTCGGCGCGGTGGCCGCGGCCCGCGCCGGCGTCCAGTACTCCGAGCGCGTGGTTCACAAGAACACGCAGGACGGCATCGCAAGAATCGCCGGGCCGCTCGAGGTCGGCGCGGTCGCGCCGTGGAGCGTCACTCACTCGGTGCCGATCGAGGACGACGAACATGGCCGCGTCACGGTCAGCCGCACGATCAGCACGGGCGCACTCGACTGCAAGGAAATCGTTTTCTCGGTCGATCAAACCGCCACCAAGAATGTGCCGGCAAGCAGCGCGTTCTACGTCGCGTCGATCTGCCGCGACGGCGACAACTGGAAATGGGCATCGGCTGAACCCGCCACCGAACGCTGGGGCGCGCTGCAATGACGGCGCGCTTGCATCTGCGTTTGCTGGCGGATCGGCGCCAGCGTCCGCTTTTCCGCACGGCTTCGCTTTCCGGCAACCGGCTGCGGCTTCTGCTGGCCGGCGCGGTCTGTGTCGGGGCGAGCCTGTTGACGAGCGGCTGTTCGTCGGTCGGCGCGGCGAGCGGCGCGGCGGCCGGCGTCGCGTCCGGTCTCATCACATCGAATCCGGCGGTGGGCATTGGCGTCGGCATTGCCGTGCAGGCCGCGACCGACGAAGCGATCGGCCGCTACATGCGCACCATGCACACCGACCAGCAGAATATGATCGCCGCATTGGCGGGCGCGATGCCGGTCGGCGAGACGCGGCCGTGGGCGGTCAAGCATGCGCTGCCGATCGAGAACGGCCACGGCCAGGTGCGCGTGACGCGCGCGTTCGGCTCGGCCCTCGCGCTGTGCAAGGAGTTCGTGTTCTCGGTGCAGGAC
This sequence comes from Paraburkholderia sp. 22099, assembly GCF_052045835.1. Lineage (NCBI taxonomy): Bacteria > Pseudomonadati > Pseudomonadota > Betaproteobacteria > Burkholderiales > Burkholderiaceae > Paraburkholderia > Paraburkholderia sp. 22099. Next base: position 33,315 of record NZ_JBQEPU010000024.1, on the reverse strand, counting down.
GGCGACGGCCCGAACGCACATGAAGACTGGTACACCGCGAGCGCCTGCCGGCAGGACAAAGGCTGGAAGTGGGCGTCCGCGGAACCGGCGGTCGCGCGCTGGGGCGCGCTGCAATAAGCGCGCTGCAAAACTCTCGGGCGGCAATGAAAAAACGGCAGGGTCTTCCTGCCGTTTTTACTTGAAACGCGTCAATCGGCCGGAACGCGCTTAAGACTCCACGTCTTCCAGGCTGAAGATTTCCGTCTGGTCGTTGTACGAGAAGATCTCGCCATAACGGCCCCAGTTGATGACCGCGTCGAGCGTCTCTTCCGCGGCGCTGTCCGACAGGAAATCCTCCAGCTCCTGCTCGAAGCGCACGCGCGGCGCGCGATGCCCCGGCCGCTCATTCAGCACCTTCTTGATCCGCGCGGCGAGCGGCACGTGCCGCAGCAGATGCTCGGCGAACATCATCTTGCGTTCCTGGGTGCCGAACTCGGCGAACACACGCGCCGGCGGCGTCAGGAAAATATCGCCCTCGCGCACGTCCGCGAAGCCCAGGTGTTGCAGCACTTCGGCCACCGGGAACAGATCGTCCACTTCCAGATGCAGCGAGCGCGCGATCTCCGGCATGTCGGCGCGGCCATGATACGGCGCGGCGGCGAGCGTCTCGATCAGACCGGCCATCAGGTTGGTCGACACGTGCGGCAGCCAACTGTGCAGCTCCAGCCCCTTCTTGGTCTTTTCGTCGGTCTGACGCGCGGTCATCTTCGCGTAGATCTCGTCGACCAGCCGCCGGAACGCCGGATCCAGCCGGTTGCGCGGATGCTTGAACGGCACCTTGATCTCGGCGATCACGCGGCCCGGATTGGACGACAGCACGAGAATCCGGTCGCACATGAACACCGCTTCCTCGATGTTGTGCGTGACGATCAGCACCGCCTTGATCGGCATGCGGCCTTGCGTCCACAGATCGAGCAAGTCGGTGCGCAGCGTTTCGGCCGTGAGCACGTCGAGCGCGGAGAACGGCTCGTCCATCAGCAGCAGCGTGGGATCGACCACCAGCGCGCGCGCGAAACCGACGCGCTGACGCATGCCGCCCGACAACTCGCGCGGATAAGCATTCTCGAAGCCGTCGAGACCGATCAGGTCGATCGCGGCAAGCGCGCGTTCGCGGCGCTCGCGCGCGGCCACGCCCTGCGCCTCGAGACCGGCTTCGACGTTCTGCAGCACGGTCAGCCACGGGAACAGCGCGAAGGTCTGAAACACCATTGCGACGCCTTTCGCGGGACCGTCGAGCGGCTTGCCCATATACGTCACTTCGCCGTCGGTCGGTTCGATCAGACCGGCGATGATGCGCAACAGCGTCGACTTGCCCGAGCCTGAGCGGCCCAGCAAACCGACGATCTCGCCTTCGCGCAGCGACAGGTTCGCGTCGTCGAGGACGAGCAGTTCGCCCTGCGACTTGTTGAACCCGCGGCACACGTCCTTGACGCGCAGGATCTCTTCGCCGAGGCGCGGCGGCTTCGGCGGCGTCTGGATCGGCGCGGCGGTCATAGCAGCTTTAGAATTTTGCATCGCGTTTTGCCTTATTACTCAATCGAGCCGGAGCTTGGCTTCGGCATAGGCGTACATCGGACGCCACAGCAGGCGGTTGAACAGAGTCACGAACAGGGACATCACGGCGATGCCCACGATGATCTTCGGGTAGTCGCCCGCCTCGGTGGACTGCGCGATGTAGGCGCCGAGTCCGTGCGCCATCACCCTGGTGTCGCCCCACTGAACGAATTCGGCGACGATGCTCGCGTTCCACGCACCGCCCGAGGCCGTGATCGCGCCCGTCACGTAGTACGGGAAAATGCCCGGCAGAATGGCCTGGCGCCACCATTGCCAGCCGCGAATGTGGAAGTTCTTGGCCGCCTCGCGATAGTCGTTCGGATAGGAGGTCGCGCCGGCAATCACGTTGAACAGGATATACCACTGGGTGCCAAGCACGATCAGCGGCGACAGCCAGATATCCGGGTTCAGATGGAAGCGCACGATCGCGATGACGAACACCGGGAACAGCAGGTTGGCCGGAAACGCGGCCAGAAACTGCGCGAGCGGCTGGATCTTTTCGGCAAGCGCCGGACGCAGCCCGATCAGCACACCCACCGGCACCCACACCACCGACGCCAGCGCGATCAGCAACACCACGCGCAACAGCGTGATGAGACCCAGCACGAGCACATGGCCGACTTCGTCGAGCGAGACGCCGGTGCGCACGTAGATGAACACCCGATACACCACGTACACGGTGCCGGCCAGCACCAGCGCCGCCCACGCGATGTCGCCAACGCGCGAGCGCTTCTGGATCCGCGGCATCTGAAAGCGCCGCCCCTGGATCGCCGGCAAGCGGAACGGCACGCGCGCGGCCTTCGCGAACATCCAGCCGAGCGGCACGAGCAGGCGGTGAATCAGACGCGTGCGGCGAATCAGGTCGAGCAGCCACGATTCGGGCGCGTCGCCCGAACTGGTGGTTTCCATGCGGAACTTGTCGGCCCATGCGACGAGCGGACGGAACAGCAACTGGTCGTAGGCGAGAATCACGACCGTCATCGCGAGGATCACCCAGCCGATCGCGTGCAGGTTCTGCTCGACGATCGCCTGCGCCAGATAGGCGCCGATCCCCGGCAGCGTGATCGAACGATTGCCGACCGTGATCGCCTCGGAGGCGACCACGAAGAACCAGCCGCCCGACATCGACATCATCATGTTCCAGATGAGGCCGGGCATCGAGAACGGCACTTCCAGCTTCCAGAAGCGCTGCCACGAGGTCAGGTGAAAGCCGCGCGAGACCTCGTCGAGATCGCGCGGCACGGTGCGCAGCGACTGATAGAAGCTGAACGTCATGTTCCACGCCTGGCTCGTGAAGATCGCGAAGATCGCCGCGAGTTCGGCGCCGAGCACGCGGCCCGGAAACAGCGCGAGAAAGAACGTGACCGTAAACGAGATGTAGCCGAGCACCGGCACCGACTGCAGGATGTCGAGAATCGGCACCAGCACGAGACCCGCGCGGCGGCTCTTGGCGGCCAGCGTGCCGTAGGCCAGCGTGAAGATCAGCGAGGCGACCATGGCCGCCAGCATGCGCAGAGTGGTGCGCATCGCATATTCAGGCAGGTTCGAGGGATCGAGCGAGATCGCCTGGGTCTTGAGCGTCGACATCGGCGCGAGCGTCTCGTGAAAGCCGATCGCCGCCATCGCGATGATGCAGATGATCAACGGAAAGGCGACGAAGTCCCAGCGATTGGGCAACACCCGCCATGCCGACGCATTGGCGGTGCGCTTCAGGTTGAAGTTGAAATCCATCAGGCGCGCTCCCCGTTCATGCAGGCGTTCGAACGCGGGAAGGCGGCCGCGGCTTCGCCGCGGCGGTCTGAAGATCGGTCCGGAAAGCGGAAATCAGGCATGGCAAAACGCGTGTGCGCGGTAAATCGTTAGCGTGGGTGACACGTGGACCGGTGACGGACGTGTCCGTGGACGAGTCGCCCAGGACCGTAACCATCAACCCGGACTCCCGTCGCCGCAGGCGCCGCCCGTGGGCTGGCGAGCTTTCCTTCTTTTGGACGGCACGACACTACACCATCCTATGTTTCAGGCACAACCTTTCATGGCAAATCGCGGCGAATAACAGCAGCGCTCCGCCGCCGGTCCTTTCACTAACGCCGCCCATGCCTTGCCGCGAGCCGTTGCTCACGGTGCGAACACCAACATGTCCGATAAGAGCCAAGGCGCGGCGGCCGAAGCGATCTGGAAAACCCGCATAGCCATTCAGAAACCGGTGGCCTGGCCGTTAAGAACCTGATCGGTGCGCCGCGCGCACTTCGCATTCCCGGAATAAGGGTGGCGTCTGTCCCCACGACGGTTAAAATCAGGAGGCGAGGCGCCACATCGCGGTTTATCCCGGACCACGGCGGCGGCCTATCGCCAACCGCTTCAACAGCAGCGAAACGGCGCGGGCGCGCTGCCACGAATGAGCTAGTTGCATGTCACAGCCAGACGGATCAGAGGGTCGATGAACAGGACAACCTTGCGCCAGGCAACCGGGCCGATCAGTTTCGCGCTGGTCATACTGGTTTGCTGGTTCGTGGCCGGCATGGTCGCGGACCGGATGGTACAGCAAGAGCTGGGCGCGGCCTTGCGCGCGCAGCGGCAAATGTCCACCTCGATCGTCGACAACATGGCCGAGGTGATCGCCAGCGACCTCGCCATGTCTCGGGCCATTCCCGCGACCATGGCCGAAATGGACCTGATCCAGCACGCGCTGGTGCAATCGCAGAATTATGCCGCGAACGGCGAAGCGACGGAACCCGCCCGCCGCGCCGCGTTGTTGAAAGACGCGCGGATCACCGCCGTGAGCGGCTTCCTGCACGACGCGCAAGGCTTCTCCGGACTCGACCAGATCTGGCTCGTCAACGCCAACGGCATTTGCGTCGCATCGAGCGACTCGATCAATAACGCGTCAGCGGCGGAGCGTTCGTTCGTCGGCGTCGACATGCGCTCGCGCAGCTATTTGACGAGCGCGCTGGTCGGCGCGTTTTCGGAAGCCTACGGCGTCGGCCGCACGAGCGGCGAGCCGGGCATCTTCATTGCCGCGCCGGTGTACGCGGACGGTGTGCTGGTCGGCGTGGTGTCGGCGAAGGTCGGGATCGCGCGGCTGCGCCACTGGGTCGCGCATGCCGGGACCTTCGTCGCCGACGAGAACGGCGTCATCATCATGGCGCACAACAGCGAGCTCGAAGGCCACGCGCTGCCGAATTCGCGCGTCACGCAGATGAGCGTGTCAGAGCGCAGGCTCATCTATCGCCGCGAAACCTTTCCGGACATGCGCATCAAGGTTGATGCCCAGGTGCGCGAGCAGGCGCCCTGGGTGCCCACGGCCGTCGCCGGGCAACTGTTCGGCATGACCGAGCAGCCCACGCCGTCGCTCTATCAGGCTCGCGGCGGACTAAACTCGGGGCTGTCGGCGCATCTGGTTGACCCGCTCGCGGCGTGGCCCGAACTGCTGCGCAATCATAAGCGCGACCATCTGCTGGTGTTCCTGACGCTGGCCGGCACGGTTGCGCTCGCGTGGGTGATCACGGTCTCGTATGTGCGCGAGCGGCGCCACCACCGCGCGACGCGCGATCTGGCCGAGCAACTGCAATCGGCCAATACCTTGCTCTCGGCCGAGGCGCGTCACGATGCGCTGACGGGCGCGCTGTCGCGGCGCTATTTCCTCGATCTGCTGCGCCACGAGATCGAACGCGCGCGTGCGAACAACGAGCCGCTGTGCATGGCGATCGCCGACCTCGACCACTTCAAGCAGATCAACGACCGCTTCGGCCATGCCGCCGGCGACCGCGCGCTCGAGCATTTCGTCGAGACGTGCCGCACCGAGTTGCGCGGCGCCGATGCGATCGGCCGGCTCGGCGGCGAGGAGTTCGGCCTGCTGCTGCCGGCCACGGATCTGGCCGGCGGGCGCGAGGTGGTCGAGCGACTGCGCCTGCGTCTGAAAGCGGTGCCTTCACCCAAGCTGCCGCCCTCCGTGGGCTTGAGCGTGAGCATCGGCATCACGGAACTCTCGCCCGACGATCTGCCCGAGCGGATCATGAGCCGCGCCGACACGGCGCTGTACGCGGCGAAAACAGGCGGCCGCGACCGCACCGAAGCGCTCCCGCCCGACGACACCGCGCCGCCCGCGCGCACGGTGGCCAGCGTCTGGTAAAGCCGTCTTGCCGAGCCGGCGTCGGATCGAGCGCGTTCGCTGATGCAACGCAAGTCCCGGCCTCGGGGTCCCGTGGCGAAGCAGGTATCATCGACCTGAATATCGAGGTTGCCGCTACCGCTTTAACGGGAGATTTGCATGAAGGGAAATCTGGTCATTGTCTGTCGCGATCAGGATGCTGACGCGTTCGACCATCTGCTGGCCGAATACGGCGCGTTCCAGACGCGCCTGTCATCCACGACGTGGTATCTGAAACTGGATGTCGCGCCGGAACTGATTCAGGAAGAGATACTCGCGAGGTTGGGCAAATACACCACGCACTACATCTTCGAAGCCGAAACGGTGACGTGGAATACGGTGGACAGCGAAGCGGCGACCGCGCTGAACACGCTGTTCTCCGACTAACGCGCACGCAGCGCAAGCGCGCCTGCGATACCGCCACAGCGGAGCGGGCGCCAGCCGAATCTACCAGGCGCTTTCCGAGGCGGCCGCGGCACGCGGCACCGCCTGAAACGGAAAGCTCATCGACACCCGCAAGCCACGCCCGCCGTGGTTGCCGATTTCCCACTCCCCGCCCGCACGCCGCACCAGCCGCTCGACGATGGCAAGGCCGAGGCCGCTATGGCCGTTGCCGCCGCGCGCCGGATCGAGCCGCACGAACGGCCGGCTGGCATTGACGACATCTTGCGCGGCGATGCCGCCGCCGTTGTCGCTCACCGACAGCGTGAAGCCTTGCGGCGTACGCGCCGTGGCGACGACGATCGGCGGCGCGCCGTAGGCGTGCGCGTTATCCAGCAGGTTCGAGAGGATGCGGTCGAGCGTGGCGGCGGGCAGCACGAATCCCGGCCCCGCGTGCAGTTCGGTCTGCACGGTGGGCGCACCCGCGGCCACCGCGCGATAACTGCGCACGACCCGCTCGCATTGCGCGTCCACTTCGACCGCTTCGCTGCGATCGGCACCGTCGTGCGCGAACACCAGGAACTGCTCGACGATGTGCGTCATCGAATCGACGTCGCGCACCACGCCATCGCGCATCTTCGGCTCATCCATCATTTCGGCGCGCAGGCGCAAACGCGCCAGCGGCGTTTTCAGGTCGTGCGCGACGCCCGCGAGCATCACCGCGCGGTCGTTCTCGGTTCGCTCCACTTCACGCACCATCTGGTTGAAGCCATGCGTGAGCTGACGCAATTCGCGCGGACCGCGCTCGGGCACCGGCGGCACCGGCAAGCCGCGACCGAAGCGCGCCACCGCCTGGGCGAGCGAGCGCAACGGCTGCTGCAACGCCCACGCGGCGAACAGCGCCGCCATCACGGCGAACGAGAAAATGATGGCGAGCCACAGCACCATGCGGTCGATCGAGCGCGGCGGGCGCAATGGCTGCAGCGGCACGACGATCCAGCTGCGGTCCGTGGGGGCGCGCACCCACAGCGTAGGCGGGTGGCCCGGCCGGTCGATCCGCACCTGGGTGCCGGAGGGCATGCGATCGCGGACGTCATCGAGAAAACGGCTGGGCGACGGCGGCAGATCCGGGTTATCCGCGGGCACGTCGGGGCTTGCCGGATCGACCAGCTTGACGCGTGACGGCAAGGGCTGATCCGGCGAACGGGCGACGTGCTGGCGCACCGCGTCGACGAGAAAAACGGCTTCCTCGACGGCATAGCGCGTTTGCGACTGGCTACGCTCCAGACGCATCAACGCGTACCAGGCGAAATGCGACAGCAGCAGCACCGCGACGACTAGCAGCGCCAGCCGCCCGAACAGCGAATCAATGGGCCGGCGCATGCTGGTCGCCGTCGGGGACGAACACGTAGCCGCGGCCGCGCACCGTCTGAATGAAGCGCGGCGTGGACGGATCGGTTTCGAGGATGCGGCGCAGACGCCACACCTGCACGTCGATACCGCGGTCGGTGCCGTCGTATTCCGGACCGTGCAGCAGTTCGAGCAGGCGCTCGCGGGTGAGCGTGCGCATGGGGTGATTGACGAAAATCTTCAGCAGCGCGAATTCGCTGCCCGACAGCGTGAGCGGCTTGTTTTCCATATGCAGCGTGCGCGACTGGAAATCCAGCGTGAAGCGGCCGAAGCTGAACGGCTCGCGCTGCTCCGGCGCCGCCGACGACGGCAGCGTGCGGCGCCGCCGCAGCACCGCCTGCACGCGCGCCAGCAACTCGCGCGGGTTGAACGGCTTGCCGAGGTAGTCGTCGGCGCCGAGCTCGAGCCCGACGATACGGTCGACGTCGTCCGCACGCGCGGTGAGCATGATCACGGGAATGTCGTCGCCCGAGGCGCGCAGCTTGCGCAGCGCGGTCAGCCCGTCGACGCCCGGCATCATCAGGTCGAGCACGATCAGGTCGGGACGCTCGCGTTCGAGCCTGCGCTCGAGCGAGGCGGCGTCATGCAGCACCGACACCTCGATGCCCTGACGGGCCAGATAGTCGCGCAGCAGGTCGCGCAATTCGACGTCGTCGTCGACAACAAGTATTTGAGTAGCCATGGAATGAAGTTTAACGCGCAGCAGGAAGGGTTTCTGTTTCGATAAGGCCCGCAAGGGTTACCGGGTGTTACCGTGAAAGCCGCACGTAATGGCCCGTAATAGCGGCATCGAGCCGCGTAACACAGCCCGAGGCGCAGTTCTCTACGCTGTGTCTTACCGAATGCAGGCCGCCTACTTTACCGGTTGCATCGTCGGCTATTCCATTACAAGGAGCCTCATATGTCCACCAAAAAGATCTCGCGCGTTCTCGCCGTTGCCGCCACCGCTCTCGCCATCGGCGCCGGCGCCGCCTATGCCGCGCAACCCGCTCACGAGGCCCGCGGCGGCCCCGGCGGCTGGCATGGCCACTTCATGAAGGAACTCACGCAACTGCACGATCAGTTGAAGCTGAACGCCGATCAGGAACGGCAGTGGCAAGCCGCGCTCGACACCATGAAGCAGAACCACGAGGCGATGCGCGCCGATCACGAGCAGATCAAGAGCCAGTTCAAGGCCGCGCAGCAACAGCCGATCCTGGATCTGAACGCGATGGCCGCCGCGCACCAGCAGATCGAGCAGAAAGACGCGCAACTGCGCCAGCAAACCACGGATACCTGGCTCAAGTTCTATAACGGCCTGAACGACCAGCAGAAGACCACCGTCAGCACGGCGCTGAAGCAGCGCTTCGCGAAGATGGAAGCGCGTCACGAGAAGATGCGCGAGCGCTGGGAGCATCGCAAGGGCGCGGCGTCGGCGCCGGCCGCCAGCCAGTAAGCGCACTGGGCGGGAAGACCGGCGGCCCGCGCGGCCGTCTCGCGAATGCAGAAACGCCACGGAGGTATTCCGTGGCGTTTCTGTTTGGCCTCGCGGCTGCGCGTCCGGCCATTCCGTCGATGAATGCCTTGCGAGCGATCCGCGTCGATCCTTGCCCGCGCGCCCCGTTGGGCGTTTAGCCGTCGAGCGGGCCGAGATCGAACAGCAGTACTTCCGCGTCCTCGCCCTTCTCCAGCGTCACGGTATCGACGCCGGTCAGCTTGGCCGCGTCGCCGGCCTGAAGCGCTTCGCCGTTCACGGTCAGCGCGCCGCGCGCCACATGCACATAGGCCTGGCGACCCCGCGGCAACGCGAAGCGGGCCTCTTCCGCGCCGTCGATCAACGCCGCGTGGATCGACGCATCCGCATGAATCGTCACCGAGCCGTCGCGGCCGTCGGGCGAAGCGATCACACGCAGACGGCCGCGCTTGTCGGCGGCGTCGAAATGTTTTTCCTCGTAGCCGGGCGGGTCGCCCGCGCGTTGCGGGATCACCCAGATCTGCAGCAGGTGCACCGGCTCATCCGGCGACGCGTTGAACTCGCTATGCATGACGCCCGTGCCGGCGCTCATGCGCTGCACGTCGCCGTAACGGATGGTCGAACCGTTGCCCATGCTGTCACGGTGAGCAAGCGCGCCGTCGAGCACATAGGTGACGATCTCCATGTCGCGATGCCCGTGCGCGCCGAAACCCTGGCCGCCCGCGACGCGGTCTTCATTGATGACCCGCAGCGGGCCGAAATGCATGTTCCGCGGATCGGCATAGTCGGCAAACGAGAAGCTGTGATACGAGTCGAGCCAGCCGTGGTTGGCATGGCCGCGTTCGGCGGAACGGCGAATCTCGATCATGGTGTACTCCGATGAGTCAATAGCGATGCACGGAATGTATGGGCACGGCCGCCGCTAAACAATCGGCGTGGGCGCACTGGAGCGTTCCATAAATCGGCGCAATCGGGCGCCGACGCGGCGCGTGGCGCTTGCGGTCCCGCTGCCGCGGCCTACCCCACGGCCGGCTGAGGACCGGCGGGCGACAGAACCTCGTTCCGATGTCCGGCCGCCACGGCGGACCACGGTCTGCGAAACCGAAACGGCGTCGCGCTCGCACAACGCCCGCGCCGGCCTGGTTGCCGCTGTCGCGCTGCGGACTGGCGTCGCGTGTCTGTTCGGGTAAAATACCGCGCTTTTCAAGCCGTGTGGGCACGCGGAAGACGCAAGCGGGCGGCGCCTGCATCCCGGCCGCGCCGGGGATCGCAGCGGTGCCCTCGTGACGTCAAAAGGCCGCCGGCGCGATGCAGGCCGGATTTCCCCAGCGCGGCGCGACAATTTTGACCGCCTAGAATAGCGACGGCCAGCCACGAGCCGGCGGGTCGCCGGGATCGGCGCATCACGACGATCAGTTTGATCCAGGAGAAACATGAAGAAGCTCGCACTGCGCGTGGCGCTTGCCGTCACGGCCGGGAGCGCCGTGGCAACAGAATGGAAAACCGTGCGCATCGGGGTGGACGCCAGCTATCCGCCGTTCGAATCGAAGGCGGCGGGCGGCGAGCCGCAGGGGCTGTCCGCCGGCTGCGGAATACAGTCGACATAGCTTCAGGACCAGTTTCAAAACGAGAGTCGAAAAGCGCGCACGGCCGGCAACGGCCATGCAGTCATGATTTGCACAGCGGTGCGCTGTGCGCCGCAGGTCACGGCGAGCCCTAGCTCGCGGCAAACGCGGCGCAGAGCCGGCCGCGTCTTTCGCCGGTGCGTCGCAACGCATCGTCAAGGACCCTCATATGTTCCTTCAAGGCTACGGCCCGCTGCTTCTCAACGGCACCTGGCAAACCGTCAAACTGGCGGTGTTGTCGCTGGCGTTCGCTTTCGTGCTGGGCCTGCTCGGCGCGGCGGCGAAACTGTCGAAGAACCGCTTGTCATACGGCGCCGGCACGGTCTATACGACGCTCGTGCGCGGCGTGCCCGATCTGGTGCTGATGCTGCTGTTGTTCTATAGCATCCAGATCTGGCTGAATAACCTGACCGATCTGCTCGGCTGGGAGCAGATCGACATCGACCCGTTCGTGGCCGGCGTCGCGGTGCTTGGCTTCATCTACGGCGCGTACTTCACCGAGACCTTCCGCGGCGCGTTTCTCGCGGTGCCGCGCGGCCAGCTCGAAGCGGGCGCGGCCTACGGCATGACCGGCTGGCAGGTGTTCTCGCGCGTGATGTTCCCGCAGATGATGCGCTTCGCGCTGCCCGGCATCGGCAATAACTGGCAGGTGATGGTGAAGGCCACGGCGCTGGTGTCGATCATCGGTCTCGCCGATGTCGTCAAGGCCTCGCAGGACGCCGGCAAGGGCACGCTGCGGTTCTTCTTCTTCACCCTGTTCGCGGGGGCGATCTATCTCGTCATCACCACAGTGTCCAACTTCGTGCTGATGTACCTCGAAAAGCGTTACTCGACCGGCGTGCGAAAGGCGGATCTATGATCGAGATCATTCAGGAATACTGGCGCAACTATCTCTATACCGACGGCTATCGCTTCACCGGCCTCGCGATCACGCTGTGGCTGCTGGTGGTGTCGATCGGACTCGGCTTCTGCCTGTCGATTCCGCTGGCGGTGGCGCGCGTGTCGAAGAAGAAGTGGCTTGCCGGCCTCGTGTGGCTCTACACGTATATCTTTCGCGGCACGCCGCTCTACGTGCAGTTGCTGCTCTGCTACACCGGCTTGTACAGCCTGGAGATCATTCGCAATCACGAGCTGACCAACGCGTTCTTCCGCGACGGCATGAATTGCACGCTGCTCGCGTTCACGCTGAACACCTGCGCGTACACCACGGAAATTTTCGCGGGCGCGATCAAGGCCACGCCGTACGGCGAAATCGAAGCGGCGCGCGCCTATGGCATGTCGTCGTTCACGCTGTACCGGCGCGTGATTCTGCCCTCGGCGCTGCGCCGCGCGCTGCCCTACTACAGCAACGAAGTGATCCTGATGCTGCATGCCACCACGGTCGCCTTCACCGCGACCGTGCCGGACATCCTCAAGATCGCCCGCGACGTGAACTCCGCGACGTACCAGTCGTTCAATGCGTTCGGCCTCGCCGCCGTTCTCTATCTGCTGATTTCCTTCGCGCTCGTGTGGCTGTTCCGCCGCGCCGAGCGCCGCTGGCTCGCCTACCTGCGGCCGCAAGGCAAGTAACCCCGGAGCGTGATCCGCTCCCAAGCAAAGAAGCCCGCCAAGGACTCCGATGAACACCAGGAAGCAAAAGCTCTTCGTCGACGAGCTTCACAAACAGTACGGCGACAACGAAGTCCTCAAGGGCGTGTCGCTGAAGGCCAACGCCGGCGACGTGATCAGCGTGATCGGCTCGTCCGGCTCGGGCAAGAGCACGATGCTTCGCTGCATCAACTTTCTCGAGCAGCCGAACTCGGGGCGCATTTTCGTCGACGGTGAGGAAGTGCGTACGCAGATCGCGAAAAACGGCGCGTTGCGCGTGTCCGACCCGAAGCAGTTGCAGCGCGTGCGCACCAGGCTGTCGATGGTGTTTCAGCACTTCAACCTGTGGTCGCACATGAACGTGCTCGAGAACATCATCGAGGCGCCGGTCAACGTGCTGGGCATGAAGCGGAAAGACGCCGAAGAGCGCGCGCGTGAATACCTGGAGAAAGTGGACCTCGCGCCGCGTCTCGAGAAGCAGTATCCGTCGCATCTGTCGGGCGGCCAGCAGCAGCGCGTGGCGATCGCGCGCGCGCTCGCCATGCATCCGGACGTCATGCTGTTCGACGAGCCCACTTCCGCGCTCGACCCCGAACTGGTCGGCGAAGTGCTCAAGGTCATGCAGACGCTCGCCGAGGAAGGCCGCACGATGATCGTCGTCACGCACGAAATGGCGTTCGCGCGCAACGTGTCGAATCACGTGATGTTCCTGCATCAAGGCCGCGTGGAAGAAGAAGGCCATCCCGAAGAGGTCTTCAAGAATACGAAGAGCGAACGCCTGAAACAGTTCCTCTCCGGCAGCCTCAAATGAACGCTGCCCGGCTCACACGCAACCCGGTATTTGGGTTGTAGTGAATGTAGTATTACAAGGCGCTTACGAGCGCCTTTTTTGTTTCGCTCACCTTTGCATTCAGGCGTTTTTCGTCGCGAAAACGGCCTTTGAGCCGCTCCTCAGCTACAACTCCCCGCCTACCCCGCCACGTTTGCAGCGTCAATAGTGGCAATCCTTAAGGTTGCTCCCGCCGAACCGTGGTTCCCTTGTCGCATAAGGGTTTTCGGTGGTTTTGTGGGCCCCCGAACCCTTTATTGCGCACATTCCTATTGCAATTTGGAGACATCGAACAATGGAGGTACTAATTTCTTCTCCCACAGAAGTGTATTTTTGATAAATTAGTAACCAAAGTAGCAAAACAAAGTCCAGTAAAAGTAGTTTCACTTCAAAGCACAGAGGAGAACCGGTCGGCGAGGGATCGGCATGACGACCAGATAGCCCCAAGGCTACACGTCACGGCAGGAGACCCAATCCACCCGCTAATCTCCCTGGTACCGATTTCTGTTCGGCGCTGCTGGCGTCCGAACACCACTCGCAGTACTGGGTTTCACTTTTTGACAGGGTATGGAGGAGAAGATGAAGAAAGCTTTGCTCGCCGCTGCGCTGATGACAGCCGGTGTTGTTGCGCACGCCCAAAGCAGCGTCACGCTGTACGGACGTCTTGACGCTGGCCTGGAGTACATGTCGGGCGTTCCGCAAGGCACTGGCGCAGCCGGCCAGGCAACTGGCAGCACGAACCGTTGGCGCGCGGAAAGCGGCGACTGGGGTACCAGCCTGTGGGGCTTGAAGGGTGTTGAAGACATCGGTGGCGGCAACAAGGTCCTCTTCCAGTTGGAAGGCTCCTTCAACACGATGACGGGTTCGGGCCCTGGCGGCGGCGGTCTCTTCAATCGTTGGGCAACCATCGGCTTGGCGAACGACCAGTTCGGTACGTTCACGATGGGCCGCATGCTCTTCATCTCGAACGGCGTGTGGGACTTCGACCCGTTCGGTCAATCGAACTGGTCGTCGGCATCGCTGGTGCGTGGCCGCAACTGGCCGCAATCGAGCAACAACTTCGCGTACCAGTCGCCGAAGATCGCGGGCTTTGACTTCTACGGTCAATACGCGCTGTCGAACGCAACGAGCTGGAACGGCAACGGCACGACTGCTCAAGGTCGCGAAGCCGGCGCGCAGATCACGTACACGAACTCGTTGTTCCAGATTCGCGGTCTGTATGACGAAATCCGCAATCCGGCTAACGGCAACCTGTACGGCGCGAACCTCGACACCATCAATACGGCCAACGCAGGCGGCGGCGTGTTCTCGGCATCGCGTGAATACTCGGCGCTCGTGAACGTGTTCCTCGGCCAGTTCAAGATCCAGGCCGCTTACCAGGCTATCCGCTCGGCGGGTGCCCGGGGCGTTCTGCCGGGTCAACCGACCACGCTCGACCACGAGTGGGGCGGCGTGACGTGGCAAGCAACGCCGGCTGCCGCGCTGATCGCAGCGGTCTACCACGTGAACGGCAACAACGGCGCGGGCAATGCGACGATCTACACGGTTGGCGGCACGTACAACCTGTCGAAGCGCACGCTGCTGGATATGCAGGTTGCACAGGTGCGAAACAGCAAATCGGCCAACTATGGCCTGAATGCGAACAACGCAGGTCTGGCAAGCAGCACGGACAACCCGCTGCAAGGTCATAACCAAACCGGCGTCTACGCAGGTATTCAACACTCGTTCTAAGCGAACGGTGTGCCCCGAGGGGAGTTCCTTCGGGGCGAGTCAGAAGTTCTTCGAGAGAATCTTTTTCACGCTGCTGCGAGAGGCGCGTATCGGTGCGATGTCCGCAAGGGTATCGCACCGTTTTTTATTCTGAAGAGCGGTATGGCGACTGCCGCAACTGCCCACGATGCACCGCCTCGGTGCGAAGCCGGCCCGCTCAAACCGCCGCTTCGTTTTCCTCGCCGGTGCGAATGCGGATCACACGCTCCACTTCCGCGACGAAAATCTTGCCGTCGCCGATCTTGCCGGTGCGCGCCGCGCCGATGATCGCGTCGATCACCTGGTCGCATTGGCTGTCGGCCACCACCACTTCGATCTTCACTTTCGGCAGAAAGTCGACGACATACTCTGCACCACGATAGAGCTCGGTGTGGCCTTTCTGCCGGCCGAAACCCTTGACTTCGGTAACGGTCAGCCCCGTCAGGCCGACTTCAGCGAGCGCCTCGCGCACTTCGTCGAGTTTGAACGGTTTGATGACTGCGGTGATGCGCTTCATGGCGAACCTCGTCTCGTGTCTGGAAGAGTGAAAGGAAATTGGGTGATTTTTATTCTACGCCGCGCCGGATGCGTTGCGGCAATCCGGCTCGCTTCAGTCTCTTTCGGGTAATCGGCAGCCGTTCTGCCCGAAGCTCACTCCACGGGCTCGGTGTAGCGCGACGTGATCGGATAGCGCCAGTCGCGGCCGAACGCGCGATGCGTGACGCGAATGCCGATCGGCGCCTGACGGCGCTTGTACTCGTTGATCTTGATGAGGCGCGTGACGCGCTTCACGTCGTCGACCGCATAGCCCGCGGCGATGATTTCGGCGAGCGAGCGATCCTCTTCCATGTACATGCGCATGATCGCGTCGAGTACTTCGTACGGCGGCAGACTGTCCTGGTCGGTCTGATTCTCGCGCAGTTCCGCCGACGGCGCGCGCGTCAGGATCCGCTCGGGAATCACGTTCTGCTTGCCGAACCCGGTGGCCTGGTTGCGGTAGTGGCACAACCTGTAGACGAGCGTCTTGGCGATGTCCTTGATCACCGCAAAGCCGCCGGCCATGTCGCCGTACAACGTGCAGTAGCCCACCGCCATCTCGCTCTTGTTGCCGGTGGTCAGCACGATCGAGCCGAACTTGTTCGACAGCGCCATCAGCAAGGTGCCGCGAATGCGGGCCTGGATATTCTCTTCGGTGGCGTCTTCGGCGCGGCCCGCGAATTCATCCGCCAGCGCGTTGCGGAACGCGTCGAACATCGGCGCGATCGCGATCTCGTCGTAACGCACGCCGACGCGGCGCGCCATGTCGGCGGCGTCGGTGGTCGAGATGTCCGCGGTATAGCGCGACGGCATCATCACCGCGCGCACCCGCTCCGCGCCGAGCGCGTCGCATGCGACCGCCAGCACCAGCGCCGAATCCACGCCGCCCGACAGGCCGATCAGCGCGCCCGGAAAGCCGTTCTTCTCGATGTAGTCGCGCACGCCCATCACGAGCGCGGCGTACACCTGCGCTTCGAGCGACAGCTCGGGCGCGATCGCGGCCGGCAGCGGCTTGCCGCCTTCGAACTCGACGATCGCGGTGGCTTCCTCGAACTGCGCCATCTTCGCGACCAGTTCGCCCTTGTCGTCGAGCACGAACGAGCCGCCGTCGAACACCAGTTCGTCCTGCGCGCCGACCATGTTGACGTAGACCATCGGCAAACCGGTTTCGCGAATCCGCCCGCGCAGGATGTCGAAGCGCACCGCTTCCTTGTTCAGGTGGTACGGCGAGCCGTTGGGAATCAGCAGCACTTGCGCGCCCGCCGCCTTCGCCATTTGCGCGGCCGACGCATGCCATGCGTCCTCGCAGATCACCACGCCGTACTTCACGCCGTCCAGTTCGAACACGAAGGGCTGCGGGTCGGACGCGAAGTAGCGCTTCTCGTCGAACACTTCGGTATTGGGCAAATCCTGCTTGCGATAGGTGCCCGCCACTTCCCCGCCGACGATCAGCGAGGCCGCGTTGAACGTGTCGACCGGCGGCACGCCGCGCTCGATCGGCGCGTTTGCATTACCATGACCGTGCCCCGCGATGTGCGACCCAGCGTGCGTTACCTCGCGCAGCGGATGGCCGACGATCACATGCAAGCCGGCGAACGGTTTGAGTTGCGTGGCGAGGTCGGCCAACGCCGCCGCGCTCGCGGTATAGAACGCGGGGCGCAGCAGCAGATCTTCGGGCGGGTAACCGGACAGCGCGAGTTCAGGTGCGATCAGCAGCTTCGCGCCGCCTTCGTGCGCGACACGCGCGGCGGCGACGATCTTCGCGACGTTGCCGGCGAAGTCGCCGACGGTGACATTGATTTGAGCAAGAGCGATTCGGGTCTTCATGGCAGGATCGGCAGGCAAGCCACGAGCGGCTTGCGAGTACCGCGGCCTTGCGGCTCGACGGAACGGACAAATCGAATAAACGAACGACGCGCCGCCTGAAGCGCCGCGTCGCTCATTGGGAACAGTCACACAGATTGAATCAGGAACGCTTTGATTATCGCACGGGCATTCTGGCGTCGCCCTCCGAGGTGGACGCCGCGGAATGGAATGCCCTCCTCGCGCGGCAGCAGCAGCCCACGCCGTTTCTGCGGCATGAGTTCCTGAGCGCCTTGCATGCGGCCCAATGCGCGGTCGCCGATACCGGCTGGGCGCCGCAATTCGTCACGCTCACCGATCCGCGCACGGGCAAGCTCGCGGCGGCCGCGCCCGTCTATCTGAAAGGACACTCGTACGGCGAGTACGTGTTCGACTGGGCCTGGGCCGACGCCTACAAGCGCAACGGCCTGCCCTATTACCCGAAGCTGCTGTGCGCGGTGCCCTTCACGCCGGTGCAAGGCAACCGTCTGCTCGCCGCCGATACGCACGCGTTGCGGCATCTGGCGGCGACCTTGATGGCGTTCGCCGAGCAAAGCGACGTCTCGTCGCTGCACGTGCTGTTTCCCACCGAAACGGAAGCGAACGCGCTCACCGAGATGGGCATGATGCAGCGCGAGGGCGTGCAGTTCCACTGGCTGAACGACGGCTATCGCGACTTCGACGATTTCCTCTCGACGCTCGAACAGAAGAAGCGCAAGAACATTCGCGCCGAGCGCCGCAAAGTCCACGAGGCCGGCGTGACGATGCGCCGGATTCGCGGCGAGGACATCCAGGACGCCGACTGGCGCTTCTTCAGCAAGTGCTATCGGCAAACCTATCGCGAGCACTTTTCGAGTCCGTATCTGAATCTGGATTTCTTTCGCATGATCGGCGCGTCGATGCCGGAGAACCTGCTGCTCGTGATCGCCGAATACGAAGGCAGGCCGATCGCCAGTTCGCTCGTGGTCTACCAGCGCGACGCGCAAACCGGCGGCACGCTGTACGGCCGCTACTGGGGCGCGCTGGAACACGTGCCGTGCCTGCACTTCGAAACGGCGTACTACCAACCGCTCGAATTCTGCATCGAGGAAAAACTCGGCGCATTCGAGGGCGGCGCCCAGGGCGAGCACAAGATGGCGCGCGGCTTTCTGCCCACGGTGACGCGCTCGGCGCACTGGCTCGCGCATCCGGCCTTCGCGGATGCGGTCGGCCACTTTCTCGCCAACGAAAAGAACAGCATCCACGCGTATGTGGACGAGTTGCGCGAACACAATCCGTTCAAAGGCTGAAGCGCGTTTATGCCGTGGTTTCTCTATCTGCTCGAATGCTCGGACGGCAGCGTTTATACGGGCATCGCCGTCGACGTGGAGGCGCGTTTCGATAAACACATGAGCGGCATGGGCGCGCGATATACACGCTCGCGCAAGCCGGTGCGCGTGCTGGCGTCGTTCGAATTGGCGGACCGCTCGAGCGCTTCGCGCGCCGAGTATTGGGTCAAGCGTTTGTCCGCTGTTGAAAAGCGTGCGCTGGCCGCGGGGCTGCGCACGCTGGAATCGGCGTTGCCGTTGCCCGAGCCGGAGCCGCTCGCCGATGACGAAACGGAGCAGGAAACCGGCGCTTCGTGACGGCGCTTTGCCTTGGCTGCGTGATGCGTACCCGCGCTTCGTGCTTCTTGCGAATCACGCATCAGATCGCCCCGCCTACCCGCTCGCGACGGCTCGCTACCCTCTCGCCTCACGCATCCGCTCAGTCAACAGCCGCTGCATCAGCGCGAGTTCACCCACCGCATCGGCCTCGAGCGACGTCAGCTTGTCCCGCGCCGGAAGCTCGTGGCGGATCGGCCGTAGCGTCCGCTCCAACGCGGCGTCGATGTCGGCGCTCACGGCGGCGATCCACACGCCGAGTTCATCGTGCATGTCGCGCCGCGTCGTACTCAGGCGCAACTGCGTCGCGGTGCCCGCCATTCTTCGCAACAGACTCAGCACCGTTAGCGTCACAGTGTCGATCATCGAGTCCTCGAGTTTTTCGAGGCGAACGCGGCCGATCGCTTCCTCCGCGTTATTGCTGCCGAGGCCTGCGGCTCTGCGCAAGCGCTCCATGTCCTTTTCGCTGCGGCGCGGCGACTCCAGCGCCGCGCTCAGATACTCGACGTTGGCTCGCACCGCCCCGCTCAGATAAGCGCGGTAGTCGGCCTTTTCACGCGTCGGCCACAGATAGAAGGTTGCGACAAGCGCCAGCACGCAGCCGAGCACGTTGTTGCCGAGCCGCGTGAGCGCGAAGGCAAGCTCGCTCGCGCCCGGCGTCGCGAAGTCGGCGACGAGCACGAAGGTCGGCGTGAGAAACAGCACGAAGAGGCTGTAGCTGACGGGGCGCAGCGCCATCGTCGCCACCACCAGCGGAAAGACCGCGAGCGAAATGCCGAGCGGCGAATGGATCGCATAGCCGATGCCGGCCGCCAGCACGCCGCCGACGATGCTCCCCGCCGCGCGCTCGATACTGCGCGGCCAGGTCGCGGCAATCGACGGTTGCAGTATCAGCAGCGTCGCCATCGTGGCCCAGTAGCCGAACGGCAGCCCCAGCGCGCGGATGACGAGAAAGCCCGTCGTCGTCGTCACGCCGACGCGCGCCGCATGGCGCAAGCCGACGGACTCGGTCGTGAGATTGGCCTTGAGCGTCGACCCGGTGCGCGTCAGCAGTCTGATGGCGCTGTCGGTCCAACGCTCGGGCGGCGCATACGCCGGCGCGAAATCGACCAGTTCGAAGTCGGACTTCAGCTTCACCGGCTCGATCAGCGCGGTTTCGAGACGCCGCGCGAGGCGCCGCAAGCGTTGTTGCATATCGGCGAGACGCTGCCACTGCCCTTCATTCGCGTCGGCGCCGATTCTGCGCAGCACGTTACCCATGCCCGTGAGCAATCGCGCCGCGCGTTGCGCGCGCCGGGCGTCGCCGGGGACTTTTTCGCTCGCGCCCGACACGGCGATCAGATAGGCGAACAGCGCCTCGCCTTCGGTGAGCAAGCTGAGAAGCGTGTCGTAGGTTTCGCGCCCGCCCGTTCTCGACGCGGGCACGTTCGCCACCGCCTTGCGCGCGCGCTCGAGCGCGGCGCGGGCATCGGCGCGAAATTTCGCGGCATGCGTGGCCCACTCGCCGGGCGCCGCGCGCTGTTCGAGCAAACGGGCGCTGTCCAGGGCGATGTCGGCCAGCCGCAGATAAACAGCGCGCAACGACGCCCGGCTCATGGCGAACGGATGAATCCGCCAGATGGTGAGGCTGAGCACGACCGCGAACAGGCAGCCGATCAGATAGACGCCGAGAAACGCCAGGCCTTCGCGCACGTCGCGCATCGGCCTGTCGACCATCACGACGCAAGCGGTCGCGGCGAGGATCGTCACCTGCGAGGTGGCCGCGCCCCAGATGCGGCCGAATCCGCCGAGGCTCGTGAAGATCAGCACCGCGAGCGCCGCCCATATCGCCCCGGCGCCGGAAGCAAAGGCCGTCAGGCCGCCGCATACGGTGGAGAGAAGCGCGAAGCCCATCATCGACGCCAAACGCGCGCGATTCGAGCCGGCCGCGTCGGCGAGACAGGTCCAGAAGGCGCCGATCGCGGCCCACGCAAAGGTCGGATCGTGCAGCACATTGCCGACGGCCAGCATGGCCGTGGACGCGCAGGCCGCTCTCAACCCTTCCGACAGATTGGCCTCGCTCGCGGAAAACGACACCATCCATACCGGACGCTTGCGGTAGATCGCGGTGACGATGGCATACAGCCGGCTCGACCCGCGTGGCGACGATGCGGTGGACTTGCGATTCAGCATCCGGACAGTGGGCTCCTAAAACACGCATTGGCGCGGCGTCTGCGCGGGGTGATGCCGCGCGATTAACGAAGCTGCGACAGGCGACAGATCATAAGGGTTTACACCTAACTATAAAAATGGCTTCGGTTCATGCGGGCGATGCAATACGTCTATGTGCGTCGCGCAAGGCCAGGCGGGCGGCACGCGCATGCCTGGCAAGCCCATTAAAAAACCGCGCGGCCCTTTCGGGCCCGCGCGGTTTTCGTCATGCCAGCAGCGTGGCGACGCAGCTTACTTCTTGTAGTTCGCCACGCCTTCGCTGATTTCCTTATGCGCGGCTTCGACGTCCGCCCAGCCCTCGACCTTCACCCACTTGCCCTTTTCCAGCGCCTTGTATTGCTCGAAGAAATGCTTGATCTGATCTTTCAGGTACGCGGGCACGTCGTCGATCGACTTGAGGCTCGCGGTCATCGGGCAGACCTTGTCGTGCGGCACGGCGATCAGCTTTGCGTCCACGCCCGATTCGTCGGTCATTTGCAGCATGCCCAGCGCGCGTGCGCGCACCACGGAGCCGGCCAGCAGCGGGAACGGCGTGATCACCAGCACGTCGACCGGGTCGCCGTCGCCCGACAGGGTTTGCGGAATGAAGCCGTAGTTGGCCGGATAGCGCATGCCGGTGCTGATGAAGCGGTCGACGACGAGCAGGCCCAGGTCCTTGTCGGCTTCGTACTTCACCGGGTCGCTCTGCGCCGGGATTTCGATGATGACGTTGAAATCTTGCGGAAGGTCTTTGCCTGCGGGGACGTGATTGAAGCTCATGGGCGCTCTCTGATCAGGATGGAATTCGGAACACGGCGTGCGGTGCGTGAGCCCGGGCGGCATGCATCGTGTGAAGCTCGCCTGGAGCCGCGGCCCCGCGGCCGGACAGTGCGGAATGCGCCATTATAGCCAATCGGCCGGTGGCACCCGTCGCCGGATCGGCGCGATAATCGTCCCGCGTCTCTCGATTGTGCCTCTCGTTTGTGAACACTGCGTATCCGGCCCCTCGTCAGTGCCGGCTGCGCGATCTCAAGGAGCATGCATGGAAGAAGCCCGACACTTCATCGGCGGCGAATGGTCCGCGGGATCAGGCGGCGAGACGATC
The DNA here is from genome assembly GCF_052045835.1 of Paraburkholderia sp. 22099. Lineage (NCBI taxonomy): Bacteria > Pseudomonadati > Pseudomonadota > Betaproteobacteria > Burkholderiales > Burkholderiaceae > Paraburkholderia > Paraburkholderia sp. 22099. Next base: position 11,224 of record NZ_JBQEPU010000024.1, on the reverse strand, counting down.
GCCGTGCTCGATCCCTCGGACGGCCAGCCGTTCACCCAGCTCGCGCGCGGCACCGCCGCGGACATCGACCAGGCGGTGCAGGCCGCCCGCCGCGCGTTCGAAGGCGCATGGGGCGAGGCGAGCGCCGCCGAACGCGGCCGCGTGCTGTACCGGCTCTCGATGCTGGTCGCCGCCCGCCAGGAGGAACTTGCGCAACTCGAAGCCCGCGACACCGGCAAGCCGCTCAAACAGGCGCGCGCCGATGCGGCCGCGCTCGTGCGCTACTTCGAGTTCTACGCGGGCGCGGCGGACAAGCTGCACGGCGAAACGCTGCCTTATCAGGCCGGCTACACGGTGCTGACGATCCGCGAGCCGCACGGCGTGACCGGCCACATCGTGCCGTGGAACTATCCGATGCAGATTTTCGGCCGCAGCGTGGGCGCGGCGCTCGCCGCCGGCAATGCGTGCGTCGTCAAGCCGGCCGAGGATGCGTGTCTGTCCGTTCTGCGTGTCGCCGAACTGGCGGCCGAGGCCGGTTTGCCGGCGGGCGCGCTGAACGTCGTCACAGGTTATGGGCACGAGGCGGGAGCGGCTTTGGCATCCCATCCGGGCATCGATCACATCTCGTTCACCGGCTCGCCCGAAACCGGCAAGCTGGTCACGCAAATGGCCGCCGAAAACCACGTGCCCGTCACGCTGGAACTGGGCGGCAAGTCGCCGCAAATCGTGTTCGCCGACGCGGATCTCGACGCGGCGCTCCCCGTGCTCGTCGCGGCGATCGTGCAAAACGCCGGGCAAACCTGCTCGGCGGGCAGTCGCGTGCTGATCGACCGGGCCATTTACGAACCCTTGCTCGACCGTCTGAGCGACGCGTTTCACGCGTTGCGCGTCGGTCCTTCGCATGCCGATCTCGACTGCGGGCCGCTCATCAACGCGAAACAGCAACGGCGCGTGTGGGACTTCCTCTCCGACGCGCAGCACGACGGCATTCCGATGGCGGCGCACGGCGAAGTGATCCCCGAAGCGCCGGAAAGCGGCTTCTATCAGGCGCCCACGCTGCTGCGCGACGTGCCCGCCGGCCACCGACTCGCGCGCGACGAAGTGTTCGGCCCGGTGCTCGCCGCGATGTCGTTCAGCGACGAGGACGAAGCGCTCGCGCTCGCCAACGGCACGCAGTTCGGCCTCGTGGCCGGCATCTGGACACGCGACGGCGCGCGGCAGATGCGTCTCGCGCGGCGCTTGCGCTCAGGCCAGGTGTTCATCAACAACTATGGCGCGGGCGGCGGCGTCGAGTTGCCGTTCGGCGGCGTCAAGCATTCGGGCCACGGGCGCGAAAAAGGTTTCGAAGCGCTGTATGGCTTCACGGTGCTGAAAACCATCGCCATTCGTCACGGCTAGGGGTGGTTGATTGGGCCACTGGGTTCATCGCAAACGCATCACCATTCACAACAAACAGCGGAGACATCATGCGGTTGACAGGTAAGACAGCCATCGTCACAGGTGGCGGATCGGGTTTCGGCGAAGGCATCGCGAAGACCTACGCGCGCGAAGGCGCGAACGTCGTGGTCAACGATCTGAACGGCGCGGCCGCCGAGCGCGTGGCGAGCGAAATCGCGCTGGCGGGCGGCAAGGCGATCGCGGTGCCGGGCAACGTCGCGCAACAGGACGACTGGCGCAAGCTGCGCGAAGCCGCGCTCGAAGACTCCGGCAGCGTGCAGATCGTCGTCAACAATGCGGGCACGACGCATCGCAACAAGCCGGTGATGGAAGTGACCGAAGCCGAGTTCGACCGCGTGTATGCGGTGAACGTCAAAAGCATCTACTGGAGCGTGCAGGAATTCGTGCCGTACTTTCGCGAGCAAGGCGGCGGCTGTTTCATCAACATCGCGTCGACGGCCGGCGTGCGGCCGCGGCCGGGCCTCGTCTGGTACAACGGCAGCAAGGGCGCGGTGATCATCGCGAGCAAATCGCTTGCCGTCGAACTGGGCCCTGACCGCATTCGCGTGAACTGCGTGAACCCGGTGATCGGCGAAACGGCGCTGCTCTCCGAATTCATGGGCGTCGAGGATACGCCGGAAAATCGCCAGCGCTTTCTCGCGGGCATTCCGCTCGGGCGGTTCTCCACGCCGCAAGATATCGCCAACGCCGCGCTGTATCTGGCATCGGACGAAGCGGAGTTCATCACGGGCGTGTGTCTCGAAGTCGACGGCGGGCGCTGCGTGTAGGTGGCGCGCAGGTGACGCGCAGGTGACTTGTAGGCGGCGTCCAGCTTGCCGCCGCGGGCCGTCGCACGCGCGGCCCGCTTGCAATGTCAGTGTTTTCCCCCGGTATCTATTCGTCATGCAAGCCATTCCGCGCGGATAGAATCGGGCGACAGCGGCACTTCATTTCCGCAAGAAAAGAGGAGACATCATGGCCAGTCCCGCAGATCCGCTTCACCATCCCGGCGCGGGTGCGCCGCCTTCCAGCTTCGAAGAGGCCACCTACCGCAAAGTCGGCTGGCGGCTGACGCCGTTCTTGATGCTCTGCTACGTGGTCGCGTATCTGGACCGCGTCAACGTCGGTTTCGCCAAGCTGCAAATGAGCGCGGACCTCGGTCTGAGCGACGCCGTGTACGGCTTCGGCGCGGGGATTTTCTTCCTCGGCTATTTCATCTTCGAAATTCCGAGCAATGTGATCCTGCACAAAGTGGGCGCGCGCGTGTGGATCGCGCGGATCATGGTGTCGTGGGGCGTGATCTCGATGCTGACGATGTTCGTCACCACGCCCACCATGTTCTACGTCATGCGCTTCCTGCTCGGCATCGCCGAAGCGGGCTTCTTCCCCGGCATCATCCTGTACCTCACCTACTGGTATCCGTCGCACCGGCGCGGCCGCATGACCACCTGGTTCATGACGGCGATTGCGCTCTCCGGCGTGATCGGCGGTCCGATCTCGGGCTACATCATGAAGAGCTTCAACGGCGCGAACGGCTGGCACGGCTGGCAGTGGCTGTTTCTGCTCGAAGGTATTCCGTCGGTGCTGGTCGGCATTCTGGTGTTCTTCATCCTCGACGACCGCATCGCGAAGGCCAAGTGGCTTACCGCCGAAGAGAAAGAGTTGCTCGAGCGCCATGTGTCCGCGGAGGAAGCCACCAAGCACGACATGCCGATCCGCCAGGTGCTCACGAGCGGGCGCGTGCTGATGCTGAGCCTCACGTACTTCTCGTTCGTGATGGGTCTTTATGGCGTGAGCTTCTGGCTGCCGACCATCATCAAGACGACCGGCGTGACCGACGCGTTCGCGATCGGCTTGTTGTCCGCGATTCCGTTCGCGGCGGCCGTGGTGGCGATGGTGCTCGTGTCGCGTAGCGCGGACCGCCACCGCGAGCGGCGCTGGCATATCGCGTTGCCGGCGTTCGCGGGCGCGATCGGGTTGATTCTTTCTGTTGTGTGGACGCACAACACGGTATTGGCGATGGCTTCGCTCACGCTCGCCACGATGGGGATTCTCACCACGTTGCCGCTGTTCTGGAGTTTGCCGACCGCGATTCTTGCGGGTACGGGCGCGGCGGCCGGGATTGCGATGATTAATTCGATTGGGAATCTGGCGGGCTTTCTCAGTCCGTATGCGGTGGGGTGGCTCAAGCAGGCAACCTCGGCGAACGATTCGGGGATGTATATGCTGGCCGGGTTTCTCGTGCTTGGCGGGTTGCTGGCGATTAGTGTGCCGGCGAAGATGGTTAATAAGTGAGTGGCGGCGGTTTTTGCTGGCGCTTCGCTGGTCCAGATACCGGTTGCGGTTCTGGACCAGCAAGCTAGACGCGCTTGCCATCTTCATGAGGAGCGAGGAGGCTCGCTCCTCGATGGACCTACTTCCCGCTTAACAGATCCTTGGTCCGCAGCGTAATCGCCGACAGGCCTTTTTCCACGATCTCCTGCCAGTCGCTGGCAACCACGACTTGCTTGGATTCGCTAACGCGCGTCTTGACGGTCTGCTCACCATGAAGCGCGCCGACATCGCCTGACAACTGCAGTTCCGACTTCTGGTTGGTTGAGATGGACCAGAAGCCGGGCTGGAACCATGCCCAGAAATCGATGATGTGTGCCGTCACCGGAGTGGCGGCGGCAAAGTTGGGGTCGTCCTGCTTCACGACGATGTAGCCGGCCTCCTGAAAGCCGGTAGCCAATGCGCTTTCAACGAGGCCGGAGACCGTCTTGCCTTCGGGAAGCACCACGTCGCCGAGCGCCTTGCCATAACTGTTTCTCTTCCGACCGATCGCGCGAGCTTTCGACGCATCGCCAGAATCTTCAGCCGGATCCAGTGACGCCATGTCGGCGCTGGGAGGGGCGACGGTGAACGTGCGTTTGTCCTGTACGGAATCAATGCGTACGTATTTCCCCGTTGCAGGATTTTTGCCTTGAGGCGCGGAGACCTCGACAGTTGTCCGGCCTGCCGCGCATCCGGCGAGAATGGACACGGCGAGACCATAGATAGCGATTCGACCCAATAGCATGATTGTTTTACCCCTAGTTGAAGATTGATTGTTTTAATTGCCAAACCAAACGTTCGACGGTGCGGCGCGAGAAGATGGATGCGCTTGAGCTGATTCCGCCGGATCGGAAGAATATCGTGATTCTTGTTCGGTAATCCAATGGTTCGGCATTATTCCAACTTCTGGAGGTCTTTTTGAAAAGAAGTGTCGAGGAGAAGCTTCTTGCTCAAAATCTCTCTGGAGCATTGATATGCGTCGGCTGTTTATGCTTGCGCTGTTTCTGATGTGTTTCCCAGCTTGCTCTCGCGGAGCCGCCGCATTTTAATGCGGGACTAACTTATGTAATGGTTGCCGACACGACCGCGCCAATCGAGTTCTGACAGATCGTCCGCGGCTTCGGCCCAGGCGACTCATGGCCGCAGTTCCTCCGGCATCAATGACCGTCAGGTGCAGTCGTGACTGACACGGTGCAATCCTGTTTCCGCGAGGCCGGCGCCATGCAACGTGCGAGTGCGGCGTGACCGCACTCGCCTTACCCTATACATCAACAACGACTTAGCGCGTCAATCAAACCATACATGTCGCGCCGACCAGCATAATCGCTAGGTCTGTTGGACCGGCCAGCTAAGAAAGACGATAGCGGCGTTGTAGTCGTTGTCGTTACGAGTGCCATCGTCCGACCCAACAAACCCGAAGGAGATTGTTTTGCCGCCAGAAGGCTGGATATCGACCTGGCTCGATACTATTTTCGACGGTTTGCCGTTTGCCGACACAGTGATGCGGACTATCCCCGTACTGTCTGCATCAAGGATCGTTGTTCCTATGCTGCGAATACCGTCCGCTCCCGGACCTGACAGCGGACGCGGCTTTTCGGATTGGCCGACATATATTTCAACCGTCTGTTCGGAGGTGGATTCGGCCAGCGCCGTTACGCTAAACCTCGTGCCCGGCGGAAGCTTGAACGTGCCATCCCCGACTTGGGTATGAGGCTGAGGTGTCGAAACAGGCCCAGGCCCTACGTTCGTTTTGGGGGCCAGCAGCGCCTGGAGAGCCGAAAGGTCTACCGACAACGTACCGTCGGCTGAGATCTCCAGGCCTTGACCTACCTTGATGCCACCAAGCACCGTTGCGGAAGCATGGGGCAGCACATAAGGCTTGGTGGTCTGATCCGGATTCGCGCCGCCCGGAACAGCGAACATCGATTGAGCGGTTTCATCATTCGTGTTGATCGCGTAGGCATCGACGATGGTACCTGCCTTTACAACCAGGTACGTACCGCTCTTTTGTGTTGCATTGCGGCACCGGATGTCCATATTGGACTTGTTAATGATGAGCCACTTGCCTGTAAGGACCGGGATCGTACAGAGCGGACTACCCGAATCATGACCGGTCCAGTACAGCACGCGGCAATTGTACTCAGCCTCCGACAAGGTCCAGTCATAGTGCATCCAGTCACGAGTACCAAAGTCCTGCATCGTGCCAGGCCAGCCGCTTGCCAATTCTTCTGGCTGGGACATCAGTGAAACACCGCCGAATACTCCTGCGGCCTGACTGCCGATCGCAGCAGGCGTTTCTTGTTGCTTTTGACCATTCTCTGACTGTTGCGTCATTTTTCCACTCCGAAGTTAACATTGGGTACTTCTACCCGGCAACTTCACGCGCTGGGCACGTCACTCCTGCTTGACCTTATGCGCCTTCTGACAAGTTCGCCCCGGCTGGATGAAGGAGATCTCCCCCAGCAACCGGACTGGCGTCTAGCCAAGAGGCCAGTTGAGAATCGCAAGACAGTCGTTGTAGTCGTTATCGGTGCCATCCTCCGATCCGAGGAGGCCGAAGTAGATTGTCTGATTCAGGTCGACTTGACGCGACATCACCTTCGACTGCTTGCCGTTTGCCGTCACGGTAAGGCGAACAACGCCGGTACTGTCGGATTCGAGGATCACGGTGCCCATCTGACCATCCTGAGTCCCCGGCTTGCCAGTCAGGGTGTAGGGCTTCGGATTGTCGCCGATGAAGACGGCGATTTCCTGGGGTGTGGCCGAGTTCACAAGCCCAGTCACGCCAAACCTCGTATTCGGCGGAAGTTTGAAGGTACCGTCCCGGACGTTGGAACTGGGAATCGATCCAATCAACTGGAAGTAGCAAGATGGGTCGATGTCCTTCTTTCCCGGAATGAGAGCGTTATCAACGTCCTGATTTGATCCAACGGAGACATAGAGTCCGTTATCCGCCTGCAGCACTAAAGAGGGAGAGGCGGGGGCGTACTGATATGAGAACACGCAAAACTCATCGACGGTCTTTTTCGTGGCCAGAATGCAGTCGTTGCTTGAATGTGGAAATAGGCCGCTGATCCTCGAGAGATAAAGCCCATTATCCGCAAGCAAGGTGATCTTGCCCGGCGCTACGACTTGCACCGTGAACTTGCCAAAAGAATCCACGCCTGGCTTTGTGGCCAGTATCAGGTTCGTGGGCTCCTCCCTGCCAACAAATAACCCGTTACTTGCCTTGAAAGAAATAGTGCTCGAATCCATGTCCGTCTCCTGATTTGGAATGCGCGCGGACGTTGACTTATTGCGTTGAAAATAGCCCGCCGCGCGATTGCTGTGACGCGATGAACGAAGTTGCAGCCCCGTCAATAGCGGAGACTACCGTACGCAATCAACAAAAAGAGCCTATCTAAATTGATGGCTTGTAATTGCCAGGAAGCGGTATGCGGAACCCTCGACAGGTCCCGATATCACCGCGGACTTTGGAAAGGTCCAGCCGGCAAAGCCATTATTGAGGTCGAATCGAAGATGCGCTGCGTCGCATCAAAGACGAGATATTCGTCAACGAGCGGCTGCTATCGGGAAGACTGACGGTCCCTTGGGGGTCGGGCACAGCGGCTCGGCGACGGACAAAGCGGCAGTTCACCAGGTTTGCTCGACTACGGTCGGTTAGGAGCCGAAACTGCGCCGCTAATCCGACTCCCTACGCCCGATATTTGAGCGCAACCCACGTTTGGATGTTCGTTCCATCTCGGCCGAACCCGGCCGAGGCCGTGTGAAAACGCGAGAGTACTCGGTTTTCGGGTGTCGCTTTACCCTTCGCGAGCGGCTACCAAGCCAATACAGCGGGATTTGAAGGGTCGATTTTTCGGGAGGCTGCATTCAGCGCGCGTTTTCACACGGCCTCGGCCGTCTGCCGATTCCCCTATCCGGCCAGTTCACGATGCAAGGCCCGATATTCCTGCGAAAGTTTGTGTCCCGGATCGAGGTGAATGACGGGGGTCGCCTGCTGATGCGATTCGCGGATCTTCACGGACGAAGACAGCCGCGAAGCCAGCACCGGCAAGCCTTCACTGACGAGTTCGTCGACCAGCTTTTGAGGCAGGCTCGCACGAGGCTGAAACTGGTTGATGACAATCCCCTCCACCTCCAGCGCGACGTTGTGATCCTGCTGGATCTCCTTCACGTTTTCCAGCAACGTGTAAAGCGCGCGACGGGAAAAGTCATCACAGTCGAACGGGATCAGACACCGCTCGACGGCGATCAGCGCGGAGCGGGTGTAGAAGTTCAACGCTGGGGGTGTGTCGATATAAATCGCGTCATACGTGTCGAGTTCGTTGAGCGCATCACGCAACTTGTAGATCTTGTAGCGGGATTCCAGTTTGCCGTGCAACGCGTCCAGGTCAGGATGAGCGGGCATGATGTCCAGATTCTCAAACGGCGTCGGATGAATGAACGACGTTATTTCTACGGGCCTGAAGCTGAACGTTAGCGCGGTTTCAAAGAAGCCAGCGACGGTGGGATGGGCCTCGCTGGCCTGCGGGCCGAGCAGGTATTGAGTTGAATTCGCCTGGGCATCCAGGTCGATAACCAGAGTGCGCAGACCTTCGCTGGCGCTGATAGCCGCAAGGTTGCAGACGATGGTCGATTTGCCTACGCCACCTTTCTGATTGAATACGACGCGCCGCATATTCTCCCCTTGAACGGAAGCTGTCCCGAAGGCGCCAGCATACCTGAGTCAGTCGACCGGGATGGATGTGAGCGGCTATTTTCCGGCATGGGTCGTTGTGTCGTTGAAGGGGAAAGCGCGTCAGCGCGGTCGATGGGGTAGGCATATGCCGATCGTGAAGAACAGCGACCCGGCACGAGCAAACACTAGCCATACGCTATGGCCCCTCAGCGTGAAACTCCGATACTGCGGCCCCGATAATCTGCACTAGTAGTGACAAGTCATAGCCAGCAATCCCTTTCTCCGCTGACGAATGATAGAGTCTCGTCGACTTGGTCTCCGCGAGGAAACGATGCCGAATGAATCATCGCGTCTCAGCCCTGCCGGCTGGGCGGATTTGCGCCGTCGGGAAGGTGCCGTGATGAGCTACTACAACGATGTGGCGAACAACTGCACCTATGGAGTCGGCACACTTGCTCACCTTGGTTTCTGCACGCCGGAAGAACTCCAACGTCCGGTGTCGGTCGCGCAGGTCAATGCGCAACTTGCCACTAAGGTCCGACTCACGGAGCAGATCGTTCGCCGCAATGTGCGAGACCGTCAACTCACGCAGGCGCAGTTCGACGCATTGGTGAGCTTTGTCTATAACTCAGGGGAAGCCGGATCGCGTGACACGTTTGTTGCCGCCAATAGTGGCAACGATAGGCTGGTTGCAAGCAACATGGCGCTCTGCGTCTATGTGCATCCGCGCGATACACAGGGACGCCGCCTGCCGCCGCGCCGCGTAAATGGGCTTGTCAACCGCCGCCGTGAAGAGGCTGCGCCATTCGCTCAGGGGGCGCGATGAGAGTCGCTTTCGTGGCTCTCGCGCTCGCGTGCTCTTCCGCATTTGCTGGCACGCCGCCTGAACCCGCTGATGTTATTTCGCGGCAGAGCGGTCTGCCGGCGAGCGAGGTGCAAGGCATGCTGGCGAACTGTGACGCAAACCAGACGAGCCTGAACTTTTGTGCATGGCGCGACAAGGTGGTCGCTGAACAGAAACTGCAAGACGTTGCTGACGAGAAATCCGCGAAATCGCCAAGCTGCAAAGCGCGTCTGGAGAAGAAGATCGCCGCGTGGAAGAAACGACGCGATGCGAGTTGCAAGAAGTCCGCCGAGGCGGAAAACGGAGGCGGCTCCATCGTGCCTATGGAAATTGCCGCTTGCCAAGCTGCGGAGACCGATCGGATGGCAAAGATTGTTGGGGCTAGTCGGCGATGCAACTGACCGATGCGCTGATGCGTAGTTGGTAGTGGTTGTTTCTGGGGACTGGGGCTTGGTCGTCACTTCGACAGTCCTTCAGAGGTCGTTCGGTTGTCGGAGACTGCCGCCATTTGTCTCGATTCGGCTATAAATGGACTTTCGACAATGCCGCCCAGCTCGACAATTTGGCTTGCATTCCTTCGCCACAACGGCAGTCTCCGGTATCAAAGATTGTTGCCGTGCTCAGCGTCCGGCGCAGGTGCATTGACTGGAGGAGCCTCGCTCGTGAAGTATGGGATCGGTGCTACCAAATCCACGAGTGTGCGAGTAATGGCATTGGATTCGATGTAGTAGGTTACACCAGGCGCTCCGGGGTGCAGGCTCAGAAAGACCTTTGCGAATGGATCGCCGCCTTGCTCGAAAGGATTTGTCGTGCCGAGATAAAGCACCGTTGTGCCTTCGGTTAGCCAGCCTTCGATCGGAGTTTTGTGCGAAGCAACCCGCCGATACGAAACGCTTCTTGCAATCCGCGTCTCGTACCGTTTTCCCGGTGGTCCGAAATCAAAGCTGAGCGAGTCAGCGTGCGATTGCTTCTTGTAAACGAACGACACTGTGCGGTCGATGCAATATTCCGCTTTCTCGCGGTCGGGCTCATAAGGCGCGAACATGTCGATCAGACCTACGCGCCAGTCGCCACTTGTGAGTTCCACCGCGACTGGCGTGCGGCTACGCACGTTGTAAAACTCCTGCACGCTGATCCCAAGCTCAAGGAGGTCAAAGCGTAATCGCTCATAGTCGATTATCAGAAGCTCTAGAGGGTCGGTTTTCGAAAGCGCCCATTCCTGATTACGCGCGTAGAGCGGGGCCTTGTACCCACGTGAGGTAGCTACGACAGTCCCAATAGGCGCGCGATAGTCACCTACGAAGTAGTCACTTTCGAACTCAACGAAGAGGGCCTGCCTGACTTGCACAAGCGCCTTGCCAAAGTCACCTAGGTCGAAGGCTTCCTGCGCTGCCAGAAGGTATGACTTCCCTACACCGTCTTTTAAAAGAGATGCTGAAAATATGCCGGAAAGCGATATTGAAAATACCTGCCTAACAGCGGTTTCTACAGCGGCACGCGCTGCCTCAAGATAGCCCGCTGCGGCACTTGGCGCGCAAGGCTGCCCATAATGCTTGCCGACCACGCGTGCCTTGTTCATCGCGTTCAACGTCCCGCTTCGCGGAATTTTGATTCCACGCGCCCTTAACGCTCCCATGAGTTCGGGGAAGCCCGCCTTTTCCAATTTCAGGTCCTCACCGTCACTGGCGTGTTCAAGCACGCACGCGAGAAAGAACAGTTCCACAGCGTCTTGAAGCATCACAACGCCAGCGGTGGTGACATGCTCGTTCGTGGAGCGGCAAAACCGTTCAGCAGACTCGAAAAGTGTCTTGGCCGTTAACAAGCCATTAAACGCTTCCGGCTTCATCGTTTTACTGACGGGTGCACCAAATAGTGCCTTGCGCGTTATACGGGTATGAAGACGAAAACTGATGCCCGAAAACTGGACCAGGCGACGCAGGCGCACCTGAGGAAGATGGTGGTGCAGGCGG